>JADDQD010000040.1:223-14945 GCA_016781555.1 Pseudomonadota bacterium | reverse complement strand
GCCGGCTTTTCCGAGCGCGCCAAAGAAGCGCGCTGCAACACCGGGATGCCCGGCCATCCCGTCGCCGACCAGCGCCAGGAGCGTGCAATCGGGATCGACCTCGATCGTCTGGATCTGGCCTTGATGTCGCTCAGCATAAAAGGCGCCTTCCAGAACCTCCTTCACGCGCTCGGCATCTGCTTCAGGGACCACGATGCAGATCGAATGCTGCGAGCTGCCCTGCGACACCATCAGCGGCGAGATTTCAAATTCGCGAAGCGTCGCGAACAGCCGATCGGTCATACCCGGAACGGCGACCAGGCCGGTGCCCTCGATGTTCACCAGCGCGACCGACTCCACGGTCGAAAGACCCTTCACCATTTGCGCCGAGCCGGACACGTGGATCCGCGTTCCCTGGCCGTCCGGATTGAACGTGTTGCGTATCCACACCGGGATCGAGCGTTCCACCGCCGGCCCCATGGTGGCAGGGTGGATGATCTTGGCCCCGAAATAGGCAAGTTCACTCGCTTCATGGTAGGAGATCGCGTCGAGCAAAACTGCGTCCGGAACGAAGCGCGGATCCGCGCTCATTACGCCATCGACGTCGCTCCAGATGTTCACTTCGTCCGCCTGGAGAAGCGCGGCGAAGATCGAGGCCGAATAGTCGCTTCCGTTGCGACCAAGCGTGGCTGGAACGCCCTCGTTGGTCGATGCGACATAGCCGGTCACGACAAGGATGTCCGGGCTTGCCGGGTGAGCCGCTTCCCACGCGGCGAGCCGCTCACGGCACGCCTGCCAATTGACTTCGGGCACCGCTTTAGCAGGCTGCACGACGAGCACCTCGCGCGCGTTCATCCAGCCGGATCGGGCGCCTCTGGCGCCAAGCAAGGCGGAAAGCATCTGCGCCGACCAGATCTCGCCATAGCCCATCACCATGTCGAAAGTACCCCGGCTGGCGTCCCGCAAGATCCAGGCGGCACGCAGCACGTCGTTCAAATCCTCGAAGTCGCGCTCGAACGTCTCGATCAGAAGCGCGGCGCCGTCAGCGGCGAGAAGTTCCTGCGCCGTCGCAACATGCTTGGTCTGGAGGGAGGCAAGAATCTCCCGATAAGACGGGTTGCGTGCCGCAGCTGCCCCCACCGCAGCGGCAAGCGCGTCCGTTACACCTCCCATGGCTGAAACCACGACCGAGATCGGATAAGCTGCTTTGCCCACGATCTCGGCAACGCGCTTGAAGCCAGCGGCATCGGCCAGGCTGCTTCCGCCGAACTTGTGAATGATCAACTCTGCACTCCCGGGATGATTATTTTCGGATGTTGTTTCAGTCCAAAACCCCAGCATGGGCCATGGCGGCTTCGATCTCGCGTTGCACGGAAGGCGAAGCTTGGAGCAGCGGCGCGCGGACTTCGCTCGTCATGATGCCGAGGCGCTGGAGAGCAAATTTTGGCCCGGCTGGATTGGGCTCGAGGAACAGCGCCCGGTGAAGCGGCATCAGCCTGTCCTGGTAGGAAAGCGCCCGCCTGAAGTCGCCGGCCAGGCAAAGAGACTGGAACTCTGCACATAGACGCGGCGCCACATTGGCAGTGACGGAGATACAGCCATGGCCGCCATGGGCCATGTATCCGAGCGCCGTGGCGTCCTCGCCTGAAAGCAGATTGAACCCCTCTCCGCATGCCATCCGCTCGAGTGACGGCCGCGCAAGGTTCATGGTCGCGTCCTTGACGCCGACTACGTTCGGACAATCCTCCTCGATGCGCTTCAGCGTCTCGACCGAGATATCCACCGCACTGCGTGGCGGTATGTTGTAGACGATGATCGGAATGCCGACCGCGCGATCGATGTGGCGGAAGTGCTGGTAAATGCCTTCCTGGCTCGGCCGGTTATAATAAGGCGCCACGATCAGAAGCGCGTCAGCCCCGGCTTGTTCAGCGTGTCGCGAGAGCTGGACCGCCTCTTGAGTGTTGTTCGATCCGGCACCGGCGATCACCGGCACTCGGCCGCCGGCGGCCTCGATGGTGAGTTCGACGACCCGCCGGTGCTCCTCGTGCGTCAGCGTCGGGGACTCGCCCGTCGTGCCGCACGGCACCAGCCCGTTCGTGCCTTCGGCGATCTGCCACTCAACCAGCTTTCGAAGCGCGGGCTCGTCGACCGCTCCATCACGAAAAGGCGTCACAAGGGCAGTGATGGACCCCCTAAACATATAACTGCTCCTTGAATTTGCGTAGCCGGCGCCGCCGTGGCGGGCGCAGTTTCAGCTCCTGCCTGAGCAGCCGGATCAAAGGGAGGCGTGCACTCCCGCAGCCCGCACCCTTTTCACCATCAGCTTGTTCAGCGCGTTCACATAAGCTCGAGCGCTTGCCACCATGGTGTCGTGATGGGCGCCTCGGCCCCGGGTGGTAATCCCGTTTTCCGAAAGGAGAACGGAAACTTCGGCCTGCGCATCGGTGCCGCCGGTCACCGCGTGCACCTCATAGCGTTCGAGTCGTGCTTGATCGTGCGGCACAAGCTTTCGCATGGCAGCGAATATCGCGTCGATGGGGCCATTTCCGCGCGTTGCGGCGGTTCTCTCCTCCCCATCCACTTCCAGGGTGAGGATTGCGCGCTGCGGGCCGTTCGAGCCGCAATAAACCTCTATTTCCTGAAGTTGGATGGGATCGTGCCCCCGCAGCATCTCGTCGTCGACGAGCGCGATCAGGTCTTCTTCGAAAATGTCCTTTTTCGCATCTGCCAGCTCTTTGAACCGGGCGAAGGCCTCCTGGAAGGCATTGTCGCCAAGCTCATAGCCGAGCTCCTGCAGTTTCTGGCGAAAGGCGGCGCGGCCGCTATGCTTGCCAAGCACCAGGTTCGAGGTGACGAGGCCGACGCTTTCCGGCGTCATGATCTCGTAAGTCGACGAATCCTTGATCATCCCGTCCTGGTGGATGCCGCTCTCGTGCGCGAAGGCATTGGCTCCAACGATCGCTTTGTTGGGCTGAACTTGGAAGCCTGTCACCGCCGAAACCAGGCGGCTGGCCTTTGTGATCTCGGTGGATCGCACGTTGGTCGTGAGCGGCATCACGTCGTGCCGCACCTTGAGAGCCATGGCGATCTCTTCGACGGCCGCGTTGCCGGCCCGCTCGCCGATGCCATTGATCGTCGATTCGACCTGCCGTGCGCCGGCCAGAACTGCCGCCAGGGAATTGGCGACTGCCAGCCCCAGATCGTTGTGACAATGGGTCGAAAACACGGCGAGGTCGGAGTTCGGCACCCGTTCGATCATGTCACGGAACAGAGCACCGTAGGTTTCTGGCGTTGCATAACCAACCGTGTCGGGAAGGTTGATCGTCCGTGCGCCTGCCGAGATGGCCGTTTCGATTGCTCGTGCGAGAAAATCCGGATCCGAACGCGTCGCATCTTCCGCAGACCACTCGACGTCCGCACAAAGCTTCCTCGACAGCCTTACCGAAGCGTCGATCGCCTCCAGCACCTGATCCGGCGACTTGCCGAGCTTCACCCGCATGTGAAGCGGAGAGGTCGCAATGAAGGTGTGAATACGCGGGCGGCGCGCATGCCGCAGCGCTTCCCAGGCGCGTTCGATGTCGAGCGAGGACGCCCGCGCCAAGCTCGCAACGACCGCCCGCTGGCACTGCTTCGCGACTTCCGTGACGGCGAGAAAATCGCCTTCGGAAGCGATCGCAAATCCGGCCTCGATGATGTCGATGCCAAGCTCTTCGAGCTGATGCGCGACCTGCAGCTTCTCTTCGAGGTTCATGGAGCAGCCAGGGGACTGCTCGCCATCCCTGAGGGTCGTGTCAAAGATGAGAATAGTGTCGGTCACGGCTTAGTTCTTCGTCCTGTCGACCAGCTTGTTCGATCCGATCCAAGGCATCATAGCGCGAAGCTTCGCGCCCGTCTTCTCGATCTCGTGCCCGCGCTGGAGGGCTCTTGCAGCCTTCATCTCGGGATTGCCGATCCGGTTGTCGCTGAGGAACCGACTCACGAAGCGGCCCTTCTGAATGTCCTCCAAAACCCGCTTCATCTCGGCCTTGGTCTCTTCGGTGATGATCCTTGGTCCGATCTGGTAGTCACCGAATTCAGCCGTGTTCGAAATGGAATAACGCATGTTGGCGATGCCGCCCTCGTACATGAGGTCGACGATCAGCTTCATCTCGTGCAGGCACTCGAAATAGGCCATTTCGGGTGAGTAGCCCGCTTCCGTCAGTGTTTCGAAACCCGCCATGATGAGATGCGTGACGCCGCCGCAGAGAACGGCTTGTTCGCCGAACAAGTCGGTTTCGCATTCTTCCTTGAAGGTCGTCTCGATGATGCCCGAGCGGCCGCCGCCGACGGCGCTCGCGTAGGAGAGTGCAAGCGCCTTGGCATAACCGTTGCCGTTGGTCCCCTCGGCCTCTTGGGCAACGGCAAGCAGGCACGGCACGCCGCCGCCCCGGACGAACTCGGAACGCACGGTGTGCCCCGGCCCCTTGGGCGCAACCATGAACACGTCGATGTCGGCGCGCGGTTCGATGAGGCCGAAATGGATGTTGAGGCCATGCGCGAACGCAAGCGCTGAGCCCGGCCTCATGTTGGGGCCGATTTCGGCCTCGTAAATTGCTGCCTGGTGCTCGTCTGGCGCAAGAACCATCACCACGTCCGCCCAGCCGGCGGCATCGCCAGACGACATCACCTGAAAGCCTGCGCCCTCGGCTTTCTGCGCCGAGGCGGATCCTGGCCGAAGCGCAATTGCAACCTCACCGACGCCGGAGTCTCTCAGATTTTGGGCATGGGCATGGCCTTGGCTTCCATAGCCGACGATCGCGACTTTCTTGCTTTTGATCAGGTCCTGATCGGCGTCGCGATCGTAGAAGACACGCATATTAAGCTCCCCTGGTATTTTCATGAACAGATTACGCGGCTTCCCTGCCGCGGGCGATTGCAACAACGCCCGTGCGTGCCACTTCGACTAGGCCGACCTCGCGCATGAGGTCGATGAAGGTGTTGATCTTCTCCGTGCCTCCGGTCAGCTCGAATACGAAGCTGCCCGTCGTCGCATCGAGAACGCGTGCACGGTAGATGTCCGCAAGCCGCATTGCCTCGATCCGATGCTCGCCCGTCCCTGCCACCTTCACGAGCGCAAGTTCGCGCTCGACATGAGGTCCGAGCGAAGTCAGGTCCGTAACCTTGTGCACCGGCACCAGCCGTTCGAGTTGCGCCAGGATCTGCTCCATCACGTGCGCAGAACCGGACGTGACGATGGTAATCCGGCTAACCGCCAAGTCGTGGCTGACGTCCGCCACGGTGAGGCTCTCGATGTTGTAACCGCGTGCGGAAAACAGGCCGGCAATGCGCGCAAGGATGCCGGCTTCGTTATCGACCAGAATGGACAACGTATGCCGCTCGGTCGCTTCAGCCTTGAGCCGCATCAGACAAGAGCCTTTGCTTCATCATCCATCTCGCCCGACACTTCGTTCGCCTGGAGGATCATCTCCGTGTGGGCAGCCCCTGAGGGGATCATCGGGAAACAATTGGCGAGTTTGGCGACCCTGCAGTCCACCATGACCGGGCCGTCATGCGCAAGCATCGCCGCGATGCCCCCGTCGAGTTCGTCGGGCTTCTCGATGCGCAGGCCCTTCCAGCCATAGGCTTCGGCAAGCTTCACGAAATCCGGAAGCGCCTGGCTGTAGCTTTCCGAGTAGCGGCTCGAATAAGTCAGCTCCTGCCACTGGCGGACCATCCCCATATATTCGTTGTTGAGGATGAAGACCTTGACCGGAAGGCGATACTGCACGGCCGTGGACATTTCCTGGATATTCATCAGGATCGACGCCTCGCCTGCAATGTCGATCACCAGCGCGTCGGGATGTCCCAGTTGAGCTCCGATCGCAGCGGGAAGCCCATAGCCCATCGTGCCGAGGCCGCCCGAGGTGAGCCACTTGTTTGGAGCGTCGAAGCCGAAATGCTGCGCCGCCCACATCTGATGCTGTCCCACTTCCGTGGAGATGATCGGGCTGCGCTGCTTAGTTGCCTCCCACAGCCGGCGGATGGCGTGCTGCGGCATGATCTCCGAAGCCGATGGCGGGAAGTCCAGCGAATTGCGGGCACGCCATCCCGTGATCCTGGACCACCAGTCCCGTGTGTCGGGGGCCTTGTGCTGACGCTCGCGCCAAAGCTCCACCATCCGGGCAAGCGCACGTCCGGCGTCAGCGACAATGGGCAAGTGAACACGGACATTCTTGTTGATTGACGATCGGTCGATGTCGATGTGGATCTTCTTGGAGGTGGGCGAAAAGGCATCCAGCCGGCCTGTGACCCGGTCGTCGAACCGCGCGCCGACGCACAGGATAAGGTCGGCGCGGTTCATTGCCATATTGGCTTCGTAAGTGCCATGCATGCCGAGCATTCCGAGCCATTGCGCTGAAGAGGCGGGAAGCGCTCCGAGGCCCATCAGCGTTGAGGTCACGGGTGCGCCGGTGAGCTCCGCCAGTTCGCGCAAGCTACGGGTCGCTTCCGGTCCGGCGTTGATGATGCCGCCGCCGGTGTAGAGGATCGGGCGCTCGGCGGAGGCGAGCATCTCCACGGCAGCCTCTATGAGGGCGGAGTCCGGCTCCACCTGGGGGCGGTAGGTTTTGTGCGAAATGGCAGCAGGCTTGCGATATTCCGCAGTGGCGACCTGAACGTCCTTGGGCAGGTCGACGACCACCGGCCCGGGACGACCGGACGTCGCCAGGTAGAAGGCTTCGTGGATGATGGCGCCGAGCTTGGCAGGATCCTTCACCAGATAATTATGCTTTGAGCAGTGCCGGGTGATCCCGACGGTGTCGCACTCCTGAAAGGCATCCGTGCCGATCAACGCGGTCGGAACCTGCCCGGTGATCACGACGATCGGGATTGAATCCATCAGCGCGTCGGCGATGCCGGTTATCGCGTTGGTGGCACCGGGGCCGGAGGTAACCAGCACGACGCCCGGCTTTCCGGTTGAACGGGCATAGCCCTCCGCGGCATGCACTGCGCCGCCTTCCTGACGAACCAGGATGTGGCGGATACCGCTCTGCCGGAACAGGGCATCATAGATCGGGAGAACGGCACCGCCCGGGTAGCCGAATACGAACTCCACGCCGAGGTCGGTCAAGGCTTCGATCAGGATTTCGGCGCCACTGCGTTCAACGGCAGCTTCTTCCACGCTCCGCTCCGACACGATCAAACTGGGTTCCATAGCTGGCTCCGGTGGTTGAAACGGGCGGGACCCTCGTCACCGAGAGGGGATGAAACTCTCGTTTTGGGATCCCGCCCGCACCGATTCACAGGTGTAAGCACCGCTTCGGCGAATCGGGCCTTAACGAACTTTTCCCTTGAGCAGTAGCACCTTCTTGCCAAAAAAGTGACTGGCGTGCGACGAAGGTGAAGAGAGCGTTTGTATCCAATCGTGTTGCTCCGCGTCAGCTGGCCCTACGACGCCATGCTGCTCGTGCCGTCAGGCGATGTCAGCCCTTACAGCCTTCATATTCTCGGCCAGGCGCCTGACTTCAAGCCACATCTGCCGTTCCCGTTCCGCGTCGGCGAGGGCACGGTGTGCCGCCGGATGTCGATCGCAGTTGCTGCGGGCCGTTTCCATGATTTCGGCCACAACGCCGCGAAGAGCCTCTGCCGGAAACGCAGAGCCAAGCACCTCAGCGGCAAGTTCGAACTGCGCCTCCTCCGTGTCGCGCAGTCGCATGGCGTGCCGCGGCAGCCCGGCCGCCCGGAGCAAGGCGCTCAGCCATTTTCCGTCCCATGAGGGCGCGCTGGCGTACACGACATGTCGTGACAGAGCCTCCAGCATGCGGTGCGCTACCAGATCATGCGGCGAACCGCGTGCATCCAGCATGGCTCGGCTGATGCCATGCACCGCCTCCGCTTCCGCGTCCCAATCCGACCATTCGGGGGCCGGTTTGATGAGGAAGCTTTCCGCCCTGCCGTCTTCGAACACCCACCCCACCTCGATGGGAAAGCCTTTCTTGCCCAGCGAAGAAGCTTCAAAATCGAGGAAAGCGCGCATGTTCGAACGAACGCGCAACACGCGCAAAAAGCCGCGGATCAAAGAGGTCGGCGCCAGAGCAACTTGCGTGAAATCGGATCAGTGCTCTTTCCGTTCGGGCTGAGCTTGTGAGGGTGCCCATGAAAGTAGTACTTTCGTGGGCACCCGTTGAAGCCCTGTTCTACCCCTTGATTGAAAGGAGGAAAGCCCCCTTCGACGCCGCCCGCGGCGTCGCTCCAGGACAGGCTTCGACAGGCTCAGGGCGAACGGGTCAGATTTAGCACAGTCTGCTCTAGCTTTGCTGGCCCAGCATCTTTGGCCTCAGGTGCCGCAGAAAGTCGCGTGCACGCGTTCCTCTTCTGCCGGGGGCTGCGCATAATGGGCAAATTCGGGTTGATCGTCGTACGGGCGCGAGAGCACCGACAGCAGTTCTTCGAACGGCGCAAAGTCCCCCTGCGCAACGGCCGCTTCGATCATCGCCTCGACGCGATGATTGCGCGGAATGTAGGCCGGGTTGACGGCGCGCATGGCCGCTCGCCGGGTGGCTATGTCCTGCGGCTCGGCCGCGATGCGCGCTCGCCAGCCAGGCACCCAGGCCTGGTATGCGGCGGGGTCGACAAACAGCGCACGCACCGCCTCATCGCCATCACCTTCCACCTGAGCGTCTGCCAAGCGGCGGAAGAGCAATGTGAAGTCCACCTGGTTCTGCGCCATGGCTGAAAGCAGCCCGCCCGCCAGCGCGGCGTCTTCCTCGCGCTCGGTGAACAGCCCAAGTTTCTTGCGAAGTCCCTCATTATAGGCCCGCTGAAAAAGGGGTGCGAAAGTCGAAAGCGCTTCTTGCGCCTCCCCTATTGCCTGCTCCTGATCCTCATTCAGCAAGGGCAACAGAGTTTCAGCAAAGCGGGTCAGGTTCCAAAGCCCGATCTGCGGCTGATTGCCATAGGCATAGCGACCCAGCCGATCGATCGAACTGAACACGGTCGCGGGATCGTAAGCATCCATGAAGGCGCAGGGGCCGTAATCGATCGTCTCGCCAGCGACCGACATGTTGTCAGTGTTCATGACGCCGTGGATGAATCCCACCATCAACCAGCGGGCAATGAGTTCGGCCTGCGCAGCAATCACTGCGTCCAGAAGAGCGCGGTAGGGCCGTTCCGCTCCAGGCGCATGCGGATAATTGCGGCTCATCACATGATCGGCGAGAAGTCGAACCCCCTCCGTGTCACCACGCGCGGCGAAGAACTGAAACGTGCCGACACGGACGTGGCTGGATGCCACGCGGGCAAGAACGGCGCCCGGCAGCAGCGTGTCGCGCACAATCGTCTCACCGGTGGTAGCCGCGGCAAGGGCGCGGGTGGTCGGGATGCCGAGCGCAGCCATGGCCTCGCTCACCACATATTCCCGAAGCACCGGGCCAAGCGCAGCCTTGCCGTCGCCGCCGCGGGAAAAGGGCGTCCGGCCAGAGCCCTTCAGCTGGATGTCGCGCCGCTTGCCGGCTTGATCGATCACTTCCCCGAGCAGAATGGCACGCCCATCGCCGAGCTGCGGGACGAAGTTGCCGAACTGATGCCCTGCATAGGCGGTCGCGATCGGTTCTGATCCCTCGGCCAGGCGCTTGCCTGCTATGATTTCGACGCCCTCGGGACTGGTGAGCCAGTCCGGGTCGAGGCCAAGTTCCAATGCCAGATCCCGGTTAACCTTAATGAGCTTCGGCGCCGTCGCCGCGGTCGGCGCGACACGGGCATAGAACCGCTCCGGAAGGCGGGCGTAGCTGTTCGTGAACGGGAAATGGAAGGTCATCGCGATCTCGGCTGGGAAGGTATTGGACCCCGAAAGGTCGTGAGCCCAGCTCGTGAAATCAAGAACATGCGAGCCGAGCGTGGGTGCAAGACGCACCTCGCGGGACTGAACCTTATAAGCCGAAGCCGGGGAGCGAGAGTGAAGATCCGACCCCATCATAGAGATCCAGGCAGCGGCCCAACCACTCGAACAGCGGATCGTCGGCTTCGAGCAGCTTGAGGCTCGCGACGCTGCCCGCCCAGATAAACGCGCCCGCAGCGATGAAGTCTGCGTAATTCGGAGCATCTCCGCCGAGGAAATGACTTTGCCGCAAGGCCAGCCGCATCGGCTGCAGGTGCTGCCTCAGGATTGGCAGGTAGCGGTCGCGTTCGGCGTGGACAGCCTCCAGCGGCTGGCCCAGGCGCGCCTCGCGGGTTCTTCGAAAATAAGCGCGATCTGCTGCCCTCAAGCGATTGTGGATGTCGAACACGCAGATGCGGAACATCTGCGAGATGACTTCGCTCGCGATCCATTTTTCGAAAAACAGCACCATCGCCCGCTCAGCAGGGCAAGAGAAAAGCCGTGGGCTATCCGGAAATGCATCGTCAAGGTACGCCGCAATCACCCAGCTGTCGCCGAGCCATTGCTCGCCGTCCTGAAGAACGGGAACCGAGCTGAAAGCACCGGAGCCGATCGCGGGGATGTCGGTGAAGCCTACGGCGCACGTTTCGTAGTCGAGGCCCTTCAGCGCCAATGCGAATTTGGTCCGCCAAGCATAAGGGCTGATCGAACAGCCATCATCCGTCACAAGCTCGAAAAGGCGCCGATTCGTCATCGGACCTATTAAGCGCATGGCCCGAGTTCCAACAACCGACCCCTGCTAGAGAAACTGCGGTAAATTGGACCCGTTCGCCCTGAGCCTGTCGAAGCCTGTCCTGAGCGACGCCGCGGGCGGCGTCGAAGGGGGCCTTCCTTCTTTTCCTCCAAGGGACAGAATAGGGCTTCAACGGGTGCCCATGAAAGTAGTACTTTCATGGGATCCCTCACAAGCTCAGCCCGAACGGAAAAGAGCGCTGATCCCGATTTCACGCAAGTTGCTCTAGCGTGCCACGCACAGCAGGGGAGCTCCTCTGGACGCGGCCGGCCGCGCTCCCGGCTTTCAACTTGCGGAAACTCATCTATGCGGGCCGCACCACAGTGTGACCAGGAAAGCCCGAATATGGACCTTAGCCGAGCTGCACTTCTCGTCGTCGACGTTCAGACCGGCTTCGACGACCCCTTCTGGGGCCAGCGAAACAATCCCGATGCCGAGGCGAATATTGCCCGCGTCATCGCCGAGTGGCGCAAGGCAAAGCGGCCGGTCTTCCACATCCTGCACGATTCGCTTTCGCCGCAAAGCCCGCTTCGCCCGGGAACGCCCGGCAACATGCCCAAAGCGGAAGCACAGCCAAGTGAAGGCGAGCCGATTTACCGCAAGAACGTGAACAGCGCTTTCATCGGCACCACTCTCGAACAGGACCTCCGCGCCCAGGGAATCGAGGTGCTTGTGGTCGTCGGCCTGACGACCAACCACTGCGTGTCGACCACCGTGCGAATGGCAGGAAACCTAGGCTTTGACACCTATTTGGTCAGCGACGCCACTGCTACCTTCGACAGAGCCGGGATCGATGGACGGAGCCGCCCCGCCGCCGAGGTCCATGCCGCCGCACTGAGCGACCTTCAGGGCGAGTTCGCGACCCTCGTAGACACTGCCGCGCTGCTTCGCGCCGCGGATTAGGCTAGTGGTCCCGCCAACGGATCGTCTCCCTCAGGGACTCCCATTTTACGATCGACCAGCGACGCTGCCGCCAAGTCTGCCGTGACGTTGCTGACCGTGTAGAAGATGTCGGGAATGGTATCCACCGCGAGCAGCAGCGGAAGAAGCTCGATCGGCACGCCGACCGCCATCGCCGGCGGAGCATAAGCCGCGAAAAAGGTGATCTGGTTGGGAAGACCTGCGATCACCAGCGTGTTCAAGGTGGCGAGCAGCACCACGATCGCGATGTGCTGGGCGCCAAGCTCGACGCCGCTCATCGCGGCCATGGCCAAGGTTACGATGACGATCGAAGCGGGGGCAGCGATACGGAACAAGGCCACTGCCAGCGGCAGCACCACCGCCGACAAGGACGTGTTGAGGCCGAGGCGCTCGGCCCCTGCGAGCATCGGCGGCAAAGAGGCGAGCGAAGACTGGGTACTTGCCGCAACGGCTTGAGCCGGCGCAACGGCTCTGGCGAAAAGCCGGGGCTTCACGCCCCCTGCGAAAACAGCCAGCGGATACATCGCCAAGCCAAGCACGACCGTCACAATGATCTGAAGAAGCACGTACCAGGCAAGCGCCGCGCCCGCCCCGAGGCCGATGCGGGCCGCCACTCCGAAGGCCAAAGCGAAGACGCCGACCGGCGCCAGCAGCAGGACCCAGCGCACAATCACGAGCATCGTCTCGGCGCCGGCACGGAAGAAGCTCAGCACAGGCTCGGATTGTTCTTGCCGAAGCCGTCCGGCGGCAAGTCCGAAGAGCAACGCGAACAGCGTCAGCGGCACGATGGCTCCCTCGGCCGCGGCCGCTATCGGATTGCTGGGCACAAGTCCCCGGAGCCATTCGGCCAGCGGCGGTATATCCGGCACCTCGCTTGCCCCGAGGCCGGCACGGACAGCATCCAGGCCAGCAGGCGACCATCCGCCAAGCAGAAGCGGCCCCAGCAGAGCTCCAACCAGTCCGGATGCCAACAGGAGAATGGCGAAAAGAGAAAGGGCCCGCCCCGTGACGCCGCCGGCCCCGACCGAAGCAGCGGCGGATGAAATGCCCGTCACGACCAGCGAGAAAACCAGCGGAACGATCGTCATCCTGAGCGCGTCGAGCCAGAGGCTCCCGACCACACTAGCCGTGCTCAGTGCCGGCTCGAGCGGCCAGCCGGACCAGCCGGCGAGGGCGCCGACGGCGAGACCCGTGGCGAGGCCCAGCAGGATTCGGGCCGCTTGCGACATCGGCGCTCCTCGCGAGGTCGGCAACGGCGCCTACTGCGCCGGCTGCAGCTCTGCCGGAGCAGTCTGGGGCTGGATCACCTGCGCCGAGAACCGCTCCATCTCCTCGGCCTGCGGGCTCATCTGGAGGAGGAGGAGATCGAGCCCGGCATCCTCGAATTCGACGATCTTCTCGCGGATCTGCTCGGGCGTGCCGATAAGCCGGGGCCTGAGGCCGCGGTTGGTCACCGAATATTCCTGGATCTTCAGCTCCCGCTCGAGCTGCGTGCCGGACAGCCACTGCTCGAAATTGTCGAAGCCCGGCGGCGGCGTGCCCTTCATGTCGGTGATGCGCTCGACCTCGCGCTGCGCTTCGCGCTCGCTGTCGCGGACGATCGCATAGGCAGCCATGCCGTAGGTCATCGGGGGCTTGCCTGCGCGCTCGCGTCTTGCGCGCATATCGGCGATCTTGTCGCGGATCACGTGCGGCGCATCCCCGTGCATTACGTAGGCGTCGCACTGCGCGGTGATCATCGTCTTGGCCGCTTCGGATTCGCCGCCCGCATATATGACGGGTTTGCGCACCGGCTTCGGCTCATTGATCGCCTGTTCGGTGCGGTAATATTTCCCTTCGAAGGTGAAGCGAGGCTCCGTCCAGAGGCCTTCCACCACCTGAAGCCACTCCGAGGTGCGCGCATAGCGATTGTCATGCTCGTCGAATTGAAGCCCGTACTGCCTTGCTTCGTCAGCCCACCAGGATGAAACGACGTTGAGAGCAAGCCTGCCGCCGCTGATCTGGTCGATATTCGACGATTGCTTTGCGAACAGCGCCGGCTGATGAAAATTCGGCCGCACCGCGATCATCAGCTCGATGGTTTCCGTCACGGCCGCGAGCGCAGCTGCCGTCGACCAGGCATCCAAAGCGGGAGCATCCCGCCCCTTGGTATCGTTCATGTTGAGCTCGGCCACCAGCGTCAGGTCGTATCCGATCTGCTCCGCACGGCGCACGAGGCCGGACATATAGTCCCAGCTCGCTTCCATCCGCTCATCTTCTACGTTGCGCAGCCAACCGCCGAAAACGGGCGCCCAAAAGCCGTACCTCATTCTTTCACCTTTTCTGCTATTCTCGCTGCGAGATAATCCACGAGACGCTCGTGGGGATCCCAGCCGAGCACGTTCAGCGGATCGGCCACGAAGTTGGACAAGGCATTGATGTCGTAGAAGCGGGCTGAGCCGTCCCGGTCGTCGATCAGCAACTCGACGCCGCCGACCTCGATTCCCACCGCCTGGACGATGCGCTCAGCGGCCTCGACCAGCGCCGGTTCGGGTGTCACCGCCGTCATCTTGATCGCGCTTCTGCCGGGCTGCGCCACGCAGGCATCGGCCGGGCAGAGGTCGAAACTCTCGCCTCCGGTTTCCACGTTGATCGCGTAAAGGAACCGCCCGCCGAGCGTCTCCATTCGAACGATCGATCCGCCACGTGCAGGCGCATAATCCTGGACCAGGAGCACATTGTCGATGCTGCGGGGGCACGAGCCATCGCGCACTGAGGCAGCAAGCTCTTCGCGGCTCCCATAGCGAACAATCCCGGCTCCGGATCCGCCGACATTGGCCTTGACGAGGAGCGGATAACGCATGTCCTCGGCGGCCGCCACGAGATCCTCGGCACGGTGAACGATCCGGGTTTCCGGGACCCGGTAGCCGAGCGCCGAGATGATCGAGAGCTGGCGCGCCTTGGAAGCGTCGATTGCAAGCGCGTCTCCGCCGTTCACTACGCGTGCGCCGTGCGACTGCCAGTGCGCCAGAAGCGCCTGCGCATAGAAGATGCCGTGCTCGGCCTCGCGCAGGAAGCCGGACATGGCGACTCTGCTGAGTACCACCGGAGCTGGGATTGCCGGCGAAGCCGGGTTGAAGCTGTGGTCGGTCAGCCGGATGGCATCAAAGGTGATGCCGCGCCGCTCCAACGCAGAA
>JADDQD010000040.1:0-194 GCA_016781555.1 Pseudomonadota bacterium | reverse complement strand
GTAGAGCACCGCCAGATCAAAACTATGTTGTTGCATTTACGTGGTTTTTTCCAACTGTCTTAAATCGTTACCCCACGAGTTACCCCGCAAAGAGCAAAACGAGGGCGGTTAAGAGCGAACGATGACGGTCTATACGGACTGAGGGGCATGTAGCGCCACCCTTGATGTGCTGAAGCATCCACTCTTGGACGCCT
>JADDQD010000264.1 GCA_016781555.1 Pseudomonadota bacterium | reverse complement strand
TTCCAGGGCGCAGATCGACGGGAGCTTCTATCGGCCGGTCTCGGACAGGGTGGTGCTGGCCGCACGTGCGCGGCTCGGAACCATCTTCGGAGCAAGCCGCGACCGTATCGCTCCATCGCGCCGTTTCTATGCCGGCGGCGGCGGATCGGTCCGCGGCTATGGCTTTCAGCGGCTGGGCCCCCGCGACCCGGTTTTCGATGATCCGATCGGGGGACGCAGCCTTGCGGAATTCGCGCTCGAGGCGCGGGTGCGGTTCGGTAATTTCGGGGTGGTGCCGTTCATAGATGCTGGCAACATCTACACATCACCACTGCCGGAAATTGACGATCTGCGCTTGGGTGCAGGGGTAGGCGCGCGCTACCATACGCGCTTTGGGCCAATCCGAGTGGATGTCGGAACGCCGCTCAACCGCCGTAGCGGCGATCCACGCATCGCGGTCTACGTGTCGCTGGGCCAAGCCTTCTGATGGAAGGTAGCCTCGCCGCCGAAGCTATTCCGGTGCATCGCCGGCGTCGGCGCCGCTGGATCGGAGCGGCGGCGAAGGGGCTTGTCGGGGCGGTCATCGGGCTGCTGATCGGGGCGGCTGCTTTGCTCGTCTTTCTCGACACCGATGCGGGCCACCGCTTCCTTGCGGATCGGATCGCCGCGCACAGCCCGCGCTCGGGGCTCAAGATTCGAATTGGAAGGATCGACGGATCGATCTGGAGCAAGACCCAGCTCAAGGACGTCAGGGCATATGATCCCAGCGGGCTGTTCCTGGAATCGGCGCGCATCGATATCGCGTGGCGCCCGCTCGCCTGGCTGGGCAACCGGCTGGTGATCGACGATCTTCGGTCGCACTTCGTCATTCTTCATCGCTTGCCGAAGCTGGTTCCGGCCGAAGAGCCGCAACCTATTCTTCCCGGCTTAGATGTGCGCATCGGCCGCCTTCGCATCGCGCAGTTGCGGCTTGAGCCAAGGGTGGCGGGGCAGCGGCGGATGGCAAGCATCGCCGGTGAAGCCGACATCCGATCGGGGCGCGCGCTTGTGGACCTCAATGCGGTGGTGCGAAGGGGAGGCGATCGGCTGTCGCTGCTGATCGATGCGGAGCCCGACCGGAACCATTTCGACGTCGACGTGCAGCTTGGTGCACCGGCGAACAGCGTAGTCGGCGGGATGCTCGGCACCAAACGGCCGATCATGCTCCGTATCGAGGGCGATGGACGCTGGAGTGCATGGGCCGGAAGGGCGCGGCTCGATGTATCGGGCCGGCGGAGCGCCGACCTTTCTCTGCGCGCAGCCGACGGCATATACAGCCTGTGGGGCCGCCTCGCGGCGCAGCATCTGGTCGGCGGCAAGATCGGCCGGCTCACAGCACCCGTGGTGCTGGTGAACGCGCGCTCGACACTGGAGGACCGCCGGCTCGATGGCACGCTATCGCTTCGTTCGTCGGCTCTGAAGGTCGAAATGCGCGGCATTGTCGACCTTGCGCGAAGCCGCTTCGCCGATGTGCGAATCGGCGCTGATCTTCTGAGGCCGTCCTCGCTTTTTCCGAACATGACGGGCGATCGCGTACGGCTGACCGCGCTTGTCGACGGGCCGTTCCGGCGCGCGGAGTTCGTCTACCGGATCAGCTCGCCCCGGGTTGCGTTCGACCGGACTGGATTCGAAGACGCGCGGGCGGAGGGGCGCGGCCGTATCTCGAACGCGCTCGTGGCTGTGCCGGTTCGCTTTACGGCCCGGCGCGTGACCGGCGTCGGCGACGTCGCCGGCGGCATCTTGGCCAACCTCCGCGTGGATGGGGTGCTGAAGGTCACCCGAGACCTGCTAAGGGGGGAGGGACTGAGCTTCACCTCCGACAAGCTCAAGGGCAAGCTCAGTTTGCTCGTCGACCTGGTCACCGGCCGCTACGACGTGATTTTGTCAGGCGGGCTTACCCGCTACCTCATTCCTGGCCTCGGGCTTGTTGACGTGCTTTCGGAGCTGAAGGTGGTGCCGGCTCCCGGCGGCAAAGGCACGCTGGTGACCGGCCGGGGCAGGGCGTGGGTGCGGCGGTTCGACAATCGCTTCCTTCTCGGCCTCGCCGGCGGGCTGCCGCAGATCGAGACCGGCCTCGTCCGTGGAAATGACGGCATTCTCCGCTTCGTGGGCCTCAAGCTGACTGCGCCGGGCATCGTGATCAGCGGGAGCGGCCTGCGCCGCACGGATGGAACATTTTACTTCGAAGGATCGGGCCGGCAGGGGCAATATGGAGCCTTCGCGATGACGCTCGACGGCCGCATCGACCGGCCGAAGATGGCGATCCGATTGGCCGCTCCGAACGACGCGTTGGGCTTGGCTGGCGTAACCCTCAACCTCGACCCCACGGCAGAAGGCTTTGCCTATGCGGCAGCGGGAAGATCAACCCTCGGGCCCTTCACGTCGCGCGGCGCGATCCTGTTGCCGCGCGGGCAGGCGGCGCTGATCCAGGTGGCGGCCCTCAATGTTTCCGGCACGGGCGCGAGCGGGACGTTGCGCGCGGACCCTGGCGGCTTTGCGGGGGCATTGCAGGTCGCCGGCGGCGGGCTCGATGGACGGCTGCTGTTCAGTCCGGTGGCAGGCGTCCAGCGCATCGAGGCCCATCTTGCCGCAGCGAATGCCCGCTTTGCAGGGCCGCCTCCCATCGCGGTCCGCAGTGGCAGACTTGACGGTGTAATCCTTTTGACCCCCGGCGCCACCTCCGTCGAGGGGACGCTGGCGGCGCGGGGTCTGACGCGGGGCAGCCTGTCGATTGCAAGCGTCAGGGCTGAAGCGAGCCTGCGCGGCGGCGCCGGCCAGGTCCGCGCGGACATCACCGGCAGCCGCGGCCGTGACTTCGTCTTCCGGACGCTCGCCCAAGTCGCTCCAGGCCGTGTGCGGCTGACTGGCGGGGGAACGGTGGATCGTCGCCCGATCCAGGTTCGCGAGCCGGCGCTGCTGACCAAAACGGGGGATGCCTGGCGGCTGTCTCCAACCGCACTCACCTTCGCGGGTGGAAGTGCCACGGTGTCGGGACTGTTCGCCCCGAGCGGCAGCGCCTTTGACGCGCGAATGCAGGCGATGCCGCTGGGGGTGCTGGATATTCTATACCCGAGGCTTGGCCTTGGCGGAATGGCCTCCGGTACGCTGAGCTACCGTTCCCCGACGGCGGGCGCGCCGCCAAGCGGGGCGATGGACCTTCGCATCCGCGGCCTTACGCGTTCCGGCCTCGTTCTTTCCTCGCGGCCGGTCGATGTCGGCATTGCCGCGCGGCTCGTCGGGCGCAACGCGGCCATGCGAGCAGTCGCCGTCAGCGAAGGCCGTACGGTGGGCCGGGCGCAGGCGCGAATTGCCCCGATCGGGACCAGCGGCGGTTTCGCCGAGCGGCTGGCAAGCGCGCCCTTGTTCGCGCAGGTGCGCTACAACGGGCCCGCGGACACATTGTGGCGGCTGACAGGCGTTGAGCTGATCGATCTCAGCGGGCCTGCTGCTGTCGGTGCCGACATCCGCGGAACGCTTCGCGATCCGCGCATCCTCGGGTCGCTGCGGACGGAGCGGGCGCGGCTCGAAAGCGCGGTCACGGGCACGGTGATCGACAACATCCAGTCGGTTGGCCGATTCGACGGCTCTCGGCTCGTGCTCGAGCGCTTTGCCGGTGCAACCGCGCGCGGCGGCCGGGTCAGCGGGCGCGGTGCATTCGATCTATCGGCCGCCCGCGGTTATGCGATGGAGGTGGCGCTGCAGGCCCAGGCGGCGCAGCTTATCGACCGGGATGATTTGAAGGCACGCGTGACAGGCCCGATCACGATCCGCTCGAATGGAGGCGCCGGCACGATCACTGGAGATGTTGAACTGATCAGCGGCAGCTTCCGTCTCGGGAGCGCGACTGCAGCAGGGCAGGTGCCGCGCCTTCCGGTGCGCGAGCTCAACCGGCGCGAGGAGGATGCGCCGCCGCCGCGCCAGGCATCGCCCTGGCGGCTCGACCTTGCGGTTAAGGCCGACAACCGGTTGGCGGTGACCGGGCTTGGCATCAACAGCGAATGGGCGGCAGACCTAAAGCTTGGCGGCAATGTGACGGAGCCCCGCATCAGCGGCCGCGCAGACCTCGTCCGCGGCAGTTACGATTTCGCCGGGCGCCGTTTCGATCTTGAGCGCGGGGTGATCCGGTTCCTCGGCGAATCGCCAGTGAACCCGACGCTCGACATCGTTGCCGAAGGCCGCGTTCAGGGCCTCAACGCGGAGATCCGGGTCACGGGACGCAGCCAACAGCCGGAGATTGCCTTCACCAGCACACCGGCTTTGCCGCAGGACGAGCTCTTGAGCCGGCTCCTGTTCGGCACTTCGATCACCAACCTGTCAGCCCCCGAAGCGCTGCAGCTCGCGGCTGCGGTTGCTTCCCTCAACAATAGCGGGGGCGGGCTTGATCCGATCAACGCCGTGCGCGCGGCCACCGGGCTCGATCGACTCCGGATCCTGCCGGCCGACATCTCCACCGGCCAGGGCACCGCCATCGCCGCCGGCAAATATCTGGGCCGCCGCGTGTACGTGGAGGTGGTAACGGACGCGCGCGGCTACTCGGCTACGCGGCTCGAGTACCAGATCACGCGCTGGCTTTCGCTTCTTTCGAGCGTCTCGACCATCGGCCGACAAAGCGTCAACGTGCGCGTGTCGAAGGATTACTAGCGTGCTTTAACTCAGGTGGAATCACCTGACTGCTCGGAAAGCACGGCTAGGAAAAGCAAATTAGCCCCGTTCCCGGCTCAATGCGACGGGGACGAGTTAAGCCAGAAAATGCCCAGTGGCTTCGAGCATAGCCCGAACATCGCCTCTGCCCGGTTGCTCCGCCAACAGAGAGAAAGCAAACAGGTAAGGCAATGTCGGTGCTACTAAAGGTGGAAGCATAAGCCGTTTTTTGCTTGTTCAGATGAGGGCGGTTGCTATGACCAGAACTTGGGCGACAATGGCGACCACGCTAGATGCGGCTGTTTCGACTATACGCATGTTAACTAATCCTTCACGTGTAAATGAGCGTTACCTGATGGTGGTCCATTTAGGTCTCCAAAATTAATTCTCAACTGCAAAGATAGACAAAGCGGGTGCAGGAAACGCAACCCGCTCGTGCGGCAGCACCCGTTCCTGTTAGCGACGCAATGCTCGACGCTTCGCAGGTTCAAGCTCTTGCAAAAGGCCGATCAAGTTCCAGCTAGCGGACGCGCACGGTGGCGCTGCTGTTCAAGGAAGACTGATTTGGCCCGCGCCTGGATATTACGAGCAATTCTGTTGGCCTTTGCCATGGCGGGCGCTGCCTGCGCTTCGACTGCCCCACCTGAGAAGGTCGGGCGGATCGTCGCCTTTGGGGACAGCTACGCGGACAATGGCAACATTTTCCGCCTATTCGAGGTGACGCCGCCGCGGCTTTATCCTCAGGGGCGCTTCTCTGACGGCACGAACTTCGTCGATACGATGGCGGAAATCCTCCGGGTCCCGCTTGCGAATTTCGCGCTTGGCGGCGCCGTAACGGGGCCGGGGAAGAACAACCGCCCGGCCGGTTTTGATACCGAGATCAAGGCTTTCCTAGCCGGAGGAGGCCCCCCGGTGTTTCCCCGCTCGCGCGGCCGGTTCGAGCCGCAGGATCTGGTCGTGGTATCAATCGGCGGCAATGATGCGCGCGCGTTCGAAAAGTGTTTCGGAGCGGCTCCGGGCGAGGCGAGGATTGCCGAGGCCATCGCTGCTATGCCCGCCGCTGCTGACAAAAGCATCGCAAATGCAACGCGCGGGCTGCACGCACTGGCGGCAGCCGGCGCTCGGAAGATCCTTTTTCTCGGCGGCGACGTAGGGCGGCTGCCGGAGGTCCGGGGGCGGCCCATCGCACGGATCGGGTCAGCTTACTCGGCGCACTACAACGCCGGGATGCGAGCGGCATTAGCGCGTTTGTCGAAGAGGGGAGTCGCCGCTCACTATCTGGACCTCGACGTGCTCGGCGACAGGGTCGAGGCGAATCCGAAGGCCTTTGGCCTCATCAGCGCCGGTGCCTGCCCTGAGGCTTGCCTCTCAAATCCCGCGCTCGCGGCGCGCTACCTCTTTCACGCCGACAAGCTTCATTTGAGTGCCGCCGGCCACGCGATCGTCGGGCGCTATGCGGTCGCCCAGCTTGCACAGCGGCAGCGCACGAACCGCCACTGAATTATGGTGATGCCTGCGCTTTTGCTCGCGCGGGTGCGAGGTTCGTGAACCAAAGTTCGCGCGACGCAGATCTGCGGCCGGAGCGGTTCCGGCCGCAAGACCGGATTTCCGCTTTTGCGGAAGTGCGTTATTGAGCCGGGGCTGCGGGCGTTACGCTTCGAAGTTCCATCCTGAAGCGAAGCACGCTGTTCGCCGGGATGGTGCCGGTCGCTCGATCGCCATAGCCAAGCTCGGGCGGGATCCAGACGATCCACTCGTCCCCCTGGCGCATCAGCATCAGCGCTTCGGTGAAGCCTGGCACGAACGCGCCGACCGGGCCGGTAATCGGCTGCCCGCGGGCATAGCTGCTGTCGAAGGTCTCTCCGGTCGTGAGCTGTCCTTCATAGTCGAACGTCACTGTGTCGGTTGGTCCGGGACGCCGACCGGTCGGCGGTCCCGAACGCACCACGAAATATTGCAATCCGCTTGGCGTTGTCACTACGCCCTTGGCGGCCGCGTTGCGGGCAAGAAAGTCCGGGCCGGGCGCAGTCTGCGGCGGTTTCGGCATCGTGGTGCAGGCGCTCGGGGCAAGGAGCAGGGCGAGGGCGATAAGGCTATGCTTGATCATGCGGCCGTCCATAGCATCGAGCGGAAAGGTGGAAACCGGTTTTCGACAGAAATCGACGCGGTGAACAAGGCGCTGCACATCGGCTACGCTGAGCTGCAACCAATTAGCTTCTTAGGTGGCAAAACGGCGGGCCGGTTCAGTTCAGCTCGACGAACTCCCGTCGAGGCGCCATGGTTGGCAAAACAGTCATAAGGGGGATGAGGGTGATCAACTGGAAGGTGCGCAAGTCGATCGTGGCCGATGACATTCCGCCTGAGCACCGGCTGAAGCAGACGCTTGGCTGGCCGCACCTCATCGCGCTTGGGGTGGGTGCAATCGTCGGCACGGGCATTCTTACCCTGATCGGCGTCGGTGCAGCCAAAGCGGGGCCGGGGGTAATCCTTTCCTTCGCGATCGCCGGGATCATCTGTGCAGCGGCCGCGCTCGCTTATGCGGAAATGGCGACCATGATTCCGGCATCGGGCAGTGCCTACACCTATTCCTATGTGGTGATCGGTGAGCTCATCGCCTGGGTCGTCGGCTGGAGTCTGATCCTCGAATATTCGCTGGTGGTAAGCGCCGTGGCTGTCGGCTGGTCCGGCTATGCGGCCGGCTTCATGGAAAGCATCGGCGCGCCGCTTCCCGCCGCGCTCATCCAAGGACCTCAGCTCGGCGGCATCGTGAACCTTCCCGCCATCTTCATCATCGCGGTGGTGGGCGGGCTTCTCATCCTTGGTACCAAGGAGAGCGCAACGCTGAACGCGGTCCTTGTTCTCGTGAAGATCGTCGCCTTGATCGTTTTCGTGGCGGTCGCGCTGCCCTACTTCGATCCCGCCAAGTTCGAGCCGTTCATGCCCTATGGCTTTTCGAAGAGCGGGGCTCCGGGGGCGGAAGTGGGCGTAATGGCAGCGGCCGCGATCATCTTCTTCGCATTTTACGGCTTCGACGCAATCGCCACCGCGGCCGAGGAAACCAAGAATCCGGGGCGCGACCTTTCGATCGGCATCGTCGGCTCCATGGTGTTGTGCGTGATCATCTACATGGCCGTGGCCGCTGCCGCGATCGGCGCGGTGGCCTATACGCGCTTTGCCAACAGCCCGGAGCCGCTGGCGCTAATTCTCCGCCAGCTTGGCCAACCGGGGGCGGCCGCCTACCTCGCGGCTTCGGCGGTGATCGCGCTTCCGACCGTGATCCTGGCCTTTTTCTACGGCCAAAGCCGGATCTTCTTCGTGATGGCACGCGACGGGCTGCTGCCGCGTGGCCTTGCCGCGGTGTCGCCGCGCGGCTCGCCGGTTAGGATCACCATCTTCACCGGCGTGATCGTCGCCATCCTTGCGGGGCTCATCCCACTGGACGAGCTTGCAGCGCTTGCCAATGCGGGAACGCTCACCGCCTTTGTCGCCGTGGCCGTCTGCATGCTGATCATGCGCCGGCGCGAGCCCGATGCGCCGAGAAGGTTCAGGACCCCCCTCGCATGGCCGGTGGGTCTCGTCGCAATCCTCGGTTGCGCTTACCTGTTCTACAGCCTGCCGCAGACGACGCAGCTCTATTTCGTGATCGCCCACATCGTCGGCCTCGCTTTTTACTTCCTCTATGCGGGCCGCCACAGCCTGGCGGGGAGGCGTGCATAACGGTGGCAGCCTCCGCGCCGGCCGGCGCCGCTCGGGCGCACCGATTGCGCAACATCATCGGCGGATCGGCGGGCAACCTCGTCGAATGGTATGACTGGTACGTCTACTCCGCCTTCACGCTTTATTTCGCGCCGGTCTTCTTCCCCAAGGGCGACTATACCGCGCAGCTGCTGAGCGCTGCGGCGGTATTCGCGGTCGGGTTCGTCATGCGCCCGATCGGCGCCTGGCTGATGGGGATCTACGCCGATCGAAAGGGCCGCAAAGCCGGGTTGACGCTCTCGGTGTCTCTGATGTGCGGAGGCTCGCTCCTCATCGCAGTGACTCCCGGCTATGCGAGCATCGGCCCTTGGGCACCCGCGATCCTCGTCGTTGCGCGGCTGATCCAGGGGCTTAGCGTCGGCGGAGAATATGGCGCGAGCGCAACATACCTCAGCGAAATGGCAGGGCGGGAGCGCCGCGGCTTCTACTCGAGCTTCCAGTATGTGACTTTGATCTCGGGGCAACTGATCGCGCTTGCGGTGCTGATCGTCCTCCAGGCGATCATGTCGGAAGCGGCGCTAGAATCGTGGGGCTGGCGGATTCCGTTCGGGATCGGGGCCGCGCTCGCCGTCGTGGTTTTCTACCTCCGGCGACGCTTGGCCGAAACGGAGAGCTTCCATGCTGCAAGGGAAGCGGGCACGCCGCGCTCGAGCGGCTGGATCCTGTTCCGCCGCCACCCGCGCGAGGCGCTGCTGGTGATGGCGCTCACCGCCGGCGGCACGCTCGCCTTCTACGCTTACACGACATACATGCAGAAGTTCCTGGTCAACACTTCGGGCTTCAGCCGCCAGACGGCGACGCAGATCACGGCAGCGGCCTTGTTCCTTTACATGCTCCTGCAGCCCGCGGCGGGCGCGCTGTCCGACCGGGTAGGGCGAAAGCCGCTGATGGTGGCGTTCGGCATCCTAGGCGTGCTGTTCACCTATCCGATATTCACCACCCTGGAAGAGGTGAGGGACCCGATCGCGGCTTTCCTCCTCGTCTTTGCAGCGCTTCTGATCGTGACCGGTTACACCTCAATCAACGCGGTGGTGAAGGCGGAGCTATTCCCGGCCAACATCCGTGCGCTCGGTGTCGCTTTGCCCTATGCCCTCGCCAACACGATGTTCGGTGGCACGGCCGAATATGCCGCTTTGTGGTTCAAGGATGCAGGCGTGGAGCGAGCTTTCTACTGGTATGTGACCGCGATGATCGGCTTGTCGCTGATCGTCTACTGGCGCATGCGCGACACCCGCCGGCACAGCCTCATTCTCGAAGACTGAATTCTAATAAAAGGGGCGGAGCCGCGAAGCTCCGCCCCTTCTGTGGTCTGGCCGGTCGCTCAGCCCGAATAATACATGTCGTACTCGACCGGGCTTGGCGTCGTTTCCCAGCGAAGCTGCTCTTCCCATTTGGTCTCGATATAAGCATCGATCTGGTCGTCGCTGAACACATCGCCGCGGGTAAGGAAGTCGCGGTCGTTCTGCAGCGCGATCAGCGCTTCGCGAAGCGAACCGGCAACGGTGGGCACGTTGACCAGCTCCTGTGGCGGCAGGTCGTAAAGGTTCTTGTCGATGGGATCGCCCGGATGGATCCGGTTCTGGATCCCGTCGAGGCCGGCCATCAGGATCGAGGCATAGCACAGATAAGGGTTGGCAAGCGCGTCCGGGAAGCGGAACTCGACGCGCTTGGCCTTTTCGCCCGTGCCATAGGGGATCCGGCAGGAAGCCGATCGGTTGCGGCTCGAATAAGCGAGCAGCACCGGCGCCTCGAAACCCGGCACGAGGCGCTTGTAGCTGTTGGTGGTCGGGTTGGTGAACGCGTTGAGCGCGCGGGCGTGTCGGATCACCCCGCCGATGAAGAACAAGGCGGTCTCGGAAAGCCCCGCATAGCCGTTGCCCGCGAACAGCGGCTTGCCGCCGTTCCAGATCGAGATGTGGGTGTGCATGCCCGAGCCGTTGTCGCCCTTGATCGGCTTGGGCATGAAGGTTGCAGTCTTGCCGTAAGCGTGCGCCACCATGCGGACCACATATTTGTAGATCTGCATGCGGTCCGCCGTCTCGACGAGGCGGCCATAGGTCATGCCGAGCTCGTGCTGGCCCGCCGCCACCTCGTGGTGATGCTTGTCCATGGGCAGACCCATTTCGACCATGGTCGAGACCATCTCGCCGCGAATATCGACGGCGCTGTCGACCGGCCCCACCGGAAAGTAGCCGCCCTTGGCGCGCGGCCGGTGGCCGAGGTTGCCGACGTCATATTGCCGGCCGGTGTTCGTCGGAAGCTCGATGTCGTCGATGCGGTAATAGCTCGTATTGTAGGTGTCCTCGAAGCGCACGTCGTCGAACATGAAGAATTCAGCTTCAGGTCCCACGAACACGGTGTCGCCAATGCCCGTTGCCTGAACATAGGCCTCGGCTCGCTTGGCCGTCGATCGCG
This sequence comes from Pseudomonadota bacterium, assembly GCA_016781555.1. Taxonomy (GTDB): domain Bacteria; phylum Pseudomonadota; class Alphaproteobacteria; order Sphingomonadales; family Sphingomonadaceae; genus Allosphingosinicella. Next base: position 4,191 of record JADDQD010000264.1, on the reverse strand, counting down.
GGTCGCGGGCGTAAAGCTCGCCCGTGCCTGGATCGACCACGTCGCAGAAGAGGATCAGCATCGGCGTTGCCGAAAAGGGATCAACGTACACGGCATCGAGGTCGGGGCGGAGGACCATGTCGCTCTCGTTGATGGCCTTCCAGCCGGCGATGGACGAGCCGTCGAACATGAAGCCGTCGGTGAGTTGATCCTCGTCGATCAGCGAAGCCACCATCGAGAGATGGTGCCACGTGCCCTTGGGATCAGTGAATCGGAGGTCGACCCACTCGATCTCCTGCTCCTTGATCATGCCCAGAATTTTGCCGGCGTCGTTGGCCATTTGAAATTGCCCCTTTTGCTTGATTTGCTTGTGCCGCTTCGCCTGGCACCCGTCCAAGGGCGGGCGCGAACGGCTGTTGTTTCGTGATCAGATCGCGTCCGATCCCCGCTCGCCGGTGCGGATGCGAAGCGCCTCCTCGATGGAGGTGACGAATATCTTTCCGTCGCCGATGCGTCCCGTGCGGGCCGCGTTGGCAATGGCTTCGACCACGCGCTCGGCAAGGCCGTCATCCACGACGACCTCAAGCTTCACCTTGGGAAGAAAGTCGACGACATATTCGGCGCCGCGATAAAGCTCAGTATGGCCTTTCTGCCGGCCAAATCCCTTGGCCTCGGTCACGGTGATGCCGGAAACGCCCACGTCGTGCAGCGCCTCCTTCACTTCGTCGAGCTTGAACGGCTTGATGACGGCTTCGATCTTCTTCACTCGAATCCCTCCGTGCTGCGGCGCAACATCGACGAGATCGGAAGCAGCCGTCCAGTGTTTCCGGCGCTGTGTGAACATTTCGCACGAGCGGCTCGGGCCCGCCGGTGCAGATCGGCGCGTGCGTTTCGTATTGGAAAGGAGGGGCCGCGAAGCCATGCGAGCCTCCTTGAAGACCCGCCGATCATGCTTTCCCTCCAAGGCAAAATTCAAGGCAAAATTGGCCCGCCCGGAGGAGGACGCAAATGCAAGCTCCGTCCCTTAGCTTGCGCGCGCTGTACTCCTCCGAAAGCTGCGCCTCGCGCGTCCTAGTGCCTTGCTGCGGAGGCCGGTTCGTCGGTGCGGCGTTCCGAACGAAGCCGCCGGAGCAGGCGATCGCCCCTTTGAAAGAGGCGCGCGCTCAGGTGCACAGCGCCAGATAAGCAATTTCCATGACGGTGCCGCCTTCAACCGGCATCGCGCCTTCGCCGTTCGAGCCGTAATCGCGCTGTTCGGCGACAGCGCCCGTGGCGCCGTGCTTTCGAAGCGCCATCGGATTGATCGTTTTCGCGGCGCAGTCGATCCTCAGAAGGTAGGAGGCGCGGCTGGGGCGGCCCTCGCTGGGATTGGTGGTGCGGAACCATGCCTGCCGATAAGAGGGGCCCTGTTCCATGCTTGTTGCATCAACGGCGATCGATTGCCCGGTCGCTGCTGCACCCAGATTCACCCAGCTTGCAGCCGGAACTGCAACAGCCGGTGCTGGGGCGCTGGGCGCCGGGGGAGGAGTGGCCGCGATGTTGCCTGAGGGAGTGGCCGGCGCCGGTACATCGGTTCTACTGGGCGGCGCGGGGTCGGCGGGCCGTGCTTCAGCGGTTCTCGCCGGTGCAAGGCTGACGCCACAGGTCTCCGCAGCGGCCGTCACTTGAACGGCAACATTTGGGTCCGTGACATTTTTTGCCACCCACAAGAGATCGGGCGCGGTCAACTGGCCAGGCGCGGCGTAGCCCTCGGTCACCGCACCGGCCGAGCGGGCCAGCTGGCGCAATTGCCAGACGGAGAGGCTGTTCCCAAGCCGCTCGCCGACACATGCCGATTGGGAAGGATCGAGCCCATAGCGGGCGAGTTCCGGCGCGAGGATGCTCGTTTTCGGCTTGACGTAATCGATCGCATAGCCGGCGCATCCACCAAGAAGCCCAACCGGCAACACAGCCAACAGCAACTTACGCACTGCCACGTTCTCCCAAAAACCAAGCACAATTATCTACAATCGCCGTTGAATGACCAGTGAATGCGGGGGGGGGGCAGTCTGATGAGGAGCCCGACGCGAGGAATGCGCTTCGCCGGCTCCGGCTCGACGGGTCAATGGCGGCTCCTGGAACATAGCTTAGCATGCATTTACCATTTGTTCATTCCTTTGACCTAGCTCGGAGGTGCGGTGGGGCGTGCAAGGCCGTGAGGTTCGCATGCCGGAAGACAAGTCAAAAGTTGCCACAGCTGCCCCTCGGGCCGCTTGCCAGGCATATCCCGTTTCGATCAAATCCAGCAGGCGAACCTTGCTGCTCGTGGACGATGATCCGCTGTGCGCGCGATTCATTGGCCATGCCGCCCGGGAATGCGGGTTCAGCGCCGTCGTCACGATCAGCGCGGAAAGCTTCAAGGCGCAGTACCGGGATGCGGCAGCTGACGTCGTGGTGGTGGATCTCGCAATGCCCTCTGCTGACGGCATCGAGTTGCTCCGCTTCCTCGCCGGCGAGGGCTGCAAAGCGCGCATCGTCATCATCAGCGGGTTCGATGGCCGTGTAGTCGAGGCCGCGACGCGGCTGGGCTCGGCCTTGGGCCTGGAGATGGGCGGCGCGCTTACCAAACCGATCCGCTTCGAGCAGCTCGCCAAGGCGATCAACCAGGAGGGGGAGGGGTCCAATGTTGCCAGCATCTGCCTCTGAAGCAAAGCTCGCGACGCAGTTGCAGCTCGCAGTGGACCGGTCCGAACTGACGCTCGCCTATCAGCCCAAGCTGCACCTCCATTCGGGCAAGGTTGCCGGAGTTGAAGCCCTGTCGCGGTGGGAGAACGACAAAGGCGAACAGATCGAACCATCCACCTTCATCCCAATCGCGGAACGCAGCGGCCTGATCGATGCACTCACCGACACGATCGTTCGGGGCGCTTTGCGCCAGTGGGTGAGCTGGCGCGAGCAAGGGATCAAGGCCAACCTCGCCTTCAACGTTTCGGCACTCAGCCTCAGGGACGTCTATTTACCGGACTATCTCCATGGCCTTTGCCTCCACGAGGATGTTCCGCCACAATTCGTGACGGTGGAGGTGACGGAGGGCGCCACGCAGCACGTCGTCAGGCTCCTCGACACGCTTACGCGTTTTCGTCTGAAGGGGTTCGGCCTGGCGCTCGACGATTTCGGGACCGGCTATTCGTCGCTGCTTCAGCTTCGCCAGCTTCCTTATACGGAGCTGAAGATCGATCGCTGCTTCGTGAGAGACGCCACCGCTTCCAAGGAATCCCGGCTCATCATCAAGGCTGCTATCGATCTGGCGCACGGATTTGGCTTGGTCGCTACCGCCGAGGGCGTTGAGGACTCAGCGACGCTGAACCTGCTCAAGGAACTGCGCTGCGATTACGCGCAAGGCTTCCTCATCGGCCGGCCCATGACGGGACGGGCATTCGCGCCGTGGCTGCTCGAATCGGCGCCGCAATGGCGGCCGGACCAGGCGGATCTCGCAATCTGGGAAGCGGCGGCGCGCGACGCCGAAGCAAATGGCAGTGCGTGGAGATAAGGCAAGCTCCGGCTGCGCCTTCGAAGGCGAAGCATCAGCCCCTTTGCGCTTAAGCGGTGGAAGTAGCGTCGGCCGGTCGGGAGCCGATCTTGAGGTCCAGGGGATCTGCGGCCTCCCACCTGCCATGCTCAACCCGTCGCAATGGCCGGGCGCAGGATTCGCAAAGCGTCGCATAACCGCCAGCGCGTCTGGCGATCGCAGTCAGGGAGGGCTGATGACGCCCGAAAAGGCAGCGCAAACTCATGACACGAACATACGGGGATTGTTCCGCCGCGCCAGCCGGGTTTAGCGCGGGCGATCGCATTTCTGGCCAGTGTTGCGCTGGCGCCGCAGCCCGGAAGGCAGGCTGAACAAGCTGGGCGCGAAGACCCCGCCGAGAGCTCGATCAATCGGCGTCCCTCCGAGCGTCGGAGGATTGCCAACATCGTTAGGCGCTGGGCTGGAATCCGACCGTATGGCGCGAAGAGAGAGGGGCGTCCGCCCCACCCGTGCGAGCTTACCTGTTGCTTGGCGCCTGCGCCTGCGGTGGGCTGGCACAAACGATCGGCGGATCACCAGGGATAACCTGCGGTTGGGCTGCCGCGCTTTGCTGCCCCTGGGCCTGCGCCGCCGGCTTCTTCTTTTTCTTCTTCTTGACGAGGCTGCCGACGGCTTCGCCGACCTTGCCCAAGATCACGCCGCCC
>JADDQD010000199.1 GCA_016781555.1 Pseudomonadota bacterium | reverse complement strand
GTCGGAAGCGCGGTGGCGAATATCAGCGCTGGCGGCAGTGTTGAGGTAAGATTCGCCGGGTTCAAGCCTTCCGGCCGCGCGGGCTTCCGCGCTGGCCGCTTCGTCAAGTGAATGCGCCTTCCCAAAAAGGCGGCCCGCTTCGGCGTCGGCTTCGGCAGCCTGGCGGAGGAGGTCGGCGCTCATGCGGCCAACCCTTCGCGTTTGGCGGCCGCCCTCACCAGTTGGTCACGCCGGCCGCTCTTCGTGTGCGGCTGGCGCCCGACCGCCGCGGCGATGAATTCGAGGCATGGGAGGGCCGTGCCGTGCTTCTCCGCCACAGCCTCAAGATCGGCCCGAAGCTCCGCCGGGAGGGTTTCGGCCTTCGGAACTGCCAAAACCGACCAACCCAAAGAACCTAATGCCGCTTCGATCGTGTCAAGCCCCGGCCGATTCGAGGTGCGCCAGGCTTTGAAAGTCGACCTGAGCACGCCGGAATTCCACTCAAGTTCGTCGTAACGGACGTTTTGCCGCCGCATTTCGGCGAACACGACCTTCGCCAACGGGTGACACCGGTCGGGAATGCTGAGGCGGGAGGGGCGGCGGGTGATTGAGCAATGGTGTGCCATGCCCACAGAATGGCGGATTTCTGTGGTTGGTCAGGGGCGGTTCGGTGGCCTTGGGCGTTACTGAAAGGCGCGCCGCTCGCTTAGAGCGTCGGGGCTCCTGAAGCCGCTCACGGCCAGCGGGTGTTAGTTGCCGTCGATGGGTCGAAAGACGCCGGGGCTCGTTTCGAGAACGGGGCCTGCGGCCTGCTACCTTTCAAACAGAATCGTTTGCACGCCGCCGTTCGAAAAGCTGAACGGCGAGGTTGTGTCGTGTGTCACTTGCGTCGCGCTGTTGATGGTCCAGGAAATGGGGCGCCTGTTGGCTCCAATTGTCACGAACTTATATTCTGGAATCAGGCTAGCGGCGTCTACGCCAGTGACGATAATTCGGCTGTTGGTGTAAACATCAGAGCCGTTGTATTCGTCGTAAAAGTTGTCGATCGTGAAGCCTGTGAACGGCTGAACATCCCACGAACCGACATGGGGCGTTTTTCCGATCCGCTTAAAGTCGATACCGCCGTCGCTGTTCGTGTCGAAGTTGTTGTGCCCTGCTTGGAGCTTCGCCAGAATGGCAATTCCCGAGCCAACCAAATAGGCGAAGCCGGGAAGCATCAGAGCGCCCTAACCGCAACGACGACGAAGTGCGTCGCTGAGATAGCGAAGACGGTGTGATTCATCCGCTCCGGCGTTACCGACGGATCGGCCGCGAAATCTAGTTCACGCGGAAGGCTGGACATCAGGCGCCCTCCGCGCATGGCTCAAAAGAAGAGTATTTTTCATGCCGCCAGAATGGCAGATTTCGGCCGATCGGCAGGGCGGGTTCGATGGCCTTGGCGTCACCGCCCCCCTCAATCTGCAGCCGGAATGGCCGCCCTCGCCGCACACATCAGCTTCGCGGTGGTATACGCCCCGGCCGCCTCCTCAAGACCCGCCACGGTTCCAACGGATTCCTGGTCCAGCGCGGCCATTGCCGCTTCCGCATAGGTCGTGCCGGTGACGGTCACGTCGATACAGGAGTCGCGCACGTCGGAAGGCACATCGAGCCCCATCATACTCGCGCGCCCTTCATAGCAACCGCCACGAACTCGAATAGCCGATCGATAGACACTCACCGGCGTTGCCTCGCCTTTACTTACCAAAGCAGCCTCATCCGTCATCGCCTTGGTTGCGGCTTCGCAGGGTTCAAGAGCCGCGACGACGGCGTTGAGATAGTCCGGCTTGGCGCTCACCGCTTTCGCCATGGCTTGGGGTCGTGAACTCGCCGCCGTCACCTTGCCGGGCGACGTGGCCTGCGGTGAATCTTCGAAGATCGTCCCGAGCACCACGAGGGCCACTATCGCGACAAGCGACAGACCGAAGCACCCGACAATCCCTTGGCCGATCTTCTTTAGCTTCATGTCGCCACTCCCCGCGCCACTTGCTCAGCATTGCCTATATCTCAGCGGCTGGAAAGATCGTCCGTCGAGTGACGGCCCGGACAACCGCACTTCACATGCTAGCCCAGCCACGTCGGGAGGACCCACCGCCTTCCTCAGGCAGATGTGGTGAGTCGTTGTTCCACGCCATCCGCCGGGAAGATGCGCTTGACCCCTCCGCCCGTGGAAGTGAGGTGCGCGTCCCCCTTCAGGACGAAGAGCGTGATCTTCGGGAGCAATTCAGAAACGCGGATCAAGCGATCCCGCGCATCAAGTCCACTGTGCATCACCGTGTTGCGCAGATCGAAAAGCTCATGAACCTCGCTCTTGCCGAACGCCTTTGCCGTTCGCTTGTCCCAGGGGATAATCTCCTCCCATCGCCCAAGAAGGCTCTGCACAGGCGTCGTGTCGAGAATGCGCAAGGCGAGCGGCGATTGAATCTTCGGCAGCGTTCGTTGGAACGCGGCGCGGATCAGCGTTTCCGAGCCGATTGCGGCATTCACAATCGCTGCACGTAAGTCTCCAACCCACTGCCGACGCCGAGCCTCGTGTAGGTAGTCGAACCAAGTCGGTGGGCGCTCACCGCCGGCAAGGGCGTCGGCCGCCGACTGCCAAGATTCTGCGCTGACCTTTCCACCTCCCCCAAGCGACAGCGTTCCTCCGTGGTTGCGGAAAACTGCATCATCGCTCTTCCTTAGTAACTTGAGGTCACGCATTGCGCTCCTTTCTCGCGAAGGAGCAACGTCCGACAAACCAATTGCCGGTGCCAACGCAGTCCAGCGGACGGTTCGTTTCCAAACGTCCAAGGCGTCCTCCAGCGTTTGCTGCGCCGCGTTGAAGGCTTCTTCGCCAGAACCACTCGCCGCGGCGTTACTGTTGAATTGCGCCTCTGTCCCTTCGAAGGAAATCCGTCGATGTAGGTCCACGCGAGCATCTAGCCACGCAACCTCATACCACGTGTGGTCCGGGTGATCGGGGAAGTCGACAAGCGACTCCCGTTTCTCAACGGCTGGACTCTCGAAGCCGGGCAGCGTCAGTGAGACCACTCCAGCCGGAAAGCTAAACCGATGCGACTTCCCCAGCGTTCGCCGTTGAACGTAAAGTCCGTCCATCGGCTCGCGGCGAATGGCGTATGCATCGAACTCCATTCTGTTCCTGATAAGATGTTCCCGGCCGTATGTCCTATGCTCGATTGTTGGAGGTTCATCGGCCGATCACAAGCCCAGTTTTTCGAGTGCGGCCCAGCGCCCGCCGCAAGGCCTCCGTCCAATCTTCAGGATCATCGTACACGCTAGGCACTCCATTGGGTGGAGCGGACCAAATAGAGCACTCAAGGGCCGATTAAGCGTGCGGGCTGTTGTAAGCTCCGTAGATACAACAAGGCAGGGGAGCCCGTCGCCGGGAGCTGTTCACATGCGATCGGGCGGCGGGAACAAGAATTCCGCTCTTGAAGGCGCGACCGTCACCACTATTGATCGTTCTATAGATGTTCGCGTCTCAGGGCGTCTCACGCGCAGCCATGTCCGGCCCTGGACGCCGAAGGGAGGTCTGAAAGGTGTCAGACTGGGACGACATATTCACGAAGCGGCCAGCGGAACAGCTGCCAACGGCTCCGCTGGAGCGTGCCTTGTGCCTGCGGAACGGCCTCATAAGCGAGGCGACGGGCGGCAGCATCGACGTCGAGACGTATAAGCTCCTTCGGGGCGAATTCATGGAAGACCCTGACACACGAGACCTACTGCCGCAGTTCGTGCGGACCTGTCGTGACCCGAGTGACTTTTGGAGCCACATCAAGACCGCGTTTTCCACTTATGCGGAGCGGCGCGCCCATCTTCGCGAGGCCTTTGATCCTCTGCTAGCATTTCTCGAAAGAAGGGGCTCACCAGCGGCGGACATCATTTCGGAGGTTCTCCTGAGCTATGATGCCGAGGGAGTGCACCGGGCCTGGCAGAAGGCTCTGCGCCGCTCAGGGACTGACCCTGAGGGTGCGATTACCGCCTCCCGGAGCCTCCTGGAGAGCGTCTGCAAGCATATCCTCGATGAGGAGGTCGCCGTAGGAACGGCCGTTTATGGAGCGGCTGACGACCTTCCGAAGCTCTATCGCGCCGTGTCGGAAAAACTGAACCTTGCGCCATCGCAGCACACTGAAGACGTTTTTCGGCGCGTTCTCGGCGGCTGCTCCAGTATTGTTGAGGGGCTCGGCTCGCTCAGGAACAAGGTCGGGGATGCTCATGGCCAAGGAAAGCGGCCGGTGCGCGTGGCGCCGCGTCACGCCCATCTTGCCGTAAATTTGGCCGGCACAATGGCAAGCTTCCTGATTGAGACTTGGAATGCGCGCCGTGACACAGAAGCCGCCTGAAATTCACGTTCACCCGCGGTGGCACCGGTGGCGCACCTAATTATCCACCGCCGCCTCATCGGTCACCGGCCACCCGCGAATTTCCTCCATGGCTTCCAGAATGATCGCCTCGGCAGCGCAGACTAGGCTTTCCGCCGCCTCCCGGTCGTTCGGCAGCACGGCCAAAGCTTTAGGACGTAGCTCGTTGGGCAGAGCAAGAAGTCGGGTCCTGACGCGGATATTCTCATCCAGGACGACGGCCGCGACGTCGTCGATCGGCACAACCAACTGCGCCGCCTTCGCTAGGTCAAGCTCCGCCTTGTCGGCGGCAGCGACCATTTTGCGGCGCTCAGCCTCTTCATAGCTTTCCTGGCCGGCGGGGGCGGTCGCCGACGCCCGGCGCCGGTGCTGTTCTTCGGCCCACCAGGCGATGCAATCCTTCGTTTCGAATGCCCACTCCCGTCCTAGGCCGCCCTCCGATTCGAAAGGCATGCCCTTCTCGACCCAAGCGTCGACCGTGGGCAACGTGATGCCAAAGATGCTGGCGAGTTTCCTGCGGTTTACCTGCACGTGATGCCTCCTGATTCGGGAGGTAAAGTGTGGGCCGAATGCCGCACGGGCTTGGGGCGGTTGCAATCGCTGCGTCTTTACGTGCTTTATTTCGGCGTGAGG
>JADDQD010000133.1 GCA_016781555.1 Pseudomonadota bacterium | reverse complement strand
ATCAAGCGCCGCAAATGCTCGCTGCTCGTCTGGATCACGCAAGGTGAGGGGAGTGCGCACCGGGATGGCTGCCGCCTCAGCACGCTGGTGAACCGGCGAAGGCCGCAGCCCCTTGCCGCGCCCGGCCGGCCGCGGCGGCTGTGAGTAAACGGCGACCACGTCGTGCCCCGCCTGGATCAGGGTGTCCAGCGTCGGCACGGCAAAGTCCGGGGTCCCCATGAAGGCAAGGCGCATGGGGGCGCCATAAAGCGCTTTGCGTGCAAGTAGAATGCCCTTCAGCCTCGGCCAGGGGGTTTGACTCGCAGATGTGCCCAGCTACCTACCGGCCATGGCATCTCCTGAAATCGAGGCATTGACCCAGGCGCTTGCCCGGCTCCCCGGGCTGGGCCCGCGCTCGGCGCGGCGGGCGGTGCTCCATCTTCTAAAGAAACGCGAGACAGCGATGGCACCACTCCTGCGCGCTCTGGAAAAGGTCAATGAGCGCCTCTCCGTTTGCGGCGTCTGCGGAAACGTGGACACCACGGATCCTTGCACGATCTGCCGCGATCCGCGCCGGGACGCCCGTCTTCTTTGCGTCGTCGAGGAGGTTTCCGACCTTTGGGCGCTTGACCGATCGCGCCTTTTCCCGGGCAGCTTTCACGTGCTCGGCGGAAGACTTTCCGCACTGGAGGGCATCCGTCCGGAGGATCTCAGCATCGACAAACTGATCAACCGCGTCGCAAAAGGGGGCATCGACGAAATCGTTCTCGCCATGAACGCGACGCTGGAAGGGCAGACCACCGCGCATTACCTGGCGGAGCGGCTGGAAAGTTATCCCGTTCGCATCACGCAGCTTGCCCATGGACTCCCCGTCGGCGGCGAACTCGATTATCTGGACGAAGGGACGCTGGCCCAGGCTCTGCGGGCGAGACGGCCTGTCGCTTAGCAGGGGCTGAGGCCGCTCCGGCGATCGATCAAGCTTCCCAGGGCAAGAGCTTGGCGGCTGAGCCAGCTTGACGGCTCAGGCGGGGTTACCTAGCTCAGCGGTCATGCCCCTCATGCCTATCATCGAACTGCCGGACCCGCTGCTGCGCGCGCAATCCGCGCCGGTCGAAGCGATCACCGACGATCTCAGCCGTCTCATCCGGGACATGTTTGAGACGATGTACCATGCGCCCGGCATTGGCCTTGCAGCCGTGCAAGTGGGGGTTCCACGGCGGCTGCTCATCATCGATCTTCAGGATCCGGAGGAAGAGGGGGGCGAGCCCGTTCCACGGCCGCACGTCTTCATCAACCCGGAGATCGTGCACCGCTCAGATGCACGCAAAACCTACAATGAAGGTTGCCTCTCGATCCCTGATCAATATGCAGAAGTTGAGCGGCCGGACGTCGTTCGGGCACAGTGGACCGACGAGACGGGCGCACAGCGGGAAGGCGAATTCCACGGCCTCATGTCGGTTTGCCTGCAGCACGAGGTCGATCATTTGAACGGCATCCTCTTCATCGATCACCTCTCGCGCCTGAAGCGAGACATAGTGGTCAAAAAGGTTCTTAAAGCCCGGAAAGAACGGGACAAAGCCGCCGTTTTGTAATTGTGCATCCGCTTTCGGGAGAGGCGGTTACATGGCCTCCAGCGCGGCGCGGCAGTCGCGCGCGCATTCCCGGCACATTTCCGCACAAATTCTGCAATGCTCATGCTCGTGCCGTGCACACTCCTCAGCGCAAACGTCACAGGCCGTGACGCAGAGTTGAAGCATCTCGCACAGCACGATCTCGTTGCCGCCGGTGCGCCGGGAGGCAACCTTGTAGGTTGCCTGGCAAATGTCCGCGCAGTCGAGGCAGGTGCGGATGCATTGCCGCACGTGTTCGACCATCTTCTCCGCGAGGCACGCATCGGCGCAACTTATGCAGATTGCCGAGCAGAACATTGCGTGGCGAACCGCGAGGGCCAGCGGCTCCTTGACCTCCCCTGCCAGGTCGGGATGGGCGGCGAGCATCTTGGCTATCGACATGGGCTACTCCCGGGTTTGACTGACGAACGGATTTTCTGTGGATGGAGTTCCAGAGGCGCTTGAGCGCCGCGAGCCCCTGGTCTAGGTTCGCGCTTCGTTCCACAAGGGGGCCGGGATGGACTCGCTTCTTTTACTCGTCGTAGCGCTTGTCATCGCTGCTGCGCTTACGCTCGGCTGGTATCTCGGCGGCCGCCAGGCGGCCGTTCTCCGGAAGGAGCGCGACGAGCGGCTTGACGAGTTCCGCCGTGTCGTTGCCGAGCTGGCGGCCGCCGAGGAACGCGCCAAGCAGGTGCCGACGCTGCAAAGCCAGATTGAAGAGATCCGGCGCGAATGTGGCGCGGCCAAGACCGAATGTGCGCGCCTCTCTTCTGCTCAGGAGGAGCGGGAAAAAGCGTACGAGGTGCGCATCGAGGAACTCCGCTCTGCTCGCGAGGCGCTTTCGGCTCAGTTCAGCGAGATCGGCGGCAAGCTTCTCGGTGAAGCGCAGAAGAACTTCCTCGAACGCGCTGATGCGCGGTTCAACCAGGCCGGGGAAAAGCACGAGGAGAAGCTGAAGGCGCTGCTTCAGCCGGTAGAAACCACGCTGAAACGTTATGAAGAAGGCCTGGCTTTGGTCGAAAAGGAACGGGTCGGCAGCTATCGTGAGCTTCGCGAGGCGGTTGAGCTGGTGCGGGCGGGGCAATCCCAGGTGCGGGACGAGGCCGCACGGCTCGTCAGCGCACTTCGCCACAGCCCAAAGTCGCGGGGGCGGTGGGGCGAGCAAAGCCTGCGCAATGTGCTTGAGCAGGCTGGGCTGTCGCCGCACGCTGACTTCCGATCGGAAGTATCGGTGACAACCGATGAAGGCCGTCTCCGGCCCGACGTGATCGTGCGGTTGCCGGGCGGCCGTAAACTCATCATCGATGCCAAATGTTCGCTGAACGCGTTTCTGGACGCCTCGGAGGTGGTCGATGAAACGGCACGCGCCGTGCACCTCAAGGCGCATGCCGCTTCGATCCGGAACCATGCCATGCAGCTCGGCAGCAAGGCTTACTGGCAGCAGTTCGGCGACGCGGCCGACTATGTCGTCATGTACATTCCCGGCGAGCACTTTCTCACCGCGGCGCTGGAGCAGGACGAGGCGCTATGGGAGTGGGCGTTCGAGCGGCGCGTGCTCCTCGCGACGCCGACAAACCTCGTCGCGATCGCTCGCACTGTTGCGAGCGTATGGCGTCAGGAAAAGCTCGCGGAGGAAGCCGCTGAGATCGCCCGGCTGGGCAAAGAGCTCCACAGCCGCCTCGCGACCATGGGCGCGCATGTTTCGAAACTCGGCCGCAATCTGGAGCTTGCCACCGGCGCTTACAACAGCTTCGTCGGCAGCCTGGAAAGTCAGGTGATGACGCAGGCGCGTCGCTTCGAGACGTTGGAAGTATCGGGGGGCGCCAAGGGGATCGAGCCGCTGCCAATGGTGGACACCATCCCGCGCGCACTCACTAAGCTCGACACATTCGAGATCCCGGCGGCGGCAGAATGAGTCGGGCGGATTTTCAATTGTTCCAGTCGACCCGCCGCTCGGCGCCGCAGCCGCAATAGCTTTCGCCGTCGGCAATGACGATGACTTGATCGGCATAACCATCGCCGCTCATGACGTCGTCGCAACGGCCGTGGGTGATGTCCACGATCAGCCGAGGCGTCTCATTGGTGGCCGTTGAAGGTGGTACGTGGATCGGGACGAGCAATCCTGATACTTTTGTCCCCGTGATTGCCCGAATAGTCGATGCCGCCACCAGCGCTTAGTGAGCCGCCATCCAGGTCCTGGCGCTTCACTGCCACGGCCAAGGTCCGAACCAGAGGAAGGCTTGGCTCAGGAGTGTCGCCACTGGTTCAGCATTTCATAGGCCATAACCGCGCACGCAACCGCCGCGTTGAGGCTGTCCGCTTTTCCAAGCATCGGGATTTTGACGAGCGTGTCACACGCCTCCTCATAAGCTTTGGGCAGGCCCTGCGCTTCATTGCCGAGGAGGATGAAGGCGGGGCGGCGATAGCGTGGCTCTTGATAATCGTGCGCCGCTCTGAGGCTGGTGCCAATGAGTTCGCCTTCTCCCGACCGCAGCCATTCGAGAAAACTTTCCCAGGGGGCGGACGCAATCTTCTGGGTGAAGAGCGCGCCCATCGAGGCGCGAACGGCTTCAACCGAAAACGGGTCGACGCAGTCATCGACAAGGATCAGCCCGCCCGCGCCTACGGCATCGCCGGTCCGCAAAATTGTGCCGAGATTGCCGGGATCCCGCAATGACTGTGCGACGATCCAAAGTCCTGCCTCGTTGCGGTCGATCCGACCAAGATCGGTCGAAAAGGCTTGGTAAACGCCGAGCACCACTTGCGGGTTTTCTTTGCCGGACAGCTTGTGGAGGATGTCCGCACTGGTCTCGATCGCTTCGCCGCCGTCGGCCTCCGTCTGTGCGAGGAGCGAGTCAAGAAGCGGGTGCCTGGTTCCGGTGCCGTAAAACAGGATTCGCGGCAAAAAGCCGGCCTCGCGCGCTTCGGTGAGGATACGTAGCCCCTCGGCCATGAAAAGGCCTTCGCGGCGCCTGTTCTTTTTGTCGCGAAGCCCACGAACCTGCTTCACGATGGGGTTGGAAAAGGCGGTGATCGCCCGCGGCATCAGTCTTCGCCGAACTTGCCTTCGACGAGTTCCGCCAAAGCGGCGACCGCTTCTTCGGCTCCCTCGCCGTCGGCGCTGATGGTAATGCTGTCGCCCATTGCCGCACCAAGCATCATCAAACCCATGATCGAGGTGCCGCAGACCTTGGAGCCGTCTTTCTCAACCTCGACTGAAGCCTTCAGCCCCGCAGCAAGCGTAACGAATTTGGCGCTGGCGCGGGCGTGAAGTCCGCGCCTGTTCCGAACCTCGATCGTCCGGCTGGGCATTTTCAGACTGCCTCGCCTAGGATTTCCGAGGCGACGGATATGTA
>JADDQD010000281.1 GCA_016781555.1 Pseudomonadota bacterium | reverse complement strand
TGGAGACCAAGCGGAAGTGGTGGTCGGCCGTTATCCGCCCGGGCGGCAGCAAAGCGCGATCCTGCCGCTTCTCGATCTTGCCCAGCGTCAGGTCGGAGCCGAGACCGGGACGCAGGGTTGGCTTCCGATCCCGGTGATCGAATATGTCGCCGCTTACCTCCAGATGCCGTACATTCGGGCGCTCGAAGTCGCGACTTTCTACACGATGTTCAACTTGCGCCCGGTCGGCCGTTACCACATCCAGGTCTGCGGCACGACGCCCTGCATGCTGCGCGGTTCCGACGACGTGTTCGCGGCCTGTCACGCCAAGGGTATTAAGAAGGGTGGGACCACGCCGGACGGGCTTTTCACCTTGTCGGAAGTGGAATGCCTTGGTGCCTGCGCAAACGCGCCGATGGCGCAGATCAACGATGACAATTTCGAGGATCTGACGTTCGAGACGACAACGGCAATCATCGAAGCGCTCGCCCGCGGAGATGTGCCCAAGGCCGGCCCACAGATCGATCGGCAGACCAGCGCGCCGGAGGGTGGACCAACCACGCTGCGCGAAATGATCCAGGAAAACCATGACTATCGGGGGCAGTGGCAATGACGATCGCGCCGCTCGCCGATAACGACCGCATCTTCACGAATGTCTACGGTTTCCAGGATTGGGGGCTGAAGGGCGCGCAGATGCGCGGCGACTGGGACAATACGGCGGCGCTCATGGCCATCGGTCAGGACGCCATTATCGACGCAGTCAAAGCGTCCGGCCTGCGCGGACGTGGCGGTGCCGGCTTCCCGACCGGCATGAAGTGGGGCTTCATGCCCAAGGAGCCAAAACCGGGTAAGCCGAACTTCCTCGTCATCAACGCTGACGAATCCGAGCCCGGTTCGTGCAAGGACCGCGAGATCATCCGGCACGATCCGCACAAGCTCATCGAAGGCGCTTTGATCGCCGGCTTTGCGATGCGCGCGCGGGCCGGTTACATTTACATTCGCGGCGAGTTCATCCGCGAAGCTGAAACGCTCTTCGCAGCGGTTCAGCAAGCCTATGATGCGGGGCTGCTCGGCAAGAACGCGGCCGGTTCAGGCTACGATTTCGATCTGTTCGTTCACCGCGGCGCGGGCGCTTACATTTGCGGCGAAGAAACCGCGATGCTGAACAGCCTCGAGGGCAAGAAGGGCTTTCCAAGGCTGAAGCCGCCATTTCCGGCAGGGGCCGGGCTTTATGGCTGCCCGACGACGGTCAACAACGTCGAGTCTATCGCGGTGGTGCCGACGATCCTTCGTCGCGGGGCGGCTTGGTTCAAGGGCTTCGGCCGCGAGAAGAACGAGGGCACCAAGCTCTTTCAGATCTCCGGGCACGTAAACAAACCATGCGTGGTCGAAGAAACCATGTCGATCCCGTTCCGTGAGCTCATCGATCGCCACGCCGGCGGCATTCGCGGCGGCTGGGACAATCTACTCGCAGTGATCCCGGGCGGCTCGTCGGTCCCGCTGGTGCCTGCCGCGCAGATCATGGACGCACCGATGGACTTCGATGGCCTGCGCGAGCTCGGCTCTGGCCTCGGGACTGCGGCGGTGATCGTGATGGACAAGTCGACAGACATCGTCAAAGCGATCAGCCGGATTTCCTACTTCTACAAGCATGAAAGCTGCGGCCAGTGCACGCCGTGCAGGGAAGGCACCGGCTGGATGTGGCGGATGATGGAGCGGCTGCGCGAGGGTAATGCCGACGTCGGCGAGATCGACCTCTTGTGGGACGTCACCAAGCAAATCGAGGGCCACACCATCTGCGCGCTGGGCGATGCCGCGGCCTGGCCGATCCAAGGTCTCATCCGTCACTTCCGCCCCGAGGTAGAGCGGCGGATTCTCGAAAAAGAGGGGCGAACCCTCAAGGCAGCTGAATGATATGCCCAGAGTCAAAGTAGACGGTGTCGAACTCGAGGTCCCGCAGGGAGCGACCGTTCTTCAGGCGTGCGAACTGGCGGGCAAGGAGATCCCGCGCTTCTGTTACCATGAGCGGCTGACGATCGCCGGCAACTGCCGTATGTGCCTGGTCGAGGTGAAGCCGGGGCCGCCCAAGCCTCAGGCCTCCTGCGCGCTGCCAACCTCGGAGGGGCAGGAGATCGTCACCAACTCGCTGACGGTGAAAAAGGCGCGGGAAGGGGTGATGGAGTTCCTGCTCATCAACCATCCGCTCGACTGCCCGATTTGCGACCAGGGCGGTGAATGCGACCTTCAGGACCAGGCGATGGCCTATGGGCGCGGCCACAATCGCTTCCACGAGAACAAGCGCGCGGTCACCGACAAATATATGGGTCCGGTGGTCAAGACGATCATGACGCGCTGCATCCACTGCACGCGATGCGTCCGCTTTGCCGAGGAGGTTGCCGGCGCCGAGGAGATTGGCGCGATCAACCGCGGTGAGAATATGGAGGTGACCTCCTACCTCGAAGGCGCCGTGACGTCGGAGCTATCCGGAAACGTCGTCGACCTTTGCCCGGTCGGGGCACTGGTCTCAAAGCCGTACAGCTTCGAGGCACGGCCTTGGGAGCTGCGCAAGATCCCAGGCATCGACATCATGGATGCGGTTGGAAGCAACATCCGTATCGATGCGCGCCAGCGCGAGGTGATGCGCGTTCTCCCACGCATCAATGAGGATTTGAATGAGGAGTGGATCCACGACAAAACGCGCCACGCGGTTGACGGGCTTCTCCGTCGCCGCCTTGACCGGCCGTGGGTGCGCCGCGATGGCAAGCTCCAGCCTGCCATTTGGGGAGAGGCGTTCGAGGCTATTGCCGAGCGGGTGCGCGGGGCCGGTGGCGACGAAGTGGCCGCGATTGCGGGCGACCTGTGCGACGTTGAATCCATGTACGCCACGAAGGCGCTGCTCGGCCGCTTCGGCTCAAAGCTTCACGAATGCCGCCAGGACGGTGCGAAATTCGACGTCTCGGCTCCTGCTGCTTATCGGTTCAACTCGACGATAGCTGAGCTCGAGATCGCACCGGTCATTCTTCTGGTCGGCGCCAATCCGCGTTGGGAGGCGCCGCTCGTCAACACTCGGATCCGCAAAGCCGTGAAAGCGGGTGCTCGTGTCTTCCATATCGGGCCGGAAATCGACCTCACCTATCCGGTGACGCATCTCGGCGGAGACCTTTCGGCGCTCGGCACCCTGTCCCAAGAGGTGCGCGATGCGTTCACCGGGCGGGAAAATACCGCTTTGATCGTAGGCATGGGGGCGCTCGTCCACGATGGTGCGTACGAGGCCGCTCGGACGGCCGCTACCGTCCTGGGTGCAACTTTCAATCTTCTTCACACGGCCGCTGCCCGCATGGGAGCTCTCGACCTCGGTTTTGTCACCGACGGGGGCGTTGATGCGATCCGAGCGCGGGCTGGAGCTCTGCGGGCGCTGTTCCTGTTGGGTGTCGACGAAACCGATCTTTCCGCATTTGCGGATACCTTCACCGTTTACATCGGCACCCACGGGGACCAGGGCGCGAAAGTGGCGGATGTGATCCTTCCCGCTGCCGCCTATACCGAAAAGCACGGCACCTACGTGAACCTTGAAGGGCGAGTGCAGATCTCCGAGCAGGCGGTCGACCCGCCCGGCGAAGCCCGCGAAGACTGGACGATCATCCGGGCACTTTCGGACGTGCTCGGCAGAACGCTTCCTTTTGACACCTTGTCGCAGATTCGCGCCGCGATCGCGGCCGAGCGGCCTCATCTGGCCGTGACTGGCATCAGCGCGGTGGAGCCGCTTGCGGCTGCCAAGGGACCGGCGCCGTCGGTGCAGGGGGCGATCGCGTATCCGGTTCAGGATTTCTACCTGACCAACCCGATCGCTCGCGCGTCTCCGACGCTGCAGCGCTGCTCCGAAGAGATCCTGCACGGCCAGACTTTCCAGGAGGCCGCGGAGTGAAGCTCAGGGCGACTAGAACCGTTGGCTTGGAAGCGAACGGGTTGAAGGACTTCCAACGATGACCGAATGGTTTCAGGGCACGCTTGGCTACGGCTTCGGCTGGTTTGCCGCGACACTCATCCTGATCCTGATGATCGCGCTGCCGCTGATGCTGGCGGTTGCGATGATCATTTACGCCGATCGTAAGATCTGGGCAGCGATGGCGCTTCGGCGGGGCCCCAACGTTGTCGGCCCGTTCGGCCTCCTTCAAAGCTTTGCCGACGGCCTCAAGGTCTTCCTGAAGGAAACCGTTATACCCTCGGCCGCCAACCGGGGCCTTTTCCTGCTGGCGCCGATCATCACCTTCACGCTGGCGCTGATTGGTTGGGCGGTGATTCCGTTCGGGCCGGGCATGGTGCTCGCGAACATCAATGTCGGCCTGCTCTACATTCTCGCGGTGTCGTCGCTGAGCGTCTACGGCGTCATCATCGCTGGCTGGGCGTCTGCATCCAAATATCCGTTCTACTCCGCGCTTCGCGCCGCTGCTCAGATGGTGAGCTACGAGGTTTCGGTCGGCTTCGTGTTGATCGGCGTCATTCTCTGGGCCGGAACCTTCAACCTGTCCGGGATCATTGAGGCCCAGCGAAGCCACGTCTGGATCATCAACGGCTTTGGGTTCAACCCGCTGCTGTTCCCGATGAGCATCATCTTCTTCATCTCCGCTCTTGCGGAGACTGCGCGCGCCCCATTCGACCTTACCGAAGCGGAATCGGAGCTCGTGGCGGGCTTTCAGACCGAATATAGCTCGATGAGCTTCGCGCTCTTCTGGCTCGGCGAATATGGCAACGTTCTTCTTATGTGCGGCCTGAACGCGGTGCTTTTCTGGGGCGGATGGCTGCCGCCGATCGATTGGGCACCACTCTACGCCGTGCCCGGCATCATCTGGTTCTTTGCCAAGATCCTGATCTTCTTCTTCATCTTCAGCTGGGTGAAGGCCACCGTTCCGCGCTTCCGTTACGATCAGCTGATGCGGCTCGGCTGGAAGATCTTCTTGCCGATCTCGCTGCTGTGGGTGTTCCTGGTTTCAGGCTATTTGCTCCTTACGAAAGAGCAATGCCCTGCCGATCGGAGAGTGCTGGCAGCGGTCACCAACGAACAGCAGGCGGACCGCTACATGCCTTCGTGTCGCAGCGGAATGCTCAACCTTGGCCGCGGTGCGGCTGGAGCCATCTCATGATCAGACATTGGATCAAATCCTTCCTGCTGTGGGAGTTCGTCAAGGCGCACTACCTCACTCTCAAATACTTCTTCAAACCGAAGGCGACGATCAACTATCCCTTCGAGAAGAACCCGCTTTCCCCGCGGTTCCGGGGCGAGCATGCGCTGAGACGCTACCCCAACGGGGAAGAGCGCTGCATCGCCTGCAAGCTGTGCGAAGCGGTGTGCCCGGCCGTTTGCATCACAATCGAATCCGAACCGCGTGAGGATGGCAGCCGCCGCACCACGCGCTACGACATCGACATGACCAAGTGCATTTATTGCGGCCTTTGCCAGGAAGCCTGCCCGGTCGACGCGATCGTCCAGGGGCCAAACATGGAGTTCTCGGTCGAGACGCGCGAGGAGCTCATCTACAACAAGTCGAAGCTCTTGGATAATGGCGACAAGTGGGAGCGGGCCCTGGCCGCGAACATTGCCGCCGACGCACCTTACCGCTAAGCGCCAGCCGAATCCGCAGGGGGCCATAAAAGCACGTGATTCCGACCTTCGCCTTTTACCTGTTCGCGACAATCGTGGTCGCCTCGGGCGTTATGACGATTGCGAGCCGGAACCCGGTGCACAGCGTCCTGTGGCTTATCCTCGCCTTTTTCAACTCGGCGGGCCTGATGCTGATCGTCGGCGCCGAATTCATCGCCATGCTCCTGGTGATCGTTTACGTCGGCGCTGTCGCGGTTCTGTTCCTGTTCGTCGTGATGATGCTCGACGTGGATTTCGCTGCGCTCCGCGCGGGCTTCGCACGCTATCTCCCATTCGGGACTCTGCTTGCTCTCGTTCTTCTCACCGAAATCGTGTTCGCGGTCGCGGCCTGGAATGCCAGCGGGGTCGCGACGGCAGCCAAGGCTGCGCCGGTCAACCAGAACGTGCCCAATATCGAGGCGCTGGGGACGGTGCTTTACACGCGCTATCTGTACATATTTGAAGGTGCCGGGCTGGTCCTTCTGGTCGCCATGATCGGCGCCATCGTTCTGACGCACCGCACCCGCCGTGACGTCCGGCCGCAAAACGTCTCCCTCCAGAACCAGCGCCGACCCAAGGATGCGGTCCGCATGGTCGACCAGCCGGTGGGGGAGGGGGTGAAGCTGTGATTGGCCTCGGGCACTATCTCGTTGTTGCAGCCATCCTGTTCGTGCTCGGCGTGTTCGGGATCTTCCTCAACCGGAAGAACATCATCGTCATTCTGATGGCGATCGAGCTCATCCTCCTCGCGGTGAACATCAATCTCGTCGCATTTTCCGCCTTCCTCGGCGACATGGTCGGGCAGGTGTTCGCGATGTTCGTTCTGACGGTCGCGGCAGGCGAGGCAGCCATCGGGCTGGCGATCCTTGTTATCTACTTCCGAGGCCGCGGCACCATCGCCGTTGACGACATCAACCAGATGAAGGGCTGAGCATGGCCGTTCAGCTCATCGTCTTCCTCCCGCTCCTTGCTGCCATTGTAGCGGGGTTCGGCAATCGCATGATCGGAAACACGGCGGCAAAGTTCGTCACGACGGGCGCCTTGTTCGTGTCGTGCGCGCTATCTTGGCCGATTTTCATTGGCTTCATGACTGGCGAACTCCAGTCGCAGCTATACCCGGTACTCGCCTGGATTCACTCGGGCGACCTCAGGGTTGATTGGGCGCTTCGCGTCGATGCGCTCACTGCCGTCATGCTGGTCGTCGTCACGACCGTCTCAAGCCTCGTTCACCTCTACAGCTGGGGCTATATGGCGGAGGATCCCTCGCAGCCTCGCTTCTTCGCTTACCTGTCGCTGTTCACCTTCGCGATGCTGATGCTGGTGACGGCCGACAATCTCGTGCAGATGTTCTTCGGCTGGGAGGGCGTCGGTCTCGCTTCCTACCTCCTGATCGGCTTCTGGTACCACAAGCCTTCAGCCAACGCGGCAGCGATGAAAGCCTTTGTCGTCAATCGCGTGGGCGACTTCGGCTTTTCGCTCGGCATTTTCGGCACATTCCTCGTTTTTGGCACCGTATCGATCCCGGCGATCCTTGCCGCGGCCCCGGCCATGGCCGGTTCCACCTTCGGCTTCCTCGGCATGCGCGTCGATGTCATGACGACGCTTTGCATTCTCCTCTTCATCGGCGCGATGGGCAAATCCGCGCAGCTCGGGCTTCACACCTGGTTGCCGGACGCGATGGAGGGCCCGACGCCGGTGTCCGCTCTTATCCACGCGGCAACCATGGTCACTGCGGGTGTCTTCATGGTCTGCCGCTTGTCACCGATGTTCGAGACGAGCCAGACGGCACTCGCCCTCGTCACTTTCGTCGGCGCAGCAACCGCCCTCTTTGCAGCAACCGTTGGCACCGTGCAGAACGACATCAAGCGCGTCATCGCTTATTCAACCTGCTCGCAACTTGGTTACATGTTCTTCGCGGCGGGCGTCGGCGCTTATTCGGCGGCCATGTTCCACCTTTTCACGCACGCTTTCTTCAAGGCCTTGTTGTTCCTCGGCGCGGGCTCGGTGATCCACGCCATGCATCATGAGCAGGACATGCGCTTCTACGGGGGCCTGCGTAAGTCGATCCCGCTGACTTTCTGGGCGATGATGGCCGGTACGCTTGCGATCACCGGCGTTGGCATCATCCAGATCGGCGGCTTCCCCGGGTTCGGTTTTGCCGGCTTCTATTCAAAGGACGCGATCATCGAGAGCGCGTATATGAGCGGATCCGCTGCGGCCGGTTTCGCCTTTGTCGTCGCTATCGTTGCAGCGCTTCTCACCAGTTTCTACAGCTGGCGGCTGGTTTTCCTGACATTCTTCGGAACGCCGCGCTGGGCTGCCTCAGGCCACATCCAGCACGCGCTTCACGACGTCCACCACGCGCGTGATCACGAGCATGGGGCCGATCCTCATCCGGAGGACGAGCATGCCGGCCACGACACGCGGCCCGAAGAAGCCGGCGCGCAGGCAGTGCGGGAAGGAACCGGCGGCTACCATCCGCACGAGAGCCCGTGGACGATGCTTGTGCCACTGGGAGTGCTCGCAATCGGTGCCCTTTTCGCAGGTCTTGCCTTCCACGGCCCCTTTATCGATGCGCATGAGGGGCCGCGTTTCTGGGGCGGCAGCCTCGTCTTCGACGCGCACCTCATGGAAGAAATCCACCACGCGCCATTGTGGGTGAAGCTTGCCCCGGCGGTCGTGATGATCATCGGCTTCCTGATCGCGCTCCAGGCCTATGTGCGCAACACGACGCTCCCGGCGCGGTTCGTTGCTCACTTCGGGATTCTCTACCAGTTCCTCTACCAGAAATGGTTCTTCGACGAGATCTACAACGTTCTTTTCGTGCGTCCTTCGCTGTGGCTCGGCCGGTTCTTCTGGAAGGTTGGCGACGAAGCGACGATCGATCGCTTCGGGCCAAATGGGGCCGCCGCGCTGGTGGTGGGCGGCAACAAGCTCACGGCCCGGCTGCAGTCCGGCTACCTCTACACTTATGCGTTGGTGATGCTGCTTGGTCTTGCTGCCGCCGCGACTTGGGCGATGGCGCGATGATGAGTGCCGCTGAGATCACGCGCAACAGCTACGGGGCAGGGGCAGCGAAGTGAATTCCTTGGGCTTTCCCATCCTATCGCTGATGCTGGCCGTGCCGATGGTTGCGGCGATCGCCTGTTTGTTCGTCGGCGCCAACGCTGCGCGCTGGCTCGCGCTTGGCGCGACTCTGCTCGACTTCCTGCTCGGGATTTTCCTGTGGAGTGCCTTCGAAATCGGCGGTGCGCAGTGGCAATTCACCGAATTCGCGCCCGTTTTCGGCCGCTTCGCCTGGGCACTCGGAATCGACGGCATCGCCTTGATGCTGATCATGCTCTCGGTGTTCCTGATGCCGATCTGCATCGCCGCCTCATGGTCCTCGATCGAACACCGCATCCCCGAATATATGGCGGCCTTCCTGTTCATGGAGACGCTGATGCTCGGCGTGTTCATGGCCCAGGATATCTTCCTTTTTTACATCTTCTTCGAGGCTGGTCTCATCCCGATGTACCTGATCATCGGCATCTGGGGCGGCAAGGAGCGGGTCTACGCTTCCTATAAATTCTTCCTCTACACCTTGCTCGGCTCGGTGCTGATGCTGGTGGCCATGCTGTGGATGGTGAACAACGCTGGCACGACCTTCATTCCGAACCTGCTTACTTACGACTTCCCGCCGGAGGCCCAGACTTGGTTGTGGCTGGCCTTCTTCGCTTCCTTTGCCGTCAAACTGCCGATGTGGCCGGTGCATACGTGGCTTCCCGACGCACACGTGCAGGCGCCGACGGCTGGCTCGGTGATCCTCGCTGGCGTGCTTTTGAAGCTTGGCGGTTACGGCTTTGTTCGCTTCACGCTGCCCATGTTCCCCGAGGCCTCGGCGCAGTTCTTCTGGCTCGTCATGGGCCTCAGTCTCGTCGCCATCGTCTACACTTCGCTCGTGGCGCTGGTGCAGAAGGATATGAAGAAGCTGATCGCCTACTCGTCGGTCGCGCACATGGCCTTTGTCTCCATCGGGTTGTTCGCGTTCAACCGGCAGGGGCTCGAAGGCGCGCTAATCGTCATGCTCTCTCACGGCCTCGTTTCAGGCGCGCTCTTTCTCTGCGTCGGCGTGATCTACGACCGGCTGCATACCCGCGAAATCGATCGCTACGGCGGCCTCTCCAACAACATGCCGGCTTATGCCACTCTGTTTCTCCTCTTCACGATGGCCTCGGTGGGACTGCCGGGCACTGGCGGGTTCGTGGGCGAATTCCTGAGCCTTCTTGGCGCCTATGAAGCGAACAGCTGGGTTGCCTTGGTCGCGACCACCGGGATCATTCTTGGCGCGGCATATATGCTCTATCTTTATTGGCGGGTGGCATACGGCACCGCGCGCAATCCCGACGCTGCAGCAATGCCCGACCTCAACAAGCGCGAGCTCGCCATGCTCGGCTCGATTGCAGCGGTCGTGCTCTGGATGGGTGTCTATCCGGAAAGCTTCCTGGCGCCGATGCGCAACGACGTCGGTTTGCTCCTGACGCGCATCGAGCGCGCCAATCCTCCAGGTGACGCGGCACTCGTAAGAGGCTCCGGGGCGCCCGCTGCCGCCGGCGCGGCGCAGCACGGAGCCTCCGCAACCGCCACGGCCGCGCACCCGGCACCAGCAGGATCCCATTGATGGGCAATTCGCTTACCCTGACGCTCCCGGAAGTGGTCCTGAGCCTGAGCTCGCTCGCGCTCCTGATGGTCGCGGCTTATGCGGGAGACCGTACCTCTCGTGTCGTGTCCTGGCTGGCGATTGCAAGCCTGCTGGTCGCTGCCTTGTTCATCCCGGGCATCATTGCACCGACGGGGATCGGCTTCGACGGTTTGTTCGTCGCTGATAATTTCGCGGCTTTTTCCAAGGTGCTGATCTACATCGCGGCGGCGGCCTCGCTGATTGCCGCCAGCGGCTGGTTCTCCCGCGGCGGCGTCTTTCGCGCCGAATATCCGATCCTCATCCTCTTGTCCTCGGTGGGGATGGGCATGATGGTCTCCGCTGGCGACCTCCTGACACTCTACATTGGACTCGAGCTCCAGAGCCTGTCCGCTTATGTGCTTGCCTCTTTCCAGCGGCAGGACACGCGTTCGGCCGAGGCAGGTCTGAAGTATTTCGTTCTCGGCGCGCTTGCCTCCGGCATCCTCCTCTACGGCGTATCGCTGCTTTACGGCTTCACCGGCTCGACAATGCTGAGCGAAATATCGGTAGCCCTCGGCCGCGACGGCGTCTCGACGGGTGAATTGTTCGGCCTCGTCTTCGTCATGGCCGGCATCGCATTCAAGGTTTCGGCGGTGCCATTCCACATGTGGACACCCGACGTTTATGAAGGCGCGCCAACGCCGGTGACTGCCTTTTTTGCAAGCGCGCCCAAAGTCGCAGCGATGGCGCTCCTCACGCGAGTCGCGATCGAGGGCATGGGCCCCGCCACTTTTGAATGGCGGCAGATCGTCATCTTCATGGCACTGGCATCAACGGTGCTCGGCGGGGTCGCTGCGATCGGGCAACCGAACATCAAGCGCTTGCTTGCTTATTCCTCGATCAACAATGTCGGCTTTGCTTTGATCGGCCTCGCTGCCGCCACGCGCGAGGGCGTGGCCTCCGTGCTTTTCTACATGGCCGTTTACGTCGTGATGACGCTTGGCTCCTTCTTCTGCGTCTTGAGGATGCGCGATGCGGCCGGAAACCCGGTGGAGAGCATTGCTTCTCTTTCGGGGCTGTCGCGCAACCGCCCAGGTTTCGCGGCGGCGTTGGCGATCTTCATGTTCAGCCTGGCCGGCATTCCGCCGCTGTTCGGCTTCTGGCCGAAGTTCCTGGTGTTCAACGCCGCTGTGCAGGCTGATCTCACGTGGCTCGCCGCGGTCGGCATCGCAACATCGGTGATTGGAGCTTATTATTACTTGAAGATCGTCAAGACGATGTACTTCGATGAACCGGCACCTGCCTACGAGCCGAGCACCGATCGGCTCGGCGGTGCCCTCATCATGGCCGCGGCTTTATTCGTGTCTCCGCTTGGCTACTTCTCAATTCCGCTGATCGACCGCGCCGCCCAGAACGCAGCCGGCTCCTTGTTTTGACCGGAAGAGAAACCTTCTGATTCACACGGTCGCTGAGACCCGATCGACCAATGACGATGTTGCCGCGCTCGCCCGCGACGGCGCTCCTGAAGGCTTCTGGCTTCGTGCCGGCCGGCAGACGGAGGGAAGGGGCCGCCACGGTCGCGGGTGGCACTCGCCTGAAGGAAATCTTTACGCGAGCACGGTTGTGCGTTTGCGTCACGGAGATCCGGCAGCGTCGACGCTGGCCCTTGTCGCTGCAGTGGCGGTGCAGGAGGTCGTTTCCGCTTTCGCGCCGGTGCACCAGGTGCTGATTAAGTGGCCGAACGACCTTCTCGTTGAAGGCGCTAAAGTCGCAGGGATCCTGCTCGAGCGTTTCGAGAGCTGCGTGGTGATCGGCATCGGCGTCAACCTTGCACACCATCCGCAGGGATTGGAGCGCCCGGTCACCAGTCTTGCGGCTCTCACGGGCAGCGCGCCGGATCCCGGCGCCTTCCTCGACGCGCTGGCCGACAGTTTCGCCCGCTGGCTGGCACGCTGGAGGGGCGAAGGGCTGTCGCCGGTGCGCTCCACCTGGCTCGCCGCAGCCCACCCGATCGGCACGGCGCTCTCCACCAGCGCCGGGCATGGTCTCTTCGAAGGACTCGATGATGCGGGGGCGTTACGGCTTCGCTTGGCGGACGGCACATCCCGTGTCATCCACGCAGGCGACGTTTTCCTGATCTGAGGACAATGAGAACGGCTTTGCCTTCGGTTTTTCCTGCAACACCCGAACCTGCTCGGCCGGAAGGATGCGCTGAAATGCTGCTCGCGATCGATGCTGGCAACACCAATTTGGTCTTCGCGCTGGTGGAAGACGGCGTTATCCGGGCCCGCTGGCGGATCGCAACTGATCCCCGTCGTACAGCCGATCAATATGCCGTGTGGCTTCACCAGCTCCTTCAGCTTGAGGGGCATAGTCGTGATGCGGTCAGTGCCGTGATCATCGGCACCGTGGTCCCTCGAGCTCTCCACAATCTTGAAGTGCTCGCGACCAAATATTTCGGTGTCGATCCGCTCATTGCCGGGCGGGGAGCCGCCGAGTGGGGGATCCAGCTCGATGTTGCCGAGCCCAAGTCGGTGGGCGCGGATCGAGCTCTGAATGCGATCGCCGCGCATGCGATCCACGAAGGTGACTTGATAGTGATCGATTTCGGCACCGCGACAACCTTCGACGTGGTCGATCCCAACGGCGCCTACAAGGGCGGCATCATCGCGCCGGGCATCAACCTTTCCCTCGATGCATTGGTCACTGCGGCCGCCAAGCTCCCCCGCATTGCCATTGAAGCCCCGAGCAGCAACCTCGCCGTCATAGGTCGCACGACGGAGGATCAGATGCTGAGCGGCATCTATTGGGGCTATGTCGCGATGATCGAAGGCTTGGTCGATCGCATGAAGGGGGAGATCAGCCGCCCGGTAACCGTGGTCGCGACGGGTGGGCTCGCCACTTTGTTCGACCAGCACACCGAAATCTTCGACGCGATCGAGCCGGACCTCACCATCCAGGGCTTGTCGCTGCTTTACAAACGGGCGCAAAGCCCCAGCTAGATCATGCTCCCGAATTCGAGCACCGCACCTTGCGAGTGGAATGTGCTTCGAACCTCCGGGACAGGCTTCAGGAACAGATTAAAGACTTCGGATTTCGCCGGAGTGACGCACGAATGGACACCACATAGTGAAACCCGGCAAAGAACTCCTCTTCCTCGCGCTCGGCGGCTCCGGCGAAATTGGCATGAACGTCAATCTCTATGGCTGCGACGGCAAATGGATCATGGTCGATCTGGGCATGACCTTTGCCGATCCGGCTTATCCGGGCATCGACCTCGTTCTTCCCGACCTCGGCTTTATCGAGGAGCGGCGGCGCGATCTGCTCGGGATCGTGCTGACGCATGGCCACGAGGATCATATCGGCGCGATTCCCTATTTTGCGGCTGATCTCGGGGTGCCGCTTTACGCCACGCCTTTCACAGCCGGGCTCATTGCCGGAAAGCTTGAGGAGGAGGGACTTCTTAAGCAAGTGAAGCTCAACGTCATCGACGTGGGCGGCGACTTCCAGCTGGGTCCCTTTGGAATTCGCTACGTCCCGCTGGCTCATTCCATCGCCGAAGCGCACGCGCTGCTCATCGACACGCCGCATGGCAAGGTCTTCCACACCGGCGACTGGAAGGTAGATGCGGCGCCTCAAATCGGACGCCCGACCAGCGACGACGATCTAAAGGCGATCGGCGATCAAGGCGTGCTGGCCATGGTTTGCGATTCCACCAACGTCTTCAACCCTGAACCAGCGGGTTCCGAAGCCACCGTGCGCGGCGGCCTCGAAGAGGTGGCTTCGGCCGCAAAGGGGCGGGTGGTGGTTACCACCTTCGCCTCCAATGCCGCCCGCTTGCACACCCTTGGGCGGGTAGCGCGCGCGACAAACCGCCAGCTCTGCGTCGCCGGCCGATCGCTCGACCGAATTCTGAGGGTGGCGCGGAGTACCGGCTACCTCAAGGATTTCCCCGAGACGATCGATTTCGATACTGCCATGGCGCTGCCCCGCCGGGAGGTGTTGATCGTCGCCACGGGAGGACAGGGTGAGCCGCGCGCTGCCTTGGGCCGGATCGCGTCTGGTGAGCACAAGATCAAGCTTGAGGAGGGGGACACCGTCGTTTTTTCCTCGCGCCAGATTCCCGGCAACGAGCTTGCGATTGGGCGCATCATGAACGCACTTGCGCGGGCTGACGTAAAAACAGTGACGGAGCGGCAGGCGCACGTCCACGTCTCAGGCCACCCGGCGCGTCCGGAGCTCGCGGCCATGTATCACTGGATCCGGCCCGAGATCCTGATTCCGGTACACGGTGAGAGCCGGCACCTGCACGAGCACCGCCGCTTCGCAAGGGAAGAGGGAATCCCCAAGAGCATCGTTCAGGAGAATGGAGATGTGATCCGGCTTGCCCCCGGGGGACCCGTAAAAATCGGGGCGGAACGCGTCGGGCGGCTGATCCTCGATGGCGACGTGATTTTGAGGGCAGACGGCACGACCATGAACCAGCGGCGGAAGATTGCCGCCAACGGCGTCATCTCGGTTGCGGTTGCCGTGAACCGCAACCAGACACTTGTCGGTACCGCGGAAGTCGCGCTTGAGGGCATCCCCGTCGAAGAAGATCGCGAGGCATTTCTTGCCGAAGTGCGCGAAGCTGCCGCCGGTGCCGCGCGATCAGGCTCCGCTGATGGCGATAAGCTGCGCGAATCCATCCGTCTGGCTGTACGCCGCTGCGCCACCGACTGGACCGGCAAAAAGCCCGTCGTCGACGTGCTGCTCCTGCGCGTATAGCCGATGAAACTCGGCTCGGCCCTTTC
>JADDQD010000026.1 GCA_016781555.1 Pseudomonadota bacterium | reverse complement strand
TACGGGGCCATATGGTTGAAAATGCGCCCCGCAAGCCGGCTCTTCTCGGTTCTCTTCGCCGCCATTTGCCCAGGCAACGGCTCTAAACTCCGGAGTGCCAGTTCGCCCGATGTGGCATTGAAGACAGCCGCCCTCAGAGCCGATGGCCACCGAATGGCCGGCGCAGGCATGGGCCTCAGTCCAGCCGTACAAGATCGGCCGCAGCCTCCCCCGCGCGACATGCCAACGGTTCAGGGAACTCTCGGCAGCCCAGCTGCTCGTCGCTGAAACAATGAGATCAGCCTCCTCGAGTACCGCATCATCCGACATGAGAAGATAATGCCAGTCGCAGGCCCGTCCTTCGATGTGCAGATGCGGGAAATCAGCCTGCAGTCGTTCCGCGAGAGCCTCGGCCTTATTTCGACCGACCGAAGTCGCGCCAAGCGGATGACGTCCGACGTTCGGCCAGCTCAAACGATCATGATCAACGAGGATTATCCGGCCGACGCCGGCCTGCGCCAACGCCCATGCGATCGGCGCCCCGACCGACCCGCAGCCGAACAGGTGCGATCCCGGCGTTGTTGACGAGCACATCGAGCCCGCCAAGGACACCCAAAGCTTCCTCGAAGACGCGAGACACATCAGCCCGATTGGCCACATCACCGTACGAACAGGTCAGCTTAGGGTTGCTTGCTGGGAGCGCGTTAAGGGCAGCACGGTCGACATCGCACACATGGACTTGGGCGCCCTCTCGAAGGAAAGCACGGGCGATCTCGAGGCCGATGCCGTTGGCGCCCGCCGTCACCAATGAGCGCAATCCTGCGATATTGAGGTCCATGATCAGCGACTCCCTAGGTGCGCCGTGGCTATGTCACGCTCGGGCTGGGTTTCGCCCTCGGGAGCTAGCGCGCCAACCGGGTGACGATTGAGGTCAGGACCGGCCTCGTCAAGCAGCCGCCCGGTGCTCTCGATGAAGCTTGCCGCCCCTTTGATATCATCGACAAGGGCGCTGCGTGCAGCGCACCCGTCGCCAGCCTCCACAGCAGCTACCAGCCGGCGGTGGTGCTCGGTCGCCCCGCCGGTTTTCAACCGCTCCGGTGAGACTTTGAGGTCAAGGTTCAGCACCGGGCCGATCTTCAGCCACAGGCCCTCGATGATCCCCACCAGGGTCGGCAGGCCCGCCGCGCGGTAGACCGCGAAATGAAGCTCCTTGTTCGAGCGCACGGCACGCTCTGCTTGTGGGCGAGGGCTGCGCGCCTCCGCCAGGAAGGCATCCTCGAAGCATCGCATTGCTGCGAGATCGGCCTCCGTCCGTCGGCGGGCTGCCTCCTCGACCGCATACCCTTCGACCGCAAGCCTGACGGTCGTCAGCTCGCGGAAGCGCTCCCGCGTCATCAAGGGCACCCGCACGGCGCGGTTGGGTAGAACCTCTAAGGATTGCTCCGCAACGAGGCGAGCGACTGCCTCGCGGACCGGTGTCATCGAGGTGCCGAGGGCTTCAGCAACATTGCGCAGAGACATTTTCTGGCCAGGGGCCAACTCGCCACTCATCAATAGTTCGCGCAGTTCAGTGTGGACGCGCCCTCCGAGCGTGACTCGCTCCCGTCGATTAGTCCCGGCGATTGCCATTGCAGTCATCGTTGTTGCAGGGCTCGACAAACCGTTCGATTTCCGACAGCTTAAATGTGATCACAGACCGCAGCAAGCAACGTGGCAGGGTTACCGAAGGAAGGAAACGGCAATGGCGCATTCTCACGACTTGACCCGCCGTACGCTCCTGAGAGGAGTGGCCGGTACCACAGCCTTGGCCGGCATCGGCATGCCAGCCATTGTCCGAGCGCAGGCGGACGTCATTCGCATCGGGCATCTCACCCCCATCACCGGCTTTCTCGGTCCCCTCGGCGAGTTCGCCCAGATGGGCGTGAAGCTCGCGGCTGAGGAGATCAATACAGGCGGCGGCGTCCTGGGGCGGAGAATCGAGCTCGTGATCGAGGACTCGGTTAATCCGCAAACCGCGTCCGCGAAGGCCGAGCGCCTGATCGAGCGCGACAAGGTCGCGATGATCATTGGCGAGATCTCGTCAGCCTCTGCCCTCGCAATTGGCCAAGTTGCAGCGCGCACAAAGACCGTGTTCATCAATACAGGCGCGAACTCTGATGCGCTACGCGGCGCCAACTGCAATCCTTTCATGTTCCACATCGAGGCGGCGAACTCGATGATGGTTACAGCGGTCGGCAACTACCTGAAAGCCGAAAAGCTCATCCAAGGGAAGAAGTGGTATTCCCTTACGGCTGACTACGCGTTCGGTCATGATTTGTTCAAAGTCGCCAAAAAATTTGTGACCGAGAATGGCGGTCAGTTCATCGGCGAAGATCTTGTTCCGACTGATGCCACCGATTTCAGCCCGTATCTCCTCAAAATCAGGCAGGCGCGGCCTGATGTGGTCGCCTCCAACCTTGCCGGAAATCAGATTACGAACTTTATCAAGCAATATGCCGAGTATGGACTGCAGTTCCCGATCACCGGCTTTGGCTTCGATACAGCCGTTGCTTGGGGTGCAGGAAAGGGCAACTTCTCGGGCATCTGGCCTCTGATCTGGCATCATATGGTGGATACGCCCTCCTCTAGAAAGTACGTCGAAGTTTTCACTAAGAAGTACGGCAAGCCCCCCGAGAATCAGTCCTGGGGTGACTACAACTCTCTCAAGATCGTCGCTCAATCCTTTGCGGAAACCAAGTCTATCGACCCGCAGAAGCTTGCAGAGCATCTGCGCAAAGGGGCGAAATTTGACGTTCTGAAGAGCCGCGAGGGCTACTTCCGCCCCTATGACAATCAAATGGTCCAGGAGATGTATGCGGTGCGGGCCAAAGACGCCAGCAAGATGAAGGATCAGTGGGACATCTACGATCCGCTTGGCTCCGTGCCTGGCCCAAGCGAGGACCTCGAGATCCTCGCGCCCGAGAAGGATGGCACCTGCAAGATCCCGGCGTAACGGACACCTCTCTCCGGCGCGGAAAGGCACAAGCCTTTATGCGCCGCCACTCCACTCTGCAAGCTTTCGGCCCAGCTCAGGGTCGGGAAGGCGAACCGTATGAAGGGATGCTAGTTTGGCGCTTATCTTTCTCCTTGAGCAGGTCCTGAACGGCCTGCTCGTCGGCGCCTACTATCTCCTGATCGCTCTCGGGCTTTCGCTGATCTTTTCGCTCGGTGGGATCGTGAACCTGGCGCATGGCGGGTTCTACGCCATCGGCGCCTATCTTGCGGTCTCGCTGGCGCCCCTCATCGGCTTCGGCGGCGCGTTCGTTGCATCTCCCATACTCGTTGGGGCTCTTGGCGTCATTGTGGAACGCCTGTTCTTCCGCCGCTTCTATCGTTCGGACCCAACCCTCAGCCTCCTTCTGACCTTTGGCCTCGCTATGGTCATCGAGCAGAGCCTGCGCATCGTCTTTGGGGCAGCCCCCCTGCCGTTCTCGATCCCGCCGGCGCTGAGGGGGCAGGTCTTCGTGGGTGACTTCATCTACCCGCGCTACCGTCTCATCATTTTCGGCGTGGCACTCGCAGCAGTTGCGGCGACCTGGTTTCTTGTCTACCGCACAGCATTCGGCCGGGTGGTACGGGCGGGCGTGCAGAACCCGGACATGGTGGGAGCTCTTGGTATCTCGCTCCAGCCCTACATGACAGCGGTCTCCGCTCTGGGCATCGGTCTGGCTGGGCTGGCTGGTGTTCTGCTTGCACCGATTTCGGGCGTGCACCCGGCGATGGGGGCCGAGATCCTGACGGCCGCCTTTGTCGTGGTCGTCATCGGCGGTCTGGGCTCATTCTGGGGCGTGATCGCGGCGGCGGTCCTCGTGGGTGTGGTCCGGGGCCTCACGATCTTTTTCTATCCGCCTGCCGGAGAAGCTTCGATGTATCTGCTGATGGCGCTCGTTCTTCTCCTGCGCCCCAGAGGGCTTTTTGGCGAACGCATTCAGAAGTTCGAGTAAGACGATGCGCAAGGACTTCTGGCCTCTCATTATTGCGGCAGCGGCCCTAGGCTTGCTCCCGTTCATTCTCGATCGCGTCGGCCTGCCGCTCCGCTCCTCGATTGACGTCGTAGTGTTCGCCGTTGCGTGCATGGGGCTTAATGTCCTAGTTGGGTACACCGGGCTCGTGTCCTTCGGACATGGCGCCTGGTTCGGGATCGGGGCCTATGCGGCCGCCTTGAGCCAGCTGCACTGGTTCCCGCGGAGTATCATCCTCCCGACACTTTTCTCGATCATCTTCGTTGCTGGCGCGTCCGTCCTTCTCGGCGCACTGATCCTGCGACGGCGCGGCGTCTACTTTTCGCTTCTGACGCTTGCGCTCACCGCGATGCTTTTTGCCGTTGCGTACCGCTGGACGGCGCTCACGGGTGGTGAAAGCGGATTGGGTGGTGTGGTGCGCCCCAGCACTTTAGGTCTCGATCTGAGCTCCGATTGGACTTACTATTGGGTAGTCGCGGCGGTTGGACTTTTTGTCTGTTTTCTCCTGCTGCGCTTCCACCTCTCGCCTGCCGGCAGTGTTCTCGTAGCAATTCGCGAGAACGAGCAGCGAGCCCGCTTTCTCGGCTACACGACAGACCGTTATAAACTTCTCGGCTTCGCGATCTCGGCCGGTGTGGTGGGACTCGGAGGGACTCTCTCGGTCTTCAACCATCGCTTCGCCTCGGCCGAGCCCCTCACAGTAGCCTTTTCGGGCGAGCTGATCGCGATGGTTGTGATCGGCGGGATGCGCAGCTTCCTTGGGCCGGCGCTTGGTGCCTTATTCTACATCCTGTTCCGCGAGTTTCTGTCCATATGGACATCGCATTGGCTGTTGTATTTCGGCATCCTCTTCGTTGCCTTTATCGTGTTCTCGCCGACCGGACTGGTTGGTGTCGGCCAGCGCATTCTTGCGCCATTCCGGACAAAGGTGATCGAGGAAGCCGCCATGGCCGGACGCATGATCGCGGACGAGCCCCTGCCATCATTCCTCAAGCCTGAGGATCATACGGACGGCGTCATTCTGGAAGCCCGCGGCATCACGAAAAGCTTCAATGCCCTCAAGGCAG
>JADDQD010000156.1 GCA_016781555.1 Pseudomonadota bacterium | reverse complement strand
TTTTCGGGTTTCACGATCGGATCTGTCCCTCGACGCGAACGTGGAGGGGATCGATCCGGAGCGGTTTGCTGCACTTGCCCAGGATGCGAAGGCTAACTGCCCGATCTCCAAGCTGCTCAACAGCGAGATGAACCTGGAGCACCGTTTGAACGGCTCGTCCTAACGGCTCAACCCGCTCCCCAGCACTGCCGAGCAACGTCGCGAAGCCCTTGTTGTTTTGTGTTCATGCAACCCCTGCAATATGGCCTGCGTTCTCTTTTATGACTTATCAGGAGAAGGATTGGGTTATGCGTAAAGTCACCCTCGCTCTCGCGGCCGCGACGATGGCAATTCCGGTTGCCATGCCGGCGCCGGCTTTTGCCCATGACAACGGCTACTACCAGGGCAGGACATGGCGTGGCCAAGACGGCCGCACTTACTGCCGTCGCAAAAATGGAACTACGGGCTTGCTCGTCGGCGGTGCCGCTGGAGCGCTTGCTGGACGTGCCATCGACAGCCGCGGTAGCCGGGCAACTGGAACCATCCTGGGCGCCGCCGCCGGCGCGCTGCTTGGCCGCGAAATTGACAAGAGCCGCGGTTTCCGCTGCCGCTAAGCCAAGCCTGCCGGGAGGTTCCCGGCCTGTGATGCGTAAACAAGAGGCGGGGCGCTGAACTCAGCGCCCCGCCGTCCGTTTGGGCCTTTCGAAAAAAGGCGCACGGGGCTCGACACGGGCGAGGTGCCAAGCACGAAAGGCACCTGATGCGCATTCATCACCTCAATTGCGGCACCGATTGCCCGCTGGGCGGCGCCCTGTTCGACGGGCGCAGCAAGGGTCTGACAGGCCGTCTTGTCTGCCATTGCATCTTGGTGGAGACCGACGCGCACGGGCTTGTGCTCATCGACACTGGCTATGGCCTAAAGGACGTCCACCACCCGCACGATGGCCCGCATCCGCGCATCACCCGGACAATGCGCACAATTCTCAACATCAGGCTTCGCGAAGAAGAGACTGCCATTCGGCAGATTGAGGCGCTCGGCTTCAATACCAGGGATGTTCGCCATATCATCCTCACTCATCTGGATTTCGATCATGCCGGCGGGCTAGAAGATTTCCCGCACGCGGCCGTGCACGTAATGGACAAGGAGTTCAGCGCAGCCACCGGCCCGCGACAAGGTTTCGTGCCCCGTAATCGTTACCGGCCGCGCCAGTTCGACGGCATATCCAATTGGCACCTCCATTCAGGGCAAGGGGAGCCTTGGTTCGGGTTCGACACGGTTCAGGCAGTTCAAGGCCTTCCGCCGGAAATTCTGATGGTGCCTCTGCCGGGCCACACCTGGGGCCATTGCGGGATCGCGATCCACGGGCCGTCCGGCTGGCTCCTCCATGCCGGCGATGCGTACTTCTATCGCGGTGAGATGCGGGAAACGAAACGCCACTGCACGCCTGGGCTTCGTGGGTATCAGACGCTGATGGAAGTGGATCGCGAGCGCCGCATGACAAACCAGGAGCGGCTGCGCAGGCTCTCGATCGAGCACCGAAGCGAGGTTCGCATCCTGTGCGCACACGACCCAGTTGAATTCGAGCGTTGCGCGGCGGGCACCCCGCTTTAAAGCCGACACGCCCGCTTGCTCTGAGCTCCGGCAGCTTTAATGAGGATGAACTGCCTGCCGGAGCCATCGAAGCTCACCAGGGCCCGATCGGCTGAGGTGGAAGCGCGAAGCGCTTCCGCCGAAGGCGTGAATCAGGCCCTATTCTTATGGTCGAGACCTTGATTCACGGATCAGGCTGATTCAGCCTGATCCGATCAAGGTCTAGTCGGATGAATCTTTGCTGGCAGAGTTCTTGCCCGCCTTGCTGCTCTTTGAAGCCTCTCCGGACCCCGAGCCAGCCGCAGATTTGCTTTTTCGCGCCTTACTGGAGCCGCTCTTTGCACCGGCGTCGGCGGAAGCTTTTCCCCTGGAACCGCCCTTCGTTTTGCCAGAGCGAGCCTTTGACCCCTCATCGGCATTGCCTGCGGACCGGCCGGAGCCCTCCTCATCCCCTGCATCGCCTGCCCGGTCGCCCACATTAGCCATGCGTCGGAACGCGTCCGCTGCCGCGCCAAACATGGCCGTGGCGATGCGACTTGCGCTGTCCGCCGCCTCCTCCGCAGTGTCGGCCGCTTCGCGACCTGCTTTCTTGGCAGTCTCGCGAACCTTCTTGTTCGCCGTCAGCGCTGCCGCTGCGGTCACCAGCCCGGCGGCCAACATCGTTCGCGCAATTGGATTTTGAGCAAGCTCAGCGGCCTTTTGCGCAAAGTCCCTGAGCTGCGGCGGAATAGGCGCGCCACCGAAAGCGCCACTCCAGCCGCCGCCGGTGCCTTCACCTTCGTTCCCTTCGGGGGATGAATCAGCCATAGCAATCTCCAGCACTAATGTAACTCACCCGTAACAGACGTGCGGCTGGGCAGTGGGTTCCGAAGTGCCGCGCTTCCGCATCCCAAAGCGCAGCTTCAGGACTGCGCGTCCGCCTCGAAATCGGTAGCGTCGCTCTGCCCCCGATCCTGATGTTCCTGTTGGTCACGCAGCAAGTCGTCGGCTGCCGCTTCCAGCTGGTTTGCGTCCGTATGCTGGTCAAAGCTTTGCTGGGCGCCGCCGGTCTGGGCGATAACATCGCTGCTAACGCTGTCGGCTGCGCGGCCGCCGCCCTGCTCCTCGTCGTAACGCTCGCCGCGGGATTGACCTTCGTCACGCCCCGGACGGGCTTCCCGCGCGAACTGTTGGCCCTGGTGATTCGCGCTTTGTTGATCGTTTCCATAACCACCCGAACCACTGCTCCCGCCGGGGGCGGCCATGTCGCTCTGATCCGGACCTCCGCCAAGCTGCGCGCCGCCGGTCTCTCCCTGCATGTGATCGCGCGTCAAGCCAGCGCTGCCCGCCTCCGTGAGCTGGGACTGCTGGAGGCTGCTTCCGCTGAGATTATCGACGTCCGTGATGCCCGCTTTGTCCTGGTTCGCCATGATGAATTCTCCTTCGGCGGACCAACGTTGCTCTTACTTTGGGGGTTCCTCATCACCCGGGCCGCGGCCCAGGTCGTCGTAACGATACGGCTCGCCATCGGGATTGACGCCGGTAGGATCCGGCGTGACCACTTCCCGGCCTTCCTCGCCGCGGCCTTTCGCCTCCGCTAGCCTTTCAGGGATCTCGTTGTGTCGTGCCTCGTCGCTTTCGGGAAGCGGATGGCCTTTGCCTTCGTTCATCCTCAAACGCCTTCGTCCGGATCGAGCGGGCGTTTGGCGCCCTCCTGCTCTGGGCGCGGCCCCCCGGGAGTGTCACTGCCCCCACCCGCCATCGGATCGCCATCGTAATCCTCATTGGGATTGGCGTTGGCGCCCGCCCCGGAGCCGCTGCCGTGAACCTCGCCTGTGGCGCGGTCATAGCTGGCGGGCTTTCCGCGTTCCGATTCCTCGACCATGTGCGATCCTTCCACAAGTTCCCGCCGAGAACGCGCCTCGCGCCTGGGCCGTTCCGCAGCCTCAGCCCGCTGCTATCTCCAGGCGGCGGAGCACCCTTCTCGAGGCCCATGCGTTTGTAGCCCGGATCAACCCCGCACAAGGAGAAGGCAATGCTAGAACCGGGTAGAGGGTCTGTAGACACTAGTGGCGGCACGCTGGACGCGACGCACGATATTTCCGTCCTGAACAGCCTTATCGAGACCACCATCGACAGCGTGGACGGCTATCGCCGGTCCGCTCAGGAAGCCACCAACAGTCGCTTCAGCGCGGAATTTCTCGATCGCGCGAATGAGCGGGAACGGGTGGTGAGCCAGCTACGCGACCGCGTTCGGCAACTCGGCGGGGCGCCCGAAGACGACGGCACGGTGCTTGGCGCTGCGCATCGCGCGTTCCTGACGCTGCGCGACCGGATCACGGGCGGCGACGACGCCTCGATCATCGCGGAGGTTGACCACGGCGAGAGCTATCTCAACGGCAAGTGGGAAACCGCGCTCCAGGACGATCGGCTTTCTACGCAAACGCGAGCATTGATCCAGCAACTCTACAGCTCGGTTCGCGACGGCCGCGACAGGTGGCGGAGACTCCATGAGGACGTGGGTGGTGGCGCGGGCATTGCCTCCGACGCCAGCGCGGGCGGCACTTCGGGAGGCATCTCCTAATCGTGAACGGTTGAGCGTGTCTCGCACAAGAAGCCTGTTTTGCAGGGCTTCCGCGGGGGTGCAATTAGCATGTCGCTAGCCGGTGAGTGGAAGCGCAACGCGCTTCCACTCAAATGGTCGACATAAGCACGCCTATGTTGACGCGATCCATCAACCGCTCAGGGCGAGTCAGCCTGATGGATCAAGAAGGCTGAGCGCAAGCACCTGCCAGCATCTCGCGCAGCTTCTCCGGCGGAGCGGGGACGGGCCCGGTCCGCTGAGATCCGTAAACTGCACTCACCGTTTCCGCTTCGTCCAGAACGCCTTTAGTTGGGGCCGTTCCTTCGGCGGTAACACCCCGCTTCTGCCCTGTTGGACGCGCAATGAGCAGAGCGTGCTCCGCACCCAGATCGAAGCTGAAACGCTCTTCGTTGCCCAGCGGTACAAACGAAGGAACCTCCACGACGAAGCGCGTCGGGTTGCGGCGGCAAGCAAGGCTCATCAGCAGCCCACCACCGGCACCGACCAGCCGCAACGCCGTTGCGGCTCCGGTCGCGGCAGCTTCCCAACGCGGCGGTGTCGCGCTGCCGGAGGTCGGCGGCGCCGATGCTTGAACTTGTTGCACCACCGGCGGGCCAGACGGCACAGGAACGTCAAGCCGCGCCTTCTCCTGAGGCTGCGGAGCTTCGGACCCGCAGGTCGTAAGCACAAGCATGAGCGCGGGCAGAATTCGGCGCATGCCTCGCACCTTAGGCGGTCCGGGTGGACGGCGGCTAGACCAATTCAGTGGCGAAGCACTCGCGTCCGCGCACTGGTCGTGCTCTCGAGCCTCTAGCGATGCCAGCAGTAGAACTTCCCTCGAGACGCCGAGCTGCAGCGGTTCACGCGAGAGGTTGACGGCAGGGGCTTCGAAGCCGCAAGCGCGCGGCCATGCCGGACGCGAGCGTTGCTACCATCGCCCAGATCATTCAGCTGTCGATCGCGCCCGTATTTTTGCTGGCGGGGCTTGGCGGCATCCTCAACGTGGTCGCCTCCCGGCTGGCGCGAGTAGTGGACCGGGTGCGCACGCTGGAGCAGGATGTGCCCACGGCGGAGGCCGAGCTTCAAGCCGCGGAGCTGCGCGAGCTCGCGATCCTGGACCGCCGCATGGGCTTGTGCCACTGGTCGGTTGCGCTCTGCACCACGTCGGCCCTCCTCATTTGTTTGGTGGTCATGATCCTGTTCGTTGCGGACCTCGTTACGATGAACTTTGCTGTTCCGGTCTCGCTGCTTTTCATTGCAGCCATGGCCAGCCTGACGGTGGGCCTACTCCTTTTTCTGTTGGAAGTGACGATCGCGACCCGTTTCGTGCGGGTTGATGAAAAGTTCGTCACTCGCCGCGGCCCGCGCCGTGCCTCCTGAGCGCGAGCGCCGCCTGCTCCAGGCAGCCACAGCACTCGCCTCCCTGGTTCCACTGTCGATGGGGGTGCACAGCGTGATCGGCAGCGCGGCAGTTCTGAGGGGGGTTGCACATCCTTTGCCGACCGATCTCGACAGCCACTTTCGCTATCTTTCGGGGCTCCTCCTCGGGATTGGCATCGTCTTCCTGGCCACGATTCCGCGCATCGAGAAGAACGGAACGATAGTTCGCGCGCTCGGATTGGTCATTCTGATCGGCGGCCTTTCCAGGCTCTGGTCACTGGTCGAAGCAGGGCCACCGGGCGCGGGACATCAATTCGGGCTTGCTATGGAAATCGCAGTAGTTCCAAGCCTGGTCGCGTGGCAGGCCCGCGTTGCGCGGCGTTGCGTCACCGTCGTGTAATTCCACATCGGCCACCCGCCGGAGTGAGACATGCCCAAACGCGCTGAAGGGCCGCCGGGTGTTTCCCGACGGCCCTCCGAACATGGTCAGCGGCCGGAGTGCTCCAGCCCGGGAGACCTTGAAAAGCTTAGCCTTTCATCCCCCGAACGAGCAAACCCGACCCCTTTGCTGAACCATGAGACATCGGATCACCTCCTTTCGCTTGTTGAACACCTAGGCACTATGAGTCGCACCAAATTCCTAAGCAAGTCTTGTTTTCATTTATTTTGGCGCTAGCATCTTTGACTTCGCTCTCGGCCCGCAGAGTGGTGCATACGCAGCTTAGAGTGCTTTCTAGTCAGGTGGAATCACCTGACGGCTCGGAAAGCACGGCAATTAAAGGAAAAGTAGACTCGTTCCCGGTTCAGCATGAACGGGAACGAGCCTAGGTACGGCAATCCTCGATCACCCGCGCCGGCTCCGGCCATGCGGGAAGCACCAGCATCGGCGCTCCTGGCACTTCAACGGTGAAACGTCCGCGGCTGAAGGCGATGCCATCCAGAAAGCGGTCGTTGGCGCTGACCGCGGCCGAGACGTAGCCAGCCGGCTCCGTCTGCGCCGACAGCGGGAAGTTTCGCGCCGCATAAGAGGTACGCACCGTCATCATGGCACCGGTCGCGGGTCCCGTGCGGGATAGCTCGACCTGGCGCCGCGCACGCTCGCAGCGGACCACGAAGCTCGGCTGAGTGCCGGGGGCGCCGAACACCGCCCGCGAATGGGATCCTTCGTTTCGGTAGGACCAGTCACCCCGCGTCAGCGGAATGTCGCGCCAGTCAGCGGGAGGTGGAGGTGGAGGTAGAGTGGGCTGAGGCGGCGGGGACGCGCGTCTCGGTTGTTGCTGCTCGGGCGGTGGAGCTTCCCGGCGGGGCACGCAGGCCGTTGCCGCCGCTGCCGCGCCAAGCAGCATCCAGATCCGCGCTGATGTCATCGATACGCTCCCAAGCCTCACGGCGGCATCAACAGCATCCAAGGCCTTTCGATCCAAGCACCGAGGCTTCGAACGGTTGGTTTATCGTGGCAGGCCGCTTATGAGCTTGGAATGCGAACCTGCACCAGCCTCCTTTTCGTTTCGCTCGCGCTTGTCGCTTGCGCCCAGCCATTCGAAGGCCGGGTCGCTTCCCGCCTCGCCGACGCGGGCCTCTCCCGCCCGATGGCTGACTGCATGGCGGAACGCTGGGTGGACAGGCTAAACCTCCTCCAGCTTCAGAAGATCTCGAGCCTTTCGGAAGATCTTGGCCGCGAAAGAAGCCGCGGCAAGCTCACCCTCACCGGCTTTGTCGATCGGGTGCGCGCAGTAAACGACCCAGAAGTATTCCAAGTCGTCTCAACGTCCGCCGCCGCCTGCGCGTTCAAGCGCTAAAACCGCTAGCGGCGGCCCGCTCTAGCGGCGGCCCGCTGCCCGCTTGCTGCTGCGCACCTGCTGCTGCTTGCCGAACCGCGTCTTACGCGTACCCGGTTTACCTTCGTTCGAGCGCCCCACAAGCGGGGCCCGCTTTTCCGTCTCCGGCAGCCCCAGTTCGTCAGCCTCCAGACGCCGTATCTCGTCGCGCAGGCGTCCGGCCTCCTCGAACTCGAGATCGGCGGCGGCTGTGCGCATTCGTTGCTCGAGATCCTGGATATAGGCCCGGAGATTATGACCTACGAGGTGTGGCCTGTCCTCGTCCCCCGTATCGACGAGGACGCCGTCGCGATTGGACACGTCCGCGAGGATGTCCGAAATGTTGCGCTTGATCGTGGTTGGCGTGATGCCGTGCGCCTCGTTGTACTCAACCTGCTTCTGCCGGCGCCGATCGGTTTCGTTGAGCGCGCGCTCCATCGAGCCGGTGATCCGGTCGGCATAAAGAATGACCCGGCCTTCGACGTTGCGCGCGGCGCGGCCGATGGTCTGAATGAGCGACGTTTCCGAGCGGAGGAAGCCTTCCTTGTCGGCATCCAGGATCGCAACCAGCCCGCACTCCGGGATGTCGAGCCCTTCGCGAAGCAGGTTGATGCCGACAAGAACGTCGTAAACGCCCAGGCGGAGGTCGCGGATCAGCTCGATGCGCTCCAGCGTCTCGACGTCCGAATGCATATACCGGACCCGAAGCCCCGCTTCGTGAAGGAATTCGGTCAAGTCCTCAGCCATGCGCTTGGTGAGCGTCGTCACCAGCGTCCGATAGCCTTTTCGCGCGGTTTCCTTGGCTTCGTGGATGAGGTCGTCGACCTGATCCTCGACCGGCCGGATGTGGACGGGTGGGTCAATAAGCCCGGTCGGGCGGATCACCTGCTCCGTGAAGGCACCGCCCGTCTGCTCCATTTCCCACGAGCCAGGGGTCGCGGATACGGCCACCGATTGCGGTCGCATCGCGTCCCACTCGTTGAACCGCAATGGCCGATTGTCGATGCAGCTCGGCAGGCGGAAGCCGTATTCAGCGAGCGTGATCTTCCGGCGGTGGTCGCCGCGCGCCATTGCGCCGATTTGCGGGACCGTTTGGTGGCTTTCGTCCACGAAGAGAAGAGCGTTTTCCGGCAGATACTCGAACAAGGTCGGCGGCGGCTCGCCAGGAAGCCGTCCGGTGAGGAAGCGACTGTAATTCTCGATGCCCGCGCACGAGCCGGTGGCTGCAATCATCTCCAGATCGAAGTTGGTTCGCTGCTCCAGGCGCTGCGCTTCGAGGAGCTTCCCCTCCGCACTGAGCTCCTTCAGGCGTTCGGAAAGCTCGTGCCGGATAGCCTCCATGGCCTGCTTCAGGGTCGGCCCCGGCGTCACATAGTGACTGTTGGCATAGACCTTTACATGTTCAAGCGCCGCGATCTTCTTGCCCGTCAAAGGGTCGAATTCGACAATCTCCTCGATTTCGTCGCCGAAGAAGTTGATGCGCCAGGCAGTGTCCTCATAGTGGGACGGGAATATTTCAAGATTGTCGCCACGCACCCGGAAGTTGCCACGATTGAACGCGGCATCGTTCCTTTTGTATTGAAGGGCGACGAGCTTACGGATGATTTCGCGCTGATCGACCGTCTCGCCGCGCTTGAGGCTGAAGACCATCGCCGAATAAGTCTCCACCGATCCGATGCCGTAGAGGCAAGACACGGATGCAACAATGATGACGTCGTCGCGCTCCAGCAAAGCCCGCGTCGCAGAATGGCGCATGCGATCGATCGCCTCGTTTATCGAGCTTTCCTTCTCGATGTAGAGGTCCGTCCGCGGAACATAGGCTTCCGGCTGATAATAATCGTAGTAACTAACGAAATATTCGACTGCGTTATCCGGGAAGAAGCTTTTGAATTCCCCGTAAAGCTGCGCCGCCAGGATCTTGTTCGGCGCCAGCACCAGCGCCGGCCGCTGAAGCTGTTCGATCACCTTGGCCATCGTGAAGGTCTTGCCGGATCCGGTCACGCCCAACAGGA
This sequence comes from Pseudomonadota bacterium, assembly GCA_016781555.1. Taxonomy (GTDB): domain Bacteria; phylum Pseudomonadota; class Alphaproteobacteria; order Sphingomonadales; family Sphingomonadaceae; genus Allosphingosinicella. The sequence goes on along the minus strand of JADDQD010000156.1, from coordinate 5,953 downwards.
CTTGAGTCTTCTCGCCCTGCTGGATTTCGCCGACGATCTCCGCAATCGCCGCTGGCTGGTCGCCCGATGACTGATACTCGGAGACGAGTGTGAACGTGCGCCCGCCTTCCGCCTTTTCGGGACGCTGAGGGCGGTGGGGTACGAAGTCTTGCCCGGTATCGGGCTCATCAAGGCCCGTTCTGATCGCGATCGGCATGAAGCCTTATATGGTCATTTGACCGCGTCCGCGCTACCGTTGCAGCGCACTTCAGGGGATAATCCATGCGCTTCATTGCTCTTACGCCGCTCCTCGCCCTTGTCGGCTGTTCGGAAGGCGGCGAGCCCACCAACAACGAACCCAAGGCTCCTGCCGCCAATCAGCTGACGGCCGGCCAATGGGAGATGGCGACCGAGGTCGTGAAGGTAACGCAAAGGGACAACGCACCGCCTGCCATCGCCGCCCCCGAGGGGAGCAGAACAAGCACAAGCACATGCGTTGCCGAAGCCGACGTCAAGAAGCCCCAGCCAGCACTCTTCGCACCGGAGGGCTCCACCTGCACGTACCGGGACATGTACATGAGGGGGGGGCGGCTCAACGCCACGCTGGCATGCGAGCGGCCTGGACTCAGCGGCAGCATCGCCGCCGTTGTCGACGGCAGCTATACGGCCGACACCGTCGAGGCGACGGCAGTCACGGAGACCTCGCTTACCGGTGAGGGCGACGTCAGTATCGAGGCAAAGCTCACCGGGAAACGGGTCGGCCCCTGCCAGGCTGCCGGTTGAAGCCTCCAATGCCGATCCCCTGTCAGCGTGAGTTGTTCGACGTTTCGGAAGATGTTGCTTATTTCGACTGCGCCAAAATGTCGCCGCTCCTCAAAGCGGCCGCCGAGGCCGGCATCAGCGGGCTGATGCGCAAAGCACGTCCCTGGGAGATCAAAGCGGAGCACTTCTTTGACGAATCCGACCGGGTGCGGGCGCTCTTTGCACGCCTGATCGGCGCGGCGGCTGACGATGTGGCGATCATACCCTCCGTCAGCTTCGGCATGGCAACCGTGCTTCAGAACGTCACCGTTGCAGCCAGCCAGTCGATTGTGACGCTAGCCGAGGACTTTCCATCAACGGTTTACGCAGCCCGATGGCTTGCTTCCCAGGCAGACGCACGGCTCGTCAAAGTGGCCCGACCGCTGGACGGCGACTGGACGCCGGCGATCCTCGATGCCATCGACGGTTCCACCGCGCTGGTCTGCACGCCCAACGTCCACTGGGTGGATGGCGGCGTGATCGACGTCCAGGCGGTCGCCCGCCGCTGCCGCTCCGTGGGCGCCGTGCTCGTGCTCGACACCACGCAATCAACCGGCGCACTTCCGATCGACATACGCGAGGTGGATCCGGATTATCTCGTCGCCGCCTCCTATAAGTGGCTGCTGGGCCCCTACTCGCTGGGCTTCCTTTATGCCGCTCCTCGCCACCAGCAGGGCCGTCCCCTGGAACAGGGGTGGATTGCCCGGGCCGGCGCCCGCGACTTCCGAACCCTCATGGATTATGGTGAGGCACTCGACCCCACCGCCCGCCGCTTCGACATGGGTGAGCGATCGAACTTCGCTCTCCTACCCGTCGCCGGCGCCGCCCTCGAGCAGATCCTCGATTGGGGCGTGGCAAGCATCGCCGAGACCCTCGGATCCGTCACTGCTGCCATATTTCAGCGGTTGGAGGCGGAAGGACTTGTCTCGCCTCAAGCTGCCAGACCGGCACCGCACTACCTTTCGCTTCGGTTTCCAATCGGTGTTGGCGAAGATATCGAAGAACGTCTCGCCAATGAGAACGTGCATGTGAGCCTCCGTGGCGACCGCATGCGCATCACGCCGCACCTGTACAATAACGAAGCGGACATGGAGCGACTGATCGCGGGCCTCCGCCGCCACCTTTGATGAGGCGGACCTTCAGCATCCGGCTGGCAGAGAATGACGATGCTGCCGCCGTTACTGCGGTGTTGAAAGCCTCCTACCCCAAGCTGATGGCTTCAGCCTACGACCCCCAACTGCTGCAGCGCGCTTTGCCTTTCATCACCAGGGCACATCCAATTCTCCTCGCCTCCGGCACCTACTATGTCGCCCAAGCGGAAAGCGCGCTCGTAGGCTGTGGAGGGTGGTCTTTCGAAAAGCCAGGAACGGAAGAAAAGACAATCGGAGTGGGCCACGTGCGTCACTTCGCCACGAGCGCTGCGTGGGTTGGTCTTGGCATCGCACGAAGCATCTATGCGAGCTGCCAGGAGCAGGCGCGCGCTGCAGGAGTGACCCGCTTTGAATGCTATTCGACCCTGAACGGTGAACTGTTCTACGCCGCGCTCGGCTTCACTCGGATGGAGCAAATAGAGCTTCCGATGGGCCCCGACATAGTCCTGCCGGCAATCCATATGAGCAAAGCCATCTAGCGACCTGGTGTTGCATCTTTGCACTTTTTCATGTCGATCGACATGCTCATAGCGCCTCGCACCCGTGTCCCTTCTGATCCGGCCAGCTTTTCGCTTGGCACGACGGCACCCTCGTGTATGCACTCGGAAGATATCGCCCGAATCGGGCGCAATACAGCGGAGGAGTTATGGCTTTGGGACGTTTTATGTCGGGACTTGCAGTCGCTGCACTCGTAGCAGCTGCGCCTGTCAGCGCGCAGTCTGTCTTGGCTGCGCCTCAGCCGCAGGTCGAAGAGGTCTCAGAAGACGCAAGCCTCCAGGGCTCCAACCGGTTTTTCGGCTTTATTTCGGTGGCGATCATCATTGCCGTTCTGATCATCGTAGCCTTTGACGATGAAGAAGAAGATGATCGGCTTGTCAGCCCCTGAAGCCATGATTGCCCGCTAAGCGGCGCAATTCATCACGGGATTGAGTGAAACTAGGCCGGCGCACCATCGCGCCGGCCTAGTTGATTCCTGGACGGCCTCTTGCCAACCCGCGCTGAGGAGCACCCGGATCCACTGGCAAGGGCATCAACCCCCTTTCCGCTGAAATTGTCGTGGCTCTCACGGCAGGACGCGATTACAGTCCCGGACAAAAGGCCCGCAGGAGAGGGAAACGGATGCGCTTCAGGTTCATGCTTCTGGCTGCGGCACTCGCCACCTCGCCGGCGCTTGCCGCCAGTCCCCTCGCCGACGCGGTGAAGGCGGACTATGACAAGCAATTGGGCGCGATGTTTGTCGATTTCCACAAGAACCCTGAGCTGAGTTTCAAGGAAAACCGAACCGCAAAGATCATGGCTCAGCAGCTTCGGGCTGCCGGTGCAACGGTGACCGAAGGCGTCGGCGGAACGGGCGTTGTTGGCGTCATGAAGAACGGCCCCGGTCCAGTGGTGCTGGTGCGCGCTGACATGGACGGCCTGCCGGTCGAGGAGAAATCAGGCCTCCCTTATGCGTCAAAGGCGCGTCAGACCGGGGTTGACGGGGTTGAGGCGCCCGTGATGCATGCATGCGGTCATGACGTGCACATCACCTCCATGGTCGGGACGGCGAGGCGGCTCGCCGGCATGAAGGATCGATGGAAAGGCACCGTGCTCTTCATCGTACAGCCCGCCGAAGAGCGAGTTGGCGGCGCAAAAGCAATGCTTCAAGATGGCCTCTACACGCGTTTCCCCAAGCCCGATTATGCGTTGGCCTTTCACGTTTCGTCGGCACTTCCAACCGGCAAGGTGAGTGCGAGCGAAGGCATCCAGTACAGCTCGGCGGATAGCGTTGATATCATTGTCCACGGGGTCGGCGCCCACGGCGCGTCGCCGAACACCGGCAAGGATCCAATCTATATCGGATCACAAATCGCCGTTGCGATGCAGGGTATCATCGGGCGCGAGCGCGAACCGCTGAAGCCCGGCGTGATCACGGTTGGTGCGTTCCACGCCGGTTCGAAGCACAACATCATCTCGGATCGTGCCCACCTCCAAATGACGGTGCGTGCAAACGACGAGGAAACCCGCGCACAGCTTCTCGCCGCAATTCGGCGCGTCGCGGAAGGCATTGCCCGGGCCAATGGGCTTCCTGACGACAAACTCCCCGAGGTCCGGGTTTCCGAAGGCACCCCCACCACGATCAACGATGCGGCGCTTGCGCGACGCCTGAACGCCGCAATGGTCCGCGATCTGGGTGCGGATGCATTCATGCCTTACGTGCAGAACGGAATGGGTGCCGAGGATTTCGCGTATTTCGTCGAGCCGAAATATGGCGTCAAAGGCTATTATTTCGCGGTCGGTGGGACGCCCCAGGCGGCGTTCGACGCTGCAAAAGCGGGCGGGCCGCCCGTTCCTTCGCATCACTCGCCCTTGTTCAAGATCGAGCCGGAACCTTCCATCCGGGTTGGCGCCGAAGCGATGACGCTGGCAGTGCTCGACCTGCTGAAGCCGGGCGGCGCTGCGGTTGCAGACTGAATGATCCGAACGGTAAAGCAGTCTCTCATCGTGTGCGTGGCGGCTCTGGCCACCGCCGCCTGCGGCAATCCTGGGAAAGGCGGCCAGACGGCAGAGGAAGTCGCCGAGGAGATGTCGGCGTTGAAGCTTGAGGCTGGCCAGTGGGAAGCAACCACTGAAATCCTGTCGGCCAGCGCACCGGCGCTTCCTCCGGAGGCGCTCCGCCAGATGGTGGGGCAGAAGCAGACCGTCAGCAATTGTGTCACCCCCGAACAGGCTGCCAAACCGAGCGCGAACTTCCTGGCCGGGCAGAAGAACAGCGACTGCACGTATCAGGACTTCTCGATGGAGGGTGGCCGGATGAGCGGCACGATGACCTGCACGGGGTCTGGGATGCCGGGCAAGATGGTGATGAACATGGAGGGTAGTTACGACCCTCGCAGTTATGACATGAACATGAGCATGGAAGCGGGCGGCTTGCCGGGCGGCATGAACATGACGGTGAAGGCGCGCACCACCGGCCGGCGCGTCGGCACCTGTGCGTAAGCTCACGAGTGCCAGGACGCGCGAGGCCGGCGCGAGAGTGCTGGGCGTTAGGTCTGGGAGGCGGAAATGATCGGTTATGTGACGCTGGGTACAAACAACCTGGAAAAAGCGCAGCGCTTCTACGAGCAGCTTCTTTCCGAGATAGGCGCCCGCCGTCTCCTCGAGATCCCCGATGCACGCGGCTACACCATGTATGGCAGGAGCGGACGCGAACCAATGCTGGCGATCACGCGCCCGGCTGACGGCAATCCCGCAAGTGTCGGAAATGGAACCATGGTTGCGCTTCCGATGACGAGCCGGGAGCAAGTAGATCGCTTCCACGTACAGGCGCTCGAGCTTGGAGCAAGTGACGAGGGCGCGCCGGGCGTGCGGGGGCCGGAGAAGATGGGCTTTTACGGCGCCTACTTCCGTGATCCCGACGGCAACAAGCTTTGTGCGTTTCACATAACGCGCAGCTGACTGTCAGCGGAGCGGCGGCACAAGGAAGCTTCGCCCCACCTCAGTGGCGACGAAGCGCTCCGGCGGGATTGCGCGCACGCGCTTCAGCAGTTCGAGCCGCTCCACTGGATCGTTGATGGGCTCGAAAGTGAGCTGAAACGTACCCCAGTGAACGCCCAAAGCCATGCGCGGCTTCAACATTTCGAAGATCCGCACTGCTTCTTCGGGGTCGATGTGGTTCCCCTTCATGAAATCGCGGGGCTCGTAGGCGCCGATGGGAAGCACGGCAAGCCGATATGGCCCATTGCGCACGGCTTGGCGAACCCAGCTGCCGTCACCCCAGCCGGTATCACCGGCATAGAAGATGTTGCCTGCCGGATGGGTGATTGTGAAGGCGGACCACAAGGCGCGGTTCCGATCGGTTCCCCAGCGGGAGCTCCAATGGTGATTGCGCTCCACAATCACTTCCAAGTCGGGACGAATGGAGACACGGCCACCCCAGTCACGCGCCACGGAGCGGATACCGTGGTTTTGAAGGATCGTGTCGTTGCCGAGACTGGTGATGATTGTCGGACGATCACGCTCCCAGAGCCGCTTCAGGGTGG
>JADDQD010000014.1 GCA_016781555.1 Pseudomonadota bacterium | reverse complement strand
TTTGGCCAACCGCGTGCCCGCATTCGGGCTTGCCGCTCACGGCATCAAGACACAAGCAGAGCTGAAGTGGAACCTCGGCACGCCCGCATTGGTGGAACAGTCCGTGAGCTGGGGCGAGGGCATGCTTGCGAAGAATGGTCCGCTGGTGGTGGAGACCGGTAAGCATACCGGGCGCTCGGCAAAGGACAAGTTCATCGTGCGCGATGGCGAGACCGAGAACACGATCTGGTGGGACAATAACAAGGATATGACGCCGGAGCATTTCCAGGCGCTGAAAGAGGATTTCCTGACTGAGATCGCCGGCAAGGAGACCTTGTACGTTGCCGATCTTTACGGTGGCTCGCAGCCTGAGCACCGGGTCCGCGTTCGTGTGATCAACGAGCTTGCCTGGCACAATCTGTTCATACGTACCCTGCTGGTGAGGCCTGAGGCGCATGAACTCGAGGGCTTCCAGCCCGAGTTCACCGTGATCGACTTGCCCAGTTTCGTTGCCGACCCCGCGCGGCACGGATGCCGCTCGGAGACGGTGATTGCCGTCAGCATGTCCGAGCGCATGATCCTGATCGGCGGCACCGCTTATGCCGGCGAGATGAAAAAGTCAGTGTTCGGAGTCCTGAACTACCTGCTGCCGCCCAAAGGGGTGATGCCGATGCACTGCTCGGCCAATATCGGCCCGAAGGGCGACACGGCGGTTTTTTTCGGCTTGTCGGGCACTGGCAAGACGACGCTGTCGGCCGACGCCAGCCGTACCTTGATCGGCGATGATGAGCATGGCTGGTCGGACACCGCGGTGTTCAACTTCGAGGGCGGCTGTTACGCAAAGATGATCCGCCTGTCGGAAGAAGCCGAACCGGAAATCTATGCCACCACCCGGCGGTTTGGGACGGTGCTGGAGAACGTGGTGATCGACCCGGAAACGCGGGAACTCGACTTCGACGATAATTCGAAGGCGGAAAATAGCCGCGGCGCTTACCCGATCGAGTTCATCCCGAACGCGTCCAAGGAGAACATGGGTCCGCCCCCCCGCAACATTGTGATGCTGACCGCTGACGCATTCGGTGTGCTGCCCCCGATCGCCCGGTTGACGCCCGATCAGGCCATGTATCACTTCCTGTCAGGCTACACGGCCAAGGTCGCGGGTACGGAGATCGGGGTCACGGAGCCGGAGGCGACCTTCTCGACCTGCTTTGGCGCGCCTTTCATGCCGCGCCACCCGTCGGTTTACGGCAATCTCCTCAAGGAGCGCATCGCCAAGGGCAATGTTGATTGCTGGCTGGTCAATACCGGCTGGACGGGCGGCAAATACGGCGTCGGGAAACGCATGCCCATCAAGGCCACCCGAGCGCTGCTCAACGCGGCGCTGGATGGCAGCCTCAAGAATGCCAAGTTCCGCAAGGACCCCTATTTCGGGTTCGACGTGCCGGTCGAGGTCCCCGGTGTCGACACTGCGATCCTCGATCCGCGCGCGACGTGGGCGGACAAAGCTAGCTATGACGCGACCGCAGCGCGGCTCGTCAATTTGTTCATCGACAACTTCGCCAAGTTCGAAATGCACGTTGATCAGAGCGTGAAGGAAGCAGCCCCAAGCGCGGCCTAAGGCTACGCCATAGGTCATGCCAAGGAGCGCGTCGGCAGCAGCCGGCGCGCTCTTTCTTAGGCTATGCTGCAGCCGAATGTGGCCGTGACCGCCCAGAGCGGTGAGGCTCGGCAGGATGGTTCCACATCGTAGCCGAACTCCGGGCGGATGCAGTGCATCCATCGCAGGGGCAGAGCGTTACACGCCTGTCACAATCACAACAGGAGATGCGCAATGGCTGATCTCAGCCAGATCAGGGAGCATATGGAAGTCATCGGTGCCGACGGCGTTCATGTCGGCACGGTTGATCACGTGGACGGCGACCGCATCAAGCTGGTCAAGGCCGACAGCGGTTCGCATCAGGACCATCATCATTACATTGCCGGTGGCCTCGTCGCGACCGTCGAGGGCGATAAGGTTCGCCTTTCCGCCAACGGCCAGGCCGCCGTTCTGCTCGAGGAGGAAAAAGGCGGCGAATTCATCGCGGACAAGGCTGCGCTCAACTGGAAAACGGTCGGGATCGGAGCTGCCGCCGCCGTGGGAGTCGCCGCCGTGGCTGGAGCCGTGATGATGCAGCGCCGGGGGCGCGACGAAGGTTCGGGCGAGGGCGAGGCGGAGAGGCTTAGCCAGCCCGGCGGTGACGGTGCGGTGGGTTCACCCAACAAAGTTTGAGGCATGTCGCGTCCGCGCCGAGCATGGCCTCGGCCGCGGACGAAGAGGCTCGAGGCTCGACGGTCGCCATCCAGGCCGGTGTCCCCTCCGTGGCGTGGTGTTCGAATTGAGCTGCGGCGGGTCGCTTCTCCTATGGTGGAGACCTTGGTCCCAGGATCGGGCTGATTGAGCCTGATCCGATCAAGGTCTAGACAAGCGGACCCGCTTCCAAGCACTATCGGAAGCATGGAAATAGCCGACCTTCGTCTCTGCCGCTCGCTGCTCTTCCTTCCGGCGTCCAACCCACGTGCAATCGAGAAGGCGAGGAGCCTCGATGCCGACATGATCGTGCTCGATTGCGAAGATGCCGTGAAGGCCGATGACAAAGCGGCCGCCCGCGCTGCGGCGGTTGAAGCGGTGGCCGTGGGCTTTGACGGGCGCGCGGCGGCCATCCGGATGAATGGCCCGGGAACGGACTGGTACGAAGAAGATGTGCTCGCTTTTCGAAAATGCGCGGCGGATTTCGTGATTTTGCCTAAGGTGGACGAAGCTCGCCAGGCTTCCGAAGCAGCCGGCCTTCTTTCCAAGCCGGTCCTCGCCATGGTGGAGACCGCGTCCGGGGTGCTCGATGCTCCCGCCATCGCTCGGCACGCCGCCGGCCTGATCGCGGGCACGAACGATCTCTCCGCCGACCTTGAGATTGCGCTCGGCAGCAACCGGGCGGGCCTCGCTTACAGCCTCCAAAGGATCGTGCTTGCGGCCCGCGCGGCGCGGGTTGCCGCCTTCGACGGCGTGTATAATGGCCTTGAGGAAGATGAACGTCTCGCCATGCAGTGCGAAGAGGGCCGTGCCTTCGGGTTCGACGGGAAGTCGCTGATCCATCCAAGCCAGATATCAACCGCAAACCGGATCTTTGGCCCGAGCCAGAGCGATGTTGAAGCGGCCGAGCGACTGATTGCAGCCGCAACGGGTGGAGCTGAAAGGTTCGCCGGCCGCATGATCGAGAGCATGCACGTCGACCAAGCCAAAGCGGTGCTCGCAAAGGCGCGGCGCTAGAGTTCCCCAGACGAGTTGGGTTTCGCCTGATCTTGCCAGGTCGGCCATTCGGGCCGTAAGCGGTTGCATGAACTCACCTTTCCGCTTCGCAGCGGGGCTGCTCCTCATGGCATCCCCCGCCAGTGCCCATGCTGGACCTGCTAGGTCCTTGCCCGTTACACCGGACGATCTGCGCCGCCATATAGAGGTGCTTGCGAGTGACGGCTTCGAGGGGCGGCAACCCGGAACGCGCGGAGAGAGCAAGACCCTGGCTTACATTGCGGGCCAATTGCAGCGGCTTGGGCTGCAGCCCGCGGCGGGGCGCGGAAGCTGGTACCAGCCTGTGGCTCTGGTCGAAAGCAGACCCTTTTCTCAGCGGGCGACCTGGAGCGTAGGGGGGAGGCGCACGGAATTGCGTCGGCGGGATGTGGTCCTCGTCGGCCGAAGTCCGATCGAGCGAGTAGAAGATGCGCCGGTGGTATTTGTCGGCCACGGCGCAAGGATAACCGGCAGGAACATTGATCAGCTTCGCGGCGCCAGCCTCGAAGGCGCAGCCGTTTTGATGCTCCGCCAGGCCCCGGACGGTTTCCCCGACCTATCCGAGCGAATCCGCGCCGTAGTGGCTGCGGGGGCAAGTGCAATCATCCTGATCCATGACGACGACGTGGCTTGGGCCACAGTTCGAGCGGGCCTTTCGAACAGGCGCACTCGGCTCCAGATGGAGGAGGTTGCTCCCGTCCAGGCGGAGGTCCCTTTCGGCGCGGCTGACAGACTCGTTGCTCAAGCGGGGGCCGATCTGGACGAACTGGTCCGCTCGGCGGGCAGCGCCACCTTTCGCGCAATCCCGTTGGACGCGCGCGCGTCCTTTGACGTTTCGACAGAGCTGCGCAGCTACACCTCCAACAACGTCGTCGGCCGGATTAGCGGCAGCGGCAAGAGCGGCGAGAGCGTGCTCTATCTCGGGCATTGGGACCATCTCGGGATTTGCCGGCCCGAGGGTTTCGACCGGATCTGTAACGGAGCCGTCGACAATGCGAGCGGGATCGCAATGCTGCTCGAGGTCGCCGCGCGTTTAGCGAGCGGAGAGCGGCCGCAGCGCGATATTTTGGTCATGGCTACCACGGCCGAGGAGATGGGCCTGCTGGGCGCGCGCCATTACGCCGCAAACCCGACTGTCCCGCTGAAATCGATCGTGGCGGCGCTGAACGTCGATACCGTTGCCATTCACGGCAAAGGCGAGCCGGTTGCGGTGATCGGGCGCGGCATTGCGCCGCTTGACCGGCTTATAGCGGCCACGGCCGCCGAACTCGGCCGCAAGATGGACGAGGATACCGAAGCGGATGCTTTCGTGACGCGCCAGGATGGATGGGCGTTCGCGCGCGCCGGAGTTCCGGCCGTGATGGTCGGCGGGTCTTTTTCGGATATGCAGCAGCTCGGCGCCTTTCTTGCGGGGCCATACCACAAGCCCGACGACGATCTCCGGCAGGAGCTGATCTTGGACGGCGCGGCCGAGGATGCGGCGCTGTTGATTGCGCTTGGCGTCAAGCTTGCCGATCCGCGGCTTTATCGGCCCCAGCCGCGCTAGCGCAGCCACTAAACCGTCCCTATGTAGCGGCACCGAATCCGGCGAGGAAAATATGGAAATCAGCCTGGGT
>JADDQD010000282.1 GCA_016781555.1 Pseudomonadota bacterium | reverse complement strand
AACTCCGAAAAACTTACAGCCTCAGGCTACTTCAGACGAGTTCATGAACGCCTGAAGACGACGCCGGGACACTAACCATTGCCCGGCACATTTGCGGCCGAGCTTGTGCTTAATGGTCCATCGCCTGACACAGTCGACCGTCCTGCCGATCTCGAACGCAACCTTCTTCAATGGCGCCTCATCTTCGGGAAGATAGGGCAAGTTGGGGTTGGCCACCGGGAATTGCCGCAAGGCAGCACGGATCGTCTGGACGGTTCGCTCGGCATCCTCGCGCGTCCGCTCAGCAGCTTCGAGGGCGCGCATCAAGGCGGAGCGGTCACTCCAGGCATTCATTCCGCCGCCTCCTCCGGACCGTTCTGCTCGGCATGATAGGGCCTGCTCCGGTCGAAGGCTTCCCAGGCGTCGAAATCCACCTCTTCCCCGGCTAGGTCCGCGAGCATGGCCCAATGGGGTTCGGCATACAGAGACGCGTCGAAAATCTCAGCGTCGTGACTGATAGGCACGTTCAGAGCTTCCATGCAGTCAAGAAATTCCTTCGACGCCGCGACCTTTAGGGTTTTGTGGAGCGAGTAGACGGATCTCATGTTTGCGCCTGCCGCTGTGGCGACTGCGGCGGCGATGCCGGGCAACCTGTAGACCAGCAAGAGCGCAACCGTAATTCCGAGCCGGCCCAGGCGGTCTTTCGCGATGTCAGCCGCGTCTATCTTCGGGGGCTCATCAGGTGCCTGGGATTGAGGGCCGGATTGCGGGGCCGATACCTCGCCCGTTGTCTCCCTAATGGCGACGATACCGCTATCGTCCGCACGGGGCCTGCGCTTTGTCGTTGCCATAGCTCGCTTCCTTCCTCACTTCGTAGTGTTCCCGGCCTCGGTCGCCTTGCCCTTCTCCGCGTCCTGAATGATCCCGTCTGCCGCCTCAGTCAGGGCATCTCGGATCGTGCGGTCAATCTCTTCAATGTCGTGCCGGGTCAGGCCCGTGAGCCGTTGCTGTATCTTGCTCGGCACCGCGAGCATGTGCTGTTGCACCGACCGCCAATCATGCGACCACGTGCGTTCAACGTCGGCCGCCAGGACATACAGGCCTCTCTCGCGCTCCAGCTTGAATTGCGCCTGATCGGCCTGCAATTGGACCAGTCGCGCCCGCCCATCCGTCAGGTCAGCCGGGCCGGCCTTCCTGGCGCTCTTGATGAGGCGACGGGCGCGGTTCGCACCTTTGTCTTCATTGCCGACGCGCAGGTGCACGTTGGTCGCGATCCACGTCTCGGCCGCCTTGGAGTCCACAAGGCCGTCATCCCGCACCGGCATTCCCATTCGGGCATACTTCGTGATCATCGCCGGGCTGGTCTTTAGTTGCCGCGCCAGGGCGGATTTGGTGATTGGCTGGTTACTCATGGGGCAATGTCCTAGGCTCGAAATCAGACTGTAGGTGTTTTAACCTAACACATAAAATTCTGTAGGGCGTCATAGGTCGCCGTGTGAAAAGCCCGCGGCGAAGTTCTGAGCGGGTAAGGACCCGCTAAGCTTTCGGTGCAGTTGACCATGGTCTACTCCCGCCAGCTGCACTCACCGCGCGGTCTTGATCGCGGACTTGAAAGCCCTGCTGAACTCTTTCGGGAACACCTTCTTCATCGTCCTGTTTGCCACCCCATAGAAGTCAAACCGCTTGTCGTACTGGGGTGCGCGCGGCACGAAGATCAGAACGAGTTTGATCTGTTTGCCTTGCCTCTCCCATATGCCGGCCGTGAGGCGCTGGCCTGGGCCAATGGCGAAGTAGCGAGGCGCTCGCTTGTTGCGCTTGCGGGATCGGGCCGTCTCGTTTTGGCTCGGGTCTTGGCGGGCTTTGACCTGTGAGAGAATGCGGTTGATGACGCTGCCGGGGACGTTGCCGTGGGCGTCGAGGGGGGCGCCAGGCCCTGGCACCCAGTAGCCCGCATTACCCATGGTGCCTGCGGCTTGGAGTTGCTTCTCTGATGACTTCTGGCGTCTGGGGCCGCCGTAGACCTGGGCATGGAGATATCGACCTGCTGGAACGCCTTTGCCGGCAAAATCCTTGAAATGGACCGAAGCCTCTAAGTTTTCTTTAGAGGCGTCCACGACGTGGAGACCTTGCAAGGGCCAGCGGGTCGGTCGGTCGAAGACCCTCTTCATCTCCGCGATCTCGGCCTGCTTGACCTTCTGGGCGGTCCTGTTGAGCGCGACAGAGGTGGCGAATGGGATCTCCTTGCGGTGAATTTGCTTAAGGCGGCGCTGGAGCTTGTCGAAGTCGTGATCGATGCGAAGAGTAAATGCCATTGTGAATCCTCCAAAGGATCTGAGTTAGGTCCGCTCGCATCGCATCTCTTGATGCCGGGCCTTGTGGTGCTTCCTGCATAGCCATCGGACCATCAAGGGCGCGCTATAATCCTCGTGGTGCCCATCCGTCTTAGGGTCGCCGCACACCTCGCAGGGTTGCCGCTCTAGGAGGCCCTTGCGTCGGGCGCATTGAGCGATGATGTGGGCAGACCTTTTGCCCTTGTTGCGCTCCCTCCAGGCGTGCTGAGGGGCAAAGCGTGGCCGCGCGTCAGCGCCGCCGTCTAAGCGTGCGTTCATGGGAGCCTCTAAATTTGAAAAGCCGGACCCGCGGGCGGGCCTGTATCGGACCCACGGGCGGGCCTACAGGAATGGCCTCACTAGGCCCACCGGCGGGCCTACGGTCCTAGACCCACGGGCGGGCCTACTATCTATATTTCCGGTCTATGCAGCCTTGGTCCGGGCGCCGCGGGATCGGGCTTGCGTCTCGGGTCGCTTGAACTCAGCGGCCCTTTGGAGGGCGGCATGCGCTTGATCGTCCGAGACGATGCGGCGCCAGTCGTCAGTTGCTTGGTGGCTGTTGCGACGGCCATTGAGATAGGTAAGGGCGTAAAAATTCGGCGCCCGAAAAACGCCGGCCGATCTGGTGCCGGCAACCGTGACCTTTAGGAAGCCTAGAGCGACGGCCTGCCGGATTGCGAGCGCGATTGAGGATCGCCGGATGCCGCCTTTGTGGAAGTCGGTATAGGTGCGGACCAAACGGCCATTTTCGGCGCCGCCGTGCTCCATGTGCTCGACCTCAAGCTGATCGAGGATGCGGCGGGCATCGTCGGGGAGATGCCGCCACGCGATAGAGGTCCGCATTTCGAGCGTATGCGCCACAAACGTCCCGGAGATGGTTGCTGCCTTGGTCCGCCGGCTCATGCGCGCCAACCCTCAAGAAAAAGGCTGATCTGCTCCTGCCGTACGGCGGCCTCGATCTGGCGCCGCTGCTCCTCGATCATATCGTGAGCAATGCCGCGCCGTTGCATGGTCTCCACCTGCACCCGCAACTGGTTGGCAAGGTGCTTCTCGGCGGTCGGCGGCGGCAACTCGCTCATGCGTCGCGCAATGCGCTTCGCGAAGTCGCGGTCTCGGGTGCGGGGGAACGGGATCACGACTGCCATAGTGTCAGTCTCCGACGAGGCCCTGTGCGCGGGCCTCGCGCTCGGCCGCCTGGAGCGCCGTGATTATCTCGGGCAGCTTGTCGAGCCGCATGGCGAGGCCGGCATTGCCGGGGCGCATGGTGTCGTCCCCGGCCTTGAACCAAACCCTCAGGTTCACGAGGTCGACGCCCTTGAACTCGGATAGGCTTACCCGCAACTCCTCGCGGGCGTTCTTGGGGATGGTGGCGACGATGGTATCGGGCATCTCACTCACTCCTCAGTGGTCGCAGTCCTGGAGATGGACGTAGAGGCCGCCGTTGCATCTCTCGCGGGCCGGTGCGCGGTTTTCCATGGCCTCAATGGCGCTCTCGATCTCAGGCCACGTCGCTTCCGGGTACCTCATGATGACGGCGCCCAAGATCGCGTCTTCGTCTACAAGCTCGGGATGGTCCGCTAGGAAGGCGGCAATGGCGGCAGCGCGGTCCATCAAGCTGCCCTCCCCTGTTGGGCCTGCCGGGCGATCCATGCCCGCACGGCCGAACGGGAGGCGCAGACGCATCTTCCTATCTGGAAGGTCGGCAGGCCGTGGCGGTTTTTCAGATGCTCCACTTGGCGAGGCTTCCACCCGAAGGCTGCGGCAATAGCGGGCATGCCGTAGAGCAGATCATGTTCGTCTCGCTGCACAGTCATGATGTCTCCTTTCAGCGAAAGTTTGGCGTAAGGGGCGCGCGCGGGCTCCAGCGGGATTGAGCGTAAGCCGTTGATTTCATTGGGCCTGATCGTGCGCAGCCCTTACCTATGAAAAAACCCCCTTGCGGGGGTTCTCTCAGTGAAAAAAGCTAGGAGCGGCAACAAGTTAGGCCCGCTCTTATGCTTGTTTATAGTGTCCATATCGCTGAGGTCGTATGGGACAATGGCCCGAGGACCGGGCACAGGCGCCCTCTGACACAGAGGCAGCCTTCGTGGGCTGAGGTCGTGACTAAGTCTAAGCCATGCCTCCGACGAGGAACTGGTCCGCTCCCCCTATTCCGCTGTCAAAAAGCTGGTACAAACCGGAAAAGCGCGGGCTTGCGCCGTCATAATCATAAGGCTTCTGGGATGACTCCCGCCGCCATGGTCCATGATGACCGGCATGGATGTTCAGTCTGAATACGTGAGAAAAACATGGTAGATGATGCTGAGAAACACACGAATATTCTCCCGCAGCGAGAAAAAAAAGCTGCTGCAAAAGCCCTGGAGAGGCGTGCTGAAATGAAAGCTCGTAAGGCCGAGGCGAGAAAGGCTCGTCCTTCTAGGGAGGAGGAGGCCGCGGCCGAGTTCAAAGCTCGCAAGTTCGAGGCTCGTATGGCAGACGCGCATCGCCGCCGTCTGCCGGGATTCGTGATCATCGGCACACAGAAGGGTGGGACCTCAACATTCTACTCCAACTTAGCCTCCAACCCAGACACGACTAAGGCCAGCAATAAGGAAATCAATTTCTTCAACCGATGGTACGACAAAGGAATGGACTGGTACCGGGCGTATTTCCCGCTGGAGGATGAGGCTGCAGTCTCCGGAGAGGCGAGCCCCAATTATCTCATCCACCCCCTCGCGGCCGGTCGGCTCGCCGCCGCTTTGCCTGAGGCCAAGATCATCGTAATGCTGCGCAATCCGGTCAAGCGGGCCTACTCGCAGTACCAGATG
>JADDQD010000277.1 GCA_016781555.1 Pseudomonadota bacterium | reverse complement strand
TTCCATATTGAGGATCGATCCAGCCATCGTCGCAACTGTCGATCCCGCTTCAGCAATCAAGATGCCAGTGTTTCCCGTTACCAGCTCTTCGTCGGAAGATATCCGGGTCGGCTTCGGTGACTAACTACTGCGCAGTCGGTCGAACTCAGACATTCAGCTCGGCACCTGAACGAAAGTCCGCTTACGAGGTGTGACCACCCGTAAGCGGACGAGCCGCTTCCGGCCGAGGCTGTGTGGAAAGTGGTTGATCTGGTAGTCTCCGGCCTGGTGCTGGAGGTGGTTGATGGCCGGCTATGTAGAGGGTGTAGATCGTGGTCAGGCGACGCTCTTTCCTGATCGGCTCAAGGATTTCGTTGACGAGCAGAACCCGGTCAGGGTGTTCGATGCTTTCGTCGATGCGCTTGATCTTCGCGAACTTGGCTTTGCCCGAGCGGTGCCAGCGACGATGGGCCGGCCCGGCTATCATCCGGCGGTGCTTCTGAAGCTCTACGTCTACGGGTATCTCAACCGGATCGCCTCAAGCCGGCGGCTTGAGCGCGAAGCCTCGCGCAATGTCGAGCTGATGTGGCTGACTGGTCGTCTAGCGCCTGACCACAAGACGATCGCCGACTTCAGGCGCGACAATGGCGAGGCCATCCGCAGGGTATGCGCGCACTTCGTGCTGCTGGCTCGCAAGCTAGGGCTGTTCAGCGAGGCGGTGGTCGCGATCGACGGCTCTAAGTTCAAGGCGGTGAACAACCGCGACAAGAACTTCACAGCGGCAAAGATGGCGCGGCGGCTGGCTGAGGTCGAAGCGGCCATCGCGCGCTACATGGCCGAGATGGACGGGGCCGACGACGCCGAACCTGCCGGCGAGGTCAGGATCGAGCATCTCCAGGAGAAGCTGGCGGCGTTGCACGCCCACATGGCGGAGCTCAAGGTCATCGACGAGCAGCTGCGCGCCGCGCCCGAGGGGCAGGTCTCGCTCACCGATCCGGATGCGCGCTCGATGAACGCCAGAGGCTCAGGGATCGTCGGCTACAATGTGCAGGCGGCTGTTGATGCTGAGCACCATCTGGTCATCGCGCACGACGTGGTGACATCTGGCAGCGATCGTGCGCAGCTCAGCGCCATGGGTAAGGCTGCCAAGGACGTGATTGGCTATGAGAGCCTCGAGATTGTGGCCGATCGCGGCTACTATAGCGGACCGGAAGTGCTGACATGCGAGGCAAGCGGGATCTCCGCCCATGTCGTCAAGCCGGTCACCTCCAATGCGGTGGCCGGCGGGCGCTTCGGCAAGGGCGACTTCAACTACGATCCCTCTCGTGACAGCTATCGCTGCCCCGCCGGAGAGGAGCTTACCCATCGCTCGACTGCCAATGAGGACGGCCAGACGATCCGCCTCTACTGGACGAACGGCTGCGGAGCTTGTGCTCTCAAAGCGCGTTGCACCACCGGCAGCCAGCGCCGGGTGCGGCGCTGGGAGCACGAGCATGTGCTGGAAGCAATGGAAGAGCGGCTCGCCCGAAGGCCTGAGCTCATGCGGCTCAGGTGATCTACGGTCGAGCACGTCTTCGGCACGATCAAAGGCTGGATGGGAGCGACGCATTTCCTGACGCGCGGCCTCAAGAACGTGCGTACCGAGACGAGTCTGCAGGTGCTCGCATTTAACTTGAAGCGCGTCATCAGCATCATCGGCATCGCACCGCTGATGGCAGCAATCAGGGCCGCCTGAGCCCGATTTCACACCACTTGCGATCAGAGACCCACCCAGAGCAGCCTAGGCGCTCCTTGCAGGATCCCTAAGATCGGCAGAGACGAAGAACCGCCAAAATCGCCCCACTCCGCACGTCAGCATGCCAGAACACACGTCGGCCAGACTTTCCACACAGCCTCGGCCAAAAACGGACCTGGACCGAGGAGCAGGCGTAGGCTCTCCGCTGAAGGGCTACCCACGAGCCCCTTGCCAGCGCGGCGGGCGGATCGCCGCACAATCCACTCGACTTCTGCTGATTACAGAGCATTGGTGACCTTGTGAGTCGCGGCACTTGAACGGGTGCCGCTCCCCCTGACCGGTGACCGGCAGGGCTTTGGCCGGTGGGACGACACGAGGTCGTTCCTGAACGCAAAGGATACTCACATGCCGAACCAGCAGGTCATCCCAGCCCCACATTCGCCCTTACGTGCCGCGAATTCGAGCAGACGGAGAATTGGAAGCAGCAGCGGAGCTGCCGCAAGCGGGGCGCAGCCCGAGCAGGGAGAGGCTTCGGAGCCTGAGCACCAGAAGGGCAAGAAGCGCACGAAGCGCACGAAGCAGGACAAGCTTATAGCTCTGTTGGTGCGCGACGAAGGCACCACAATCGCGCAAATGGTCGAGGCGACTGGGTGGTACACGGTCCGAGCCGCTCTCACTGGCCTCAGGAAAAAAGGCTATACCATCGACAGCGATAAGGTTGGCGACACCCGCACCTTCCGAGCGGCGGCACCGCAATGAGCGATCTGCTCGAAGCTCAGATCGGTGCATTGCCGCATCTTGGCCGAAGAGGCTTGGAGACAAGGTGGCGCGAGCTGTTGAAGTCCGCGCCACCGGTGGCTTTTACCCCTGATCTCCTCGCTCGCGGCATCGGCTATCATCTGCAGGAGAAGGCGCTCGGCGGTCTGCCAGCGGCACGCCGTCGAAAGCTTGAAGCGGATGGTGAAGTCGCGGCTCGCCCTAAACCCTCGCTCCGCGCCGGCAATCGCATGGTCCGCCGCTGGCGTGGATCCACCTACGTGGTGGACGTGGTGGAGGGTGGGTTCCTCTACGATGGACAGACCTTCCCGTCGCTCAGCGAAGTTGCTCGCCTGATCACTGGCACTCGATGGTCTGGCCCACGATTCTTCGGGTTGGTCTCTTGACCGTTCGCTGCGCCGTCTACACCCGCAAATCCAGCGACGAAGGTCTAGAGCAGGAATTCAATAGCCTTGATGCGCAGCGGGAGGCCTGCCTCGCTTACATCGCCAGCCAGCGGCACGAGGGGTGGGCGGCGCTGAAGCAGCAGTACGACGACGGTGGCTTCTCCGGCGGCAGCATGGAGCGCCCGGGCCTCCAGCAGCTGCTTTTGGATGTCTACGCTGGCAAGGTCGACGTGGTGGTCATCTACAAGATAGACCGTCTGACCCGCAGCCTCTCTGACTTTGCCAGAATCATGGAGGTGCTAGAGAAGGGGAACGCCTCGTTCGTAAGCGTCACCCAGTCGTTCAACACCAAGAACAGCATGGGTCGACTAATCCTGCACGTGCTGCTGTCGTTTGCGCAGTTTGAGCGGGAGGTCGGCGCGGAGCGGGTTCGTGACAAGATCGCTGCATCCAAGGCTAAGGGCATGTGGATGGGTGGTCTCGTCCCGCTCGGCTACGATGCGGTGGATCGAAAGCTTGTCGTAAACGAGGGTGAGGCCGTGGCGGTGAGAACGCTGTTCCAGCGTTTTGTGGAGCTGAGGTCGGTCCCGGCTCTGCTCGCCTGGTCCCAGCACTCGGGGATGCAGACCAAGCAGCGGGTCCGGGCGGGTCAGACAATCGGTGGAGAGCCGTTTCAGTACGGGGCCCTGCGTCATCTCCTCGGTAACAGGACCTATGTAGGTGAGGTCTGCCACAGAGGCCGAACGTATTTGGGTCAACACGAGGCGATCGTTGGCAAGTCGCTTTTTGATGAGGTGCAAGAGATCCTTGCCGGCCGCTGTCCAGCGTCTGCGCGCGGACCTAAGCTGGTTCTTGACAGCATGCTCAAGGGACTGCTGACCGACATCCATGGGCGCACCATGGGGCCGAGCCACACCCGGCGTAGCGGGCAGCGCTATCGATACTACACAACTCATCCCAAGACGATCGAAGCGAACGGTCCAGCTCCCTTGCGTTTCGCCGCCGACCAGCTTGAACGTCATTGCTGCAGTGCTCTAGCCGAGCATCTGCGCAGCAGCATGAGCGCGAGCATCGAAGCGGTGGCTGAAGTGACGCGGCAAGCTTCAGCCCTTGAAGCCGCTGATGCGGCAGAGCGCTCTCGAATCCTTCGCAGCCATGTGTCGAGGGTCACCGTTGGAGACGGGGTTCTAACTCTCGTGCTCATTGACGGCCGAGAGATCAAACGCGCTATCGCGAAGCTGCGGCACGGGAACGATGCGCGGCTGCTGGTCGGGGCACACTCGGACACTCGCCCGCCACCCAACCCGCAACTGCTCAAGCTGCTTTCGGATGCTCACCGCGCTCGTGCACTGGCGCTGAGGAAGCCGACGCGGACGCTGGAGCAGCTGGCGACAGAGTTCGGCCGCTCGGCCGAGAGATTTAAGCGCCTCATTCGCATCAGCTACCTGGCCCCGGGGATCGTCGAGAGCATCATGTCGGGAGAGGAGCCGGCTGGGCTCACGTCGAGCCGGCTGCAGAGCCTTCATGGCCTACCTCACGGCTGGAAAGAGCAGCAGGCGATGCTAGTCGGTTGAGCCGAAGCGCAGCACTAAGCTCCCGAGACATGAAAAAAGGGCGCCGGAGAAAACCGGCCCCACCTCTTCGAATATTGCGGTTGATGCGCGTCTCTGGAGACCGTCTTCCGGGCCAGCGTGCCTGAGGAATCACGGGAAACCGCGGAACTTGTCCCGCTACCGAGGCGAAACTGTGCTTCCAAGATAGGAGCGCCACTGCCTGGTGACCCCTACGGGAATCGAACCCGTGTTTCAGCCGTGAAAGGGCCGCGTCCTAGACCGCTAGACGAAGGGGCCATGATGACCCACCGAAGCTTGGCTTCGATGAGAGCCATGAGAGCGCCGCCACTTAGAAAACCCGGCGCAGCCGGTCAAGCCATCAGCGCGGCTGCCTTGCTTGAAAGAGGCTCAGTCAGCGAAGGCCGCGTCTTCGAGGTGGAGCTCCGCCGCGGGGCGATCGCCCCAATCGTCGCGCTTGATGCGTCCTGCGATCCAGATCTTGCGGTGGCTGGGCGCTGCCAGCATGGCTTGGCCAAGCTCGCTGTCGGCCATCCGGAAGGCAATCGCCTTGATGCGGCGCCCGTCGTCGCCCGCCACGACCAAGCGGAGGTGGCCGTTGCCGACAACGTCCGCCTTGATGATGCGGACCGGGCCGGCAGCGACCCGCGGCGCCGGCCAGCCGGCGCCGTAGGGGCCGCCTGCCTCGAGGGCGTCACAAAGCGTCGGGCAGAC
>JADDQD010000209.1 GCA_016781555.1 Pseudomonadota bacterium | reverse complement strand
GCAATGGCGTCGGCGACGTTGCTCGCCAGCCTCGAACATCGCCCGCTCGGCAACCGCGATCGCTTTTCTGCGGCAATGAGCGAGATCTCGTCAAACGCTTTCCGGGCGTATCGCGGACTTGTTTATGAGACGGAGGGTTTCCGCACCTTTTTCCGGCAAATGACTCCGATCGCCGAAATAGCGGAGCTCAAGATCGGCTCTCGCCCCGCGAGCCGGACCAAGTCCGACCGCATCGAAGATCTCCGCGCCATTCCATGGGTGTTCAGCTGGGCGCAGGCGCGAGTGATGCTTCCCGGCTGGTACGGCGCTGGGCATGGGCTTGCTGGCTTTAGCGACCTGGTCATGCTTCGGGAGATGTACGAAGCATGGCCGTTCTTCCGGACGACCCTGGACAATCTCGAGATGGTGCTTGCCAAATCCGACATGGGCATCGCCGCGCGCTACGCCGATCTCGTGGCGGACGAAGCGACACGCGGCGCCATCTTCGAACGCATTCGTCACGGCTGGCGGAGAACGCACGACTCCCTGCTAAGCGTCACCGGGCAAAGTCGGCTTCTCGAGCGCAACCCAGTGCTCGACGCCTCGATCAGGCTGCGCTTACCTTATATCGAGCCACTGAACCTCCTTCAGATCGAGCTTCTGAAGCGGCACCGGGCCGGTGAGACCGATCCGCGAATTCGAGAAGGCATCCAATTGTCCATCAACGCGATCGCCACTGCGCTCCGCAACTCTGGCTGAGGCCCGCGTCCCAGAAGGCTTCGTACCACAACGAGAAAGGGCGAGGTGCCGGAGCGCCTCGCCCTTCCGCCGTTATAAATCAGCTTCGATCAGAAGCGCGTCCGCGCGCCTACGAAGAAGAACCGGCCCACCGGGTTCACCGGGTAAGCGCTACGGTTGATGAACGGCTCCTCGTTGGTGAGGTTGTTGACGCCGCCGTAGAAGGTGAATCGCTCCGTGGCATCGATGCTGAAGGAGATGTCGTGGACGAAGGTCTCATCGACAATCACCGACGGCCCATATTCGGTCTCGAACCGCTCGATCTCCACACCGGCCAAGGCCTGCTCCCCGATATATTGGACGCGGTAGGTGAGCGAGTAACGGCCGCTGCTCCAACTGGCGGAGCCCACTGCGGACCATTCGGGGAAGCCGGTTTCAAGCAGTTGCGGATCGATCAATGCAGGGTTCGTGGGATCGAAGAAGCGGTTGACCTTCTCGGTCCAGTTGCCGGTGGCGCGGAGCGAAAAGCGATTGTCCGCGAGCGAAAAGGTATAGGCGATCGAGGCATCGGCGCCGGACGTCTCGAAGCGACCAAAGTTCAGCTGCGTTTGGCGTAGGAAGTTAAAGCCAAGGTTTGCACCACGGGTGAACAACGAGCAGAAATTGTTTGGAAATTGCTCAAGGTCGAAGCAGGCGTTGACGATGTTCTGCGCCGTAACCGCAGCGATCGCATTCTTGATCCTGATATCGTAATAGTCTCCGCTCAGCGTCAGCCCCGGAACGAACCGGGGCTGGAGCACGACACCTGCAGTGAAGGTCTTGGCTGTTTCTTCCCGCAGATCCGGGTTGCCGCCGGTTGTTCCCGAAAAGCGGGCGGTGAGCGGATCGGTGAACCCCTCGGGGATGCCCGCCGCCCGGCAGTTCCTGACGCGGGTTGCGGCATTGGGTGCATTGGCCCGCACGAGCCCGTTGATCACATTCTGGTCGCAGGGGTCGGTCGGCCGGAAGACCGCACCCTGCTGCGGGGAAAACAGTTCAGTGATATTCGGTGCGCGCACCGCCTGCGCGTAGGTGCCGCGGAACCTGATGTCGCGGAACGGCGCAAACACGCCGTTCACGTTATATGTGAACGTCCCGCCAACGGTCGAGTAATCGGAATATCTGGCAGCGCCGCCGACCGTCAGCTCATGGAAGAACGGCCGGTCCGCAAGAAGCGGCACGGACAGTTCGGCGAATACCTCCTTCACGTCGAAGCGGCCGGCCGTGTTGAACAGCCGAGTGGTGGTATCGAACGTCAGCCGCTGCTTTCGTGGGTCGATATCGCCGACGAACGTGCCCGCCGGACCAGCGGGGGAACCGCTCGGCAGGAGACCGAGCACAAGCGGGTCGAAGCGGGTCCGGCTTTTTTCCTCGCGATACTCGGCGCCAAAGGCGAACTGGACCGCGCCGCCGGGGAGACTGAAAAACGCTCCGGTGTCGCCGTTGATCGCAGCCGAAGCGACGATCTGCTCCAGACGGGCATCCGTGGTCGTCGGCTCCGTGATGAAATCCGCAGCCTCACGAGTGACCGAGTTCTCGCCGTTGAACAGGTTGACTGGAACGCACCCGCTGTTCGGCCCTGGCGTGAACGAGAAGAAACCTGGCGTGATCACCGGGAAAAACTCGCTGCCCGGATGCCGACGAGTCGGATCAACGTTGGAAGCGCATGTCGGCTGGCCATTGGGTCCGGTGACGACGTCGATTGCAGCAAAGAGCCGGTCAGGGAGGACTGACGAAGAAGTCGTCGCGTTGTCGGTGCGGCCGTAATTGCCGTAAACCTCGTAACGCAGGTTGGGCGTCAGTTCGCCGCGCGCGCCGACCACAGCGCGATAGGTGTCACGGTCAGCGTCCGTGGTTGACAGAATGTCAAAGAAGTCCCTGGAGATGCGAAGACCTCGCGCCGCAACTGCGGCTGGCCGCAAAGCGGCGGGTATGAAGGGGTTGTCGGCACGGATCAGGAGCGAGTCGTAGAAACTATTCGGCGCTGTCTGAGAGAAGCTGTCGGTGTGAACATATTTGGCTTCAGCGAAGACCTCAAACGCCGGTGAAAATTCGAAGCTGCCGATCAGATTGACATCGTAGCGTTCATTCTGTGGAATGAGCGAGCCGATGTTGGTGCCTTCCGGAACGCCGTCGCCGCCGAACTGGTTGAGGCCAGTTGAAATGATGCCGTCCCGGAACGGCCGGATACCCCCGCCCGGAGTTGATATGTAACAGCCGCCGAAGCGGTTGCCGATGAAGGACTCGTCGCAGTCGTTGATGCCGTTGCCATTTAGATCGAGCCGGAAATCACCGAAGTCGGCACGCTGGATCAGCCCCGCCGCGGAGCTGATCGCGAATGTTGGGAACGGCGCGATGGCGAGGGTCGGCGCGTTGGCTGCGCGATCGATCAGAGCCTGCTCGGCTGGCGTCGGCGTCACACCGGGAAAGAAGCGAGCGAATTCCGCCGCCGTTGGAATGGCGAACCCGTACGGGAACCGTCCCGCACCGACGCTGAAGCGCCGCTGAAAATTTGGTGTGGCGCCCGTGATTTCACCGGACTGGAAGCGGCGAGCTGGGTTGGCGTAAGTGCCGCCAACGTTCGCCTGGATATTGTCGCGCGTGAAGGAGCGATCACCAGCCTGGAGCTCCTCGCCCCGATTATATGAGCCGGCGATGACGATGTTGCCGCGGTCTTCGGCGAAGTTGCGCCCGGTAACGCCCTGCAGCGAGAAGGTGCGGCCGTCGCCTTCCTCGGAGATGCCGACCTGAGCGGAAATTTCGCTTCCCTCGTAGTTTTGGCGGAGCCTGAAGTTGACCACGCCCGTCACGGCATCCGCGCCGTAAATGGCCGATGCACCGCCGGTCAGAACGTCGACGCTTTCGATCAGCGCCGTCGGGATGGTGGCGACATCCACTGTTTGGGTGCCGGCAACCCCGCCTACGTGGCGCCGCCCGTTGACGAGGACGAGGGTTCGGTTCGTGCCGAGGCCGCGGAGGTTCAGCGTTGCCTGACCAACGCCGCCGCCGCCGCCGCGCTCGATCGAGTCGGCTATCGAACCGGAACTGATCAGCGCCGGGATTTCGCGGAGTGTTTCCGAAATATCGATTTGGCCGGTCGAGCGAAGGTCAGCGGCTGTGACCGTGACGACTGGGGAGGGCGCGGTGGCGTTCGGATCGCGCGCAATGCGCGTGCCTGTGACGACGATCTCGCCCTGGGTGGATCCGGCGTCTGCAGATTGCGTGGCGACATCCTCCGTCGGATCGACCGGGAGTGCAGGCTCCTCCTGCTGCTGGGCCGCCGCCTGAACAGGCGCTACGCTGAGCGCTGCAACCGACGCTCCAAGGATCCAGCTGGTGAGCGAGAGTTTCCTCATTGTCTTTCCTTCCCCGATTTCAGACATGGATTATCCGTTCGGGCGGAAAAATATATCGGTTGAAGTTGGGTGCGGTGCATTGCTGCCGCACTGTTGCGGTTTGGCAACAAGGCCGATGCCCGCTGCACTCCAGCGGCAGGTAACCTCAACCCCTGTTCCGCCTAACCACTTTGAGACGGCCCATGACGGCCTGTTTGAAGGACGAAGAACATGAGATTTGTGTTTGCACTTGCGGCAGGGCTGTCCGCGCTGGCTGCCGCTTCTGCGGCTCCCCCGGCGCAGCCAGCCGCCGCCCGTGCCGAGGCGGTTTTCGCCGGCGGGTGCTTCTGGTGCACGGAAGCCGATTTCGACAAAGTCCCGGGAGTGCTGTCCACCACCTCGGGATATACTGGCGGAAAGGTCGTGAACCCGACCTATAAACAAGTTTCGGGCGGCGGCACCGGCCATATCGAAGCGGTCCGCGTCGTTTATGACCCGAAGAGGGTGAGCTATGCCAGCCTCGCCAACCGCTTCTTCCGGACAATCGATCCGCTGGATGCCGGCGGGCAATTCTGCGACCGCGGCTATCAATATCGGTCGGCGCTGTTTGTGGCCAACCCGGAACAACAGCGTGCGGCGTCGCTCGCCAAGGCAAAGGCCGCGAACCAGCTCAAAGGCAAAGGCGCGGTGGCAACGCTGATCCTGCCGGCGGCCAAATTCTACCCGGCCGAAGCCTATCACCAGGACTATTACAAGAAGAACCCGGTGCGCTACCGCTTCTACCGACTGTCATGCGGGCGCGATGCGCGACTGGACAAGGTGTGGGGGAACGGCTGACGGCGAGCGGCCTTGCCAAGGAGTGAGAGCCTCACCGGGCTCGGCCACAGCACTTTGATGATAGCGCGAACCAGCGGGTCGGCTCACCACCTCGGTGAACAGTGACGCGCCGCTTCGCTTTTGATGATGAGACGCTGATGGCCATATGGATCATCT
>JADDQD010000102.1 GCA_016781555.1 Pseudomonadota bacterium | reverse complement strand
GAAAGGCTAATGGCTCTGCCGCTTGAGAACATTGAAGTCGGCAAGTGCTACCTGACCAACACCGGTCAGGTCCGGCGGGTTGTGCGGATCCTGCCCGATGGGCGGGTTCAGTTCGACTATCGCTATGGTGCCACCGTGCTCAAGCGTCAGTGGCCCTCGAACATCCTGGACGGCCGCTCCTTCGCCCTGCTGGTGCAGCGGGAGGTTCCTTGCGACTGGACGCCTGGGGCAGGTCAGTAGGGGTTCTGGATCGGGATGGCCGCCTACGGAACCCGAGGAGAGGTGATTAAGGTCCTCAACCAGATGGTCGGGGAGGGCATCATCACAGGGTTCAACACCCTCCACTTCGGCAAGGCTGCCTCTGGCGAGGATCCGACCATCACCGTCACCGTTGCCGGTGAACCAGACGCCGCCAGTATGCGGGCGCTGGCGCGGAAGATTGCAAACGCTCTTGAACCTATCGCCGGGGAGGTCATCGTCATGGTCCAGCAAGATCGGTCAGGGAGATAGCCCATGCGAACGATTGGCGCTTTCGAGCTTCACATCGAACCGGAGACAGAGACCCGGCCCTTGCGGGTTTCGATCTGCCTTGCGGGCGCGGTGCCCGATGCCAGGGGCGTGCTGCATCTGAGCCCAGACTGCATGCGCCTCGATGATCTGGAGGGCTGCATCAACGCGCTGCAAGACGAACTCGACCTGCTGAGGGCAGAGGCGCGGCGGGCTTTCATGCAGCGGGTTGCGGGGCGTGCCTGACCGTCTGTCGTGACCCTGCGGAGCCCAGATTGACAGAGCCGCCTAAAGTGAAGCTGCAAGAAATTTTGCTCGGGCCGTTGCCGCATGAGGAAATCAACAGAACTCTCGGCCTTGAGTTGAATCCCGGCCCTGTCGTTTTCACGGTTCCCGCCCAGCGGCACGCCATGAAGAGCCACCCGGACGACTTCCAGGCTTGCCTGCCGTTCGTAGCCTTGACCGTAAAGGAGCCGAGCTATGCGGGCGACGACTTCAAGAACCCCGGCAAGATAGAACTCATCCGCCGGATGCCTGATAAACAGGGACTCTTGGTTGCTCTGGTGGTCCAGCCCGACGACAAGGGGCGCTACCATGTGGCCTCGATGTACCCTATCCCGCAGAGCGTGATTGACCGGCGGCGTCAGGCGGGGTGGCTCAAAATCGTCCGCTAGCAGCAAAAAGCCCCGCCGGATGGCAGGGCTCTTGAGAGAGCAAATTTGGCGGGGTCCCTGTTTTCAGGTGGCTGCCGCAGCGAACCACACTCCCGCATCTCTTCGCTGACGCTACTTTACCGGGTTGCCCCGGTGCGTGAGGAGGGCGTTCTCACCTCAAACGATGCTCTCTAGACGCTTAAAATGGGTGTTATCGGACCCTATGTCAACATGAGTCCGCGGCCAAGGTTCCACAACGGATCGGTGTCTCACTGGCAGATTTGTGGTCTCAATCCCTCGTCCATTCGCGCCGATGTGGTCTCAGCGTCTCACCCCCACAGAGACAATCATCCCGCAGGCGAACACCATTGAGCTTGCCATGATCCAGACGGCCGCCGGGTCCATGTGACATCTCCCTTCCTTTGGCGGGAGAACACAGCTCCAAGGCTAAGGTTCGCTGGACAAGCCGTCGCAGCTCGGGGCTAAAGGCGGAGCAGGACTGGCCCTCCCCCCCTTGAGGTGCGGCCCTGTATGCCCCTCTCTCACCCCACGGGAGAGGGGCTTTTCTTCTAGTGGTCAACCGATCGGCGCCGAAAAGGGACCCGCCTGCTGGTCTGATTGACAGAAAGGACCTTGGGAACGACCCTCTCCATGGGGGCGCCACAAGGATGGTCGCCATGGACACTTTCGATCACCTGCTGAATTGGAAGCTGAAGGTCGGCTCGCACCTCTTCCCCAGCAAGGACGGTGGGACCTGCATCAACGAGGCCGCCCTGGTCGCAGCTGGCTTCGAGTATCAGCCGATCCCCACAGTGGAGGATATGCCAGAATGTTTCTCGCGTCCGATTTGCAAGTACGCGATGTGGCTCAATGACTACGCCAATGACCAAGAGCGCCAGCGTCTCCTCCCTTATGTGACGAGGCTTGCCTGTGCCGACACACCGAAGGTTGAGCGAAGGCGAGCGGCTTACATTCTGCGGCGAACATGGTTCTACTTTGGCTTTGTCCCGCTGAGGAAAGGGATTGAGGTGCTCGAAGGGGCCCTGGCGATCGGCCGGCAGGCGGACCTGCTTGGACCGGACGAAGTCGGAACCCGCATGGATGCGGCACGGGCAACAAGGGGCAAACCCACGAGACCAGCCACACCAGCGTCAGTCCCAGGCAAGCCCTTCTGCTCGAAGGTGAAGAGCTGGCTCATGTTGAAAGAGACCGAGCCCGCTGCCTGAGTGCCGAGTGGAAAGGCGCAGCGTAGCGACCGCGCCCCCTCCCAAGTTCCGGCTCCTGTCAGGAGGCGCGTCTCTTCTGGCGTGTCGCAGCGGTTCGCTTTTCAGCGGCCTTCTGTGCAACTCTTCGGGATGAGCCGGAGGTGACGAGACGATAGCGGGACAACTCGGATGACGAGAGGGTCCGAACGCTGGTATGCGGAACGCTATGCGCAACATCGATCACGCTCGGGCTGACCCCCATCGTGCGCGCATACGACCGCAGGGCCGGCTCTGATCTTTGCACCATGTATCGGTTCGCGCTCTCGTCGAGCCTGTACCCACGCCCGCCGGCGAACACCACGACCTGTGGCGAGTGCACCCCCACGCGGCTGCCCGGCAGCACGGAGCGGTTAGTTCCGGCCATGAGGACCATCACACAGGCTGAGTGGCATCCCCCCGCTGTCAGCGCGCGTTGCCCATCTGGGGCCTGAGTGTGACCGTGGAGCCGGATAAGCCCCTTCCGTTCGGCGTCAACATGTCGTGGCTTGCCATCCGCACGGACGTGGAGGGCCGCGTTGCGGATGCCTTAGGCTTGATCGAGAGACGGCCAGCCAACTGGCAAACCGGCATTGATGAGGTTTACGCTGCGTTCAGGACGGACATCAATCAAGATGATGCGCCGGTCTTTGTGACACCGCCCATCGGCGGCTGGACCCTCGCTGCTGGCGTCGCTCTTCCCTATCTCTATGACACTGGGAGCAATCGGGCAGGTCGCGAGTATGGACTGCGGTTCCGAGAGCTTTTCCCTCGTCTCGCATCCCTCTTCTCAGAGGTTCAGTTCTTCGCTTCCAATTCGACGGTCAGCTTCGCGTCTTGGGCGCGGGCGAGGAATGGCCGCGTCGAACGCGTGTTCACATACACGGACGGCGAGGTGAACGCCCAGGAGGGCGCACAAACACCCGAAGAGGCGTCCCTCGGCTTTCTTGACCTCGGATCACTCTCTCCTGTGGAGGCGACAGCATACCTGTTCGAGCGGTTCAACGCCCAGCAGGAGCAAAGGCGGCAATCCGGCATGCCTCGCTCCAACCAGGAGAAGGAGAGAAATTTCCGGGATGACCTAATCCCTAGCGACCGTCATGTCGGTGCTCTCGCGGACGCATGGAGCCTCGATCCGAGCCGGCTTGGAGATCGGGCGATGCCTCTCGGTGTTGGAACACTGGGCCGCATGCCCCGAGCGTGAGGCCCCGACCGTTTTCGCATAAGGCAGTATATGGAATGTGCGTGAAGGCTGCCGGGCGGGCGTACTCGCCGGTGGCTGGAGTTCACCCGCTGAAACCGGATAGCGACTGACCGTGGGCCTTAAGGCTCGGTGACACCGCTTGAACCGGACCTGATCGTGCTACACGAAGCGACAGCCGGAGATAGAGCCAAAGTACCAAACAAGGGACGATAAGAACGCCCTGAACGATGGACAAGACGAGGAGGACGAGAAGGCCGCCTGTAAGGGTGATAAAAAGGAGGTCACCCGGCCTCCGGATGTTGAGACGAAGGTCCCCGAGACGGGCAGGAAACGAGGCTCTGCGGGTGCGGAGCCAACTCACGAGAGGCACGAGCGGGGTCAGGGCGAAAAGGCCAGCCAGACCCATATCGTGTCCGACAAGGTCGCATCCATCAGCGACCACGTCCTCCCTTAAGAACTTGAGATGTGTGTCTATTCCACTCGTGACCAGAAGCGAGAACCACAGGCCCGTTGCTAAGACAACGTGCGATCCCGCCCAAGAGGGTGTCGAAAAGTTCGCGAGGTCAGACCATCCGCGAATGGGAACCCACCCAACGACCACAGCAGCAATGATGCCGGAGCGACAACGACGGCTGGCGGATCAAGGCCAACAAGCTCGATAGGTTTGCCGCCGACCATAGCGGATACGAAGGCGACCTCAATATCCTGATGGCGGACGGCTTCATCTGGCGGACGGATCCGGAGGATGAAACCGGTGCGGTCTACTGGCGCGTGATCCTACTTCGCAAAAAGGGCTATTTCGACATCGTCCTGGGCGCCTACACCAAGAACACGGACCTCCTTGAGAATTTCCTCGGCGCCTATGTTGCCGCCGGTCACACGACCTGGCGCAAGATGATCGTCGCCATCGATTTCAGCGACCTGTGAGGCGGTCTCGTCCTTGCACTCGCCCTCCGGACCTTGAAAGGCCAAGCTTGCATCCCGACGTGGAGGGTGACGCAGGTTGTGGGGCGGCATGAGCAAGGACCAGGATCGGACGATCTCCCGACGCGCGGACGGCACCTGAGAGAACAAGCGCAACGACGCTGAAAAGGGCGGAGTAATTTTGGAGCAGTGGGCGGAGGAAATCTGGAGCACTGCGGCGGTCGCTCGCTGAAGGCATGCCGCAGGAAAAACCTCGGCCACACCTGAGCTTGTGCTTGATCTGACTGGGCTTGAGATCTGCCCTCAGGACCTCTGATCCGCGGCGGCCGGGTGCTCCAAAATTACTCCGCCCTCTACATCCGGGCACGGGCAGTCCATCTGGATTGTCAAACGGTGTGCGGTTATACCCCTCCGGCACCCCACCCAGCAGGTCCGCCATGGTCGGGCCGTACACTTCGCCCGACAGAGCTGGGGCATCGAGCCCGACGAGTGCTCCCGGCGCCGCCGGAAGGTCCAGGCCAAGGTTCGGAGGCATGTTCGCGCCGAACGTCCCGCCCGTCTCGAAATCCCCGCCTGCCAGCATGCCGCCCGTGGTGTAGGGGCCAACGT
>JADDQD010000178.1 GCA_016781555.1 Pseudomonadota bacterium | reverse complement strand
GGTTGGACAACGCTGTCATCCCTACCCGCCCAATAGGATCAATCTCGAACGCCTAGGAGTTTTTGGCCGCTTGGCAAGCGCCGTGCGAGCGGGCAGGAGGCCCTTCCGATACTGCCCCCGGAAAGGAGCTCCGATGCACTACATTTCCGATGCCTCGCGCTACGAACAGATGCCATATCGCCGGTGCGGACGAAGCGGGCTTGATCTTCCAGCCATTTCACTCGGCCTGTGGCAGAATTTCGGCGGCGCCGACATATTCGAAACCGGCCGCGCGATTCTCCGCAGGGCCTTCGATCTTGGCGTCACCCACTTCGATCTCGCCAATAATTATGGCCCGCCTTATGGATCGGCGGAGGAGAATTTCGGGCGCGTCATGGCAACTGACTTCGCTCCCTACCGCGACGAGATGATCGTTTCGACCAAGGCGGGCTACGACATGTGGCCAGGGCCCTACGGCAATGGCGGTTCCCGCAAATACTTGATGGCGAGCCTCGACCAAAGCTTGAAGCGGATGGGGCTCGACTATGTCGATATCTTCTATTCGCATCGTGTCGATCCAACGACGCCGCTCGAGGAAACGATGAGCGCGCTGGTCCAGGCGCACCGGCAGGGAAAAGCGCTATACGTCGGCATTTCTTCTTATTCGCCCGAGCTAACCTACGAGGCGCACGCCATCCTCAAAGGTGAAGGTGTTCCGCTGCTGATCCACCAGCCTTCTTATTCGCTGCTCAATCGCTGGGTGGAGCAGGGGCTGCTCGACACGTTGGGGGATCTTGGGGTCGGCTGCATTGCCTTTTCGCCACTTGCCCAAGGCATGCTCACTCGGAAATATCTGAACGGCGTCCCGTCCGATGCAAGGGCCGCCAGGGGCGGCTCGCTTTCAACCGACCTCCTCAGTTCCGAGAACATCGACCGCATCCGCGGCCTCAACGAGATCGCGCAGGCGCGCGGCCAGAGCCTGGCACAAATGGCGATCGCCTGGGTTTTGCGCGATCCGCGTGTCACCTCGGCGCTGATCGGGGCGCGCACAGTCGAGCAGCTCGAGGATTCGCTCGCTGCCTTGCGCGGCCTTCAATTCGACCAGGAAGAACTCCGTCGGATCGATGGCTATGCGGGGGAAGCCGGCATCGACATCTGGAAGAAGTCCTCCACCATCCAGACGCTGAGCTAAGCAGGGAGGCAAAAGCTCGAGGAGCTGGCGTTGGCTCAGGCGGGTCGTCCAGGGAATGGCGGTGATCTCGTCCGCAGCCTCGTTCAGGCGATGGAGCCCCCTTGTCCATGATAGCGTTGTCAAATAAAGGTTCGTTCAACGTAGAACGGCCGGACAAGGCCGCTTGAGAGGATCCAATCGAAAATGGTTCACCGTCTTTTCATCCTGGGCGCGCTGCTCGCCTCCACCGCATGCACCCAGACCACGACTTCGCTTCCCACGAGCAGCGCCGCTGCGGTGCAGGACGACGGCCGCTGGCCGGCGGTGACCAGCCGCGTCAGGCCTGATGCGGCGCAGGAGCGTCGCGTGGACGCCATTCTCGCCAAGATGAGTGACGAGGAAAAGGTCGCGCAGATCATTCAGCCGGACATCTCGAGCGTCACTCCCGAAGATGTTCGCAAGTACAAGTTCGGCTCAGTGCTGAACGGCGGGAACTCGGCGCCGGGCGGGAACGAGACGGGTCCTGCTTCGGACTGGCTGAAGCTGGCCGACCGCTTCTGGGAAGCCTCCATGTCGGCGAAGTGGAGTGGCGAGAAGATCCCCGTGATCTGGGGTTCGGACGCTGTTCACGGCCACAGCAACATCGTCGGCGCGACGCTGTTTCCCCACAATATCGGGCTCGGCGCGACCCGCAATCCGGAGCTCATCCGCCGCATCGGTGAAGTCACCGCGCTGGAAATGGCCATCACCGGTCTCGACTGGGACTTCTCGCCGACCCTCGCAGTGGTGCGCGACGATCGCTGGGGGCGCACCTATGAAGGTTTCTCTGAGGATCCGGAGATCGTCCGCGCTTATGCCGGCCAGATGGTGGAGGGGCTGCAGGGGCGGCCCGGCACCAGCGATTTCATGGGAGCAGGCAAGGTCATTGCGACCGCCAAGCACTTCGTGGGGGACGGCGGAACCCTTGGCGGCAAGGATCAGGGCGACAATCCCTCGCCCCCGCAGCAACTGCGCGACATTCACGGCGCCGGCTATCCGCCCGCCATCGAAGCCGGCGTTCAGGCGATCATGGCGTCGTTTTCCAGCGTCCGCGCCGAGAAGGTTCATGGCGACCGTGACCTGCTGACCGGTGCGCTCCGGCAGCAGATGGGCTTTGACGGCCTCGTCGTTGGGGACTGGAACGCGCACGGCCAGGTCGACGGGTGCTCGAACACTTCGTGCCCGCAGTCGATCAACGCGGGGCTCGACATGTTCATGGCGCCCGACAGCTGGAAGGATCTTTACACGAACACGCTCGCGCAGGTCCGCTCCGGCGTCATCCCGATGGAGCGCTTGAACGAGGCGGTTCGGCGTATCCTTAGGGTCAAGGCTCGGGCCGGCATGTTCGAAAAGGGCAAGCCCTCGGCGAGGCCTTATGCGGGCCAGTTCAACCTCCTCGGCAGCTCCGCGCACCGCGCGGTGGCACGCCAGGCGGTTCGCGAGTCGCTCGTCCTTCTCAAGAACCAGGGCAAGGTTCTGCCGCTCGCGGGCAGCGCGAACGTGCTGGTTGCGGGCGACGGCGCCGACAATATTGCAAAGCAGTCCGGCGGCTGGACGCTGACGTGGCAGGGCACGGGCGTCACCAACAAGGACTTCCCGAACGCGCAGTCGATCTTCGGCGGAATCCAGGAAGCCGTCCGCGCCGCGGGCGGAACCGCTACGCTGAGCACCGACGGGCGCTTCACGACAAAGCCGGACGTTGCCGTCGTGGTGTTCGGCGAAGAGCCTTATGCGGAGTTCGTCGGTGACCGTGCGTCGCTCGAATTCAGCCCGGCCGACAAGAGGGATCTGGAGCTGATGCGGCGGCTGAAGGCGGCGGGTGTCCCCGTTGTCTCCGTTTTCCTGTCGGGCCGGCCGATGTGGGTCAATCCCGAGATCAACGCATCCGACGCCTTCGTGGCCGCCTTTCTCCCCGGCAGTGAGGGCGGCGGCGTTGCCGATGTGCTGTTCCGGGGCGCGGGCGGCGCGGTACGCAACGACTTCAAGGGCAAGCTTTCTTATTCCTGGCCGAAGCGGGCGGACCAGACACCGCTCAACCGCGGCGATGCGAATTACGACCCACTCTTCGCCTACGGCTATGGCCTGAGCTACGCCGACAACGGCAATCTTCGCCGGCTTTCGGAGGATCGCCCGGCGGGCGTTTCCGCTGGCGCGGACGGCGTGGTGTTCGGGCGGAGCGGGCTTCCGTCCGGCTGGTCGCTTGGCCTGATGGAGGAAGGCGGCACCGTTGCCGCGGTCACCGGTAATGCCGGCAGGACCGCCACTGGCCGCCTTATCGTCTCCGGCGTTGATCGTCGGGCACAGGAAGATGCGCGGCGCTTCGTTTGGAACGGAGCTGGGGGCGCGGCGGCGCAGATTTCTGCCGCCCAGCCGCTCGACATCTCGCGCGAAGCCAACGGGGAACTGAGCCTTGTGGTCGAATACAGGGTCGATCAGGCGCCAAGCGCACCGGTGTTGCTCGGCATGGTAAGCGGCGCCGGGTCGCGCGTCACCCTTCCGATCACCGGGGCGCTTCGTGCTGCCCCAGCCGGGCAGTGGACATCGATGGCCATTCCGCTGCGATGCTTCCGCACTGCGGGCGTGGACATGCAGCGGGTCATTGCCCCGTTTGCGATCAGCACGGCCGGTCGCCTGTCGCTGTCGGTCTCCGACGTTCGCATCGCAAGCGCCGCGGTTCCGCAGAACCAGTGCGGGCAGCCCTGATCCGTCAGCCACAGCTTCGGAAGGAACCAAAATGACCACCACCAGCCGGGCACGTGGAGCCTCGGGTGCGTTCATGGTCGTAACGAGCCTGTTTTTCGCGTGGGGGTTCATCACCTCACTGATCGACCCGTTGGTCGCTGCGGTGAAGGGGATCTTCAGCCTCACCGACCTGCAGGCACAGCTCAGCGCTTCGGCCTTCTTCATCGCTTATGGCGTGATGAGCTTTCCTGCGGCGGTGCTGCTTTCGCGGCGGAAATCGGTGCCGACCATTCTGATCGCGCTTGCAATGATGGTCGCCGGCTGCCTGCTGATGCTGCTTGCGGCGAATGTGGCGATCTATGGTCTGGTTCTGCTTGGTCTGTTCGTTCTTGCGAGCGGGATCACCGTGCTCCAGGTCGCGGCCAACCCGCTGGCAGCAGTGCTCGGACCGCCGGAGCGCAGCCACTTTCGGCTGACATTCAGCCAAGCCTTCAACAGCTTCGGCACCTTCCTCGGCCCTTATTTGGGGGCAGTTCTCTTCCTGAAAGGTGTGGAAGTGAAGGAGGGGGCGGCGATCAGCGAAGCGGCACGCGCATCCTCGCTGGGCGGCATCGACTCGGCTTTCCTTTGGATTGCCGGCCTTATCGCTTTGTTGGGCCTCTTCATCTGGTCTGCGCGTCGGCTCATCACGGAGGCGGCGCCCCCGGCACCAAGCGAGACCGCTCGGCGCGGAATTCTCGCGACGTTTCGCGATGCGGCATCTTCCCGCTGGGCGGTCCTGGGCGGCGCTGCCATCTTCCTCTACGTCGGCGCCGAGGTGGCGATCGGCACGCAAATGGCACTTTTCCTCAACAGCGAAGATGTGCTCGGCATCTCGCTCGAGCAAGCGGGCAAGATGGTGAGCCTTTACTGGGGCGGGGCGATGGTCGGGCGCTTGGCGGGGTCGGCGCTGCTGACCCGCGTGCCGGCAACCAGCCTGCTAGCGGCGTTCGCCTTGGCGGCCACCGGAATTTGCCTTTACGTCTTTTTCGTCGGCGGAATGACGGCTGGCTATGCGGCGCTCACCATCGGACTGTTCAACTCGATCATGTTC
>JADDQD010000256.1 GCA_016781555.1 Pseudomonadota bacterium | reverse complement strand
TCTAGCCTGGCGGACCGGGCACGGGGACCTTTTCGAAGGCGCATCACCGCGTCCGAAGCCATCCCTCGGCGCGACAAAGCGCGCCTAGACGGCGGTGTCCGGGTCAAGGCGGCAGGCTTCGAAATCCATAATCTCGATTTGGATCGTACAGTGGTGAATGTGAAAACGCCGGGCCACTCGGTCCTGGAGTTCAACCAGGAACGCGTCGCCCGGGTGTCCGGCGGGCGTAACCAAATGCGCGGTCAATGCGGTCTCCGAGGTACTGATTGGCCAGACGTGGAGGTCATGAACCCTTGACACTCCCGGCATACCGGCCAGTTCCGCCCGGACCTCCTCCACGTCTATGCCCGACGGAACCGCCCCGAGGGACATCTGGACGGATGCTTTGAGGAGCCCCCAAGTCCCCAAGAACACAATCGCGGCAATCATCAAACTGACCACAGGATCGATCCAAGTTACGCCCGTCAGCAGGATGAGCAGGCCCGCCAGAACCACGCCTGCCGAAACCGCGGCGTCGGCGGCCATGTGCAGAAAGGCGCCACGAATGTTGAGATCGCCCTTGCGGCCTCGCGCGAACAGCAGAGCAGTGGCTGTGTTGATGATTATGCCGATGCCAGCGACGATGATCACGGTCCAACCGGCCACCGGCTGAGGTTCTGAAAAGCGCCTGATCGCCTCCCACGCAATTGCTCCGATCGCAACCAGGAGGAGAAGCGCGTTCAGCATAGCCGCCAGGATCGATGAGCCGCGAAGGCCGTAAGTGTAGCGCGGTGACGGTGGACGCCGGGACAGGATCGCTCCTCCCCAAGCTATGACGAGGCCGAGAACGTCCGACAGATTGTGCCCTGCATCAGCCAGCAGCGCCATCGAACCCGACAGGATCCCAAAGACCGCCTCTGTGGCAACAAAGGTCACGTTGAGCGCAATGCCTATGGCGAAAGCGCGGCCGAAATCTGCAGGCTGGTGACCGTGGGAGTGGTTTTGGGCCATCAATGTCTCCACGCCGATGGCGTCGGGACGCAGATGTGGGGCTGGCCTGCTTTGGGCTCCGTGCCCGCAGGACACGGAACGTACCCGTCGCGCCCTTGGCCCGGGTGCATCGAGGTTGGAGTGGCGAACCAGCCGCGGGACAAGATCGACAGCAGGAGAAGCAGCACTGCCACGGCTCCGCCCAAGACGATCGCCTTTCGGGGGTTCTTCATGGAAGGCTCTCCGGAGCCGGAACTTTCATTCGGCCGCCCTTAGCCCAGCTATCTTCCGTCGCACCGACGGTCGGATTGCAGATATTTCAACAAAGCTGCAATCCCGAGCAGGAGAAGTCAGCGTCGACAGCCAGAAGAGTCCCATCCCCGCTTTGTGGCAACACCGACCCCTGCCACTTCTTCGGTGGTAGTCTTTAGACTTCCAAGTGGTCAATCGAGCCCCAGCAGCCACCGATCCAATCGAACGGCTCTGATGGTCGCTCCGGGTAAGTTCCGGTTGAGCTGCGCCCGGTGCTGCATGATCCACTGCAAACAGCTTTGTTCGCTGTCGAACGTGTCAAACTCATCCCGAGTTGGGTGAAGCGTTTCCAGATTGACCATGAACCTTGCCCCTCTGCGGCAGCCCCGCGCGCCGACCCAGTCTCGTTGAGGCGAAACGACCGCCGGAACCCAGTGGCTGCGGGTTGGGTCCAGTCGGTCGACCTCGTGCCGGCGCATCGGCCTTCCTCCTTGCTGAGAGGCAAGGGCCACGGCTGATTCGCCGCAGCCCATCAGGTTAAGCAGCCTCCTCCGGTGCGTGGCACCGGGGGTCGGTGAGGTCGAAGCGGTCGGCGTTCATCACCTTTGTCCACGCCTTGATGAAGTCGACCACGAATTTCTCCGCGGCATCGTCGGACGCATAGACCTCCGATATTGCCCTGAGCTGCGAGTTGGAGCCGAAGACAAGATCGGTTCGCGTCGCCGTCCACTTTTCCTGGTCGCTTTTGCGGCATGTGCCGACGAAGACTTCATCGGCGCTGGCATCCACCTGCTTCCAAGCCGTGCCCATATCCAGCAAGTTGCGGAAGAAGTCGTTCGTCAGCTGCCCGGGCCGATCCGTGAAGACGCCGTGCCGCGAGCCCCCATGATTGGCACCGAGAACCCGCAGGCCGCCCACCAAAACAGCCATTTCGGGCGCGCTGAGCTGCATCAGCTGCGCGCGGTCGACCAGCAGCTCTTCCGTAGGCACGCTAAACTCGACCTGCAGATAATTGCGGAAGCCATCTGCCTTCGGCTCGAGCACCGCAAAGCCTTCGACGTCCGTTTGCTCCTGCGACGCATCGGTGCGGCCCGGAGCAAAAGGAACGTCGACGTCATGGCCGGCGTCCCTCGCTGCCTTCTCTACTGCCGCCGAGCCGGCAAGTACGATGAGGTCGGCCAGGCTGATCTTCTTGCCCCCGTCAGCCACCCCATCGCAGTCGCTCTTGATCTGCTCCAGTGCCTGGAGAACCCGCCCGAGCTGCTCAGGCTCATTGACCTCCCAGTTCCGCTGCGGCTCCAGCCGAATGCGCGCGCCGTTGGCGCCGCCCCGCTTGTCGGAGCCGCGGAAGGTAGCCGCGGAGGCCCAGGCGGTCTGAACAAGCTCCGACACGGTGAGGCCGGAATCGAGGATCCTCCGCTTCAGGTCGCGAATCTCATTTTCGTTCACCAACGCATGATGAACCGGCGGGATTGGATCCTGCCAGATCAGATCCTCTTGCGGCACTTCCGGTCCAAGGTAGCGAGCCTTCGGGCCCATGTCGCGATGGCACAGCTTGAACCAGGCGCGCGCGAAGGCATCGGCGAATTCAGCCGGATTCTCATAGAACCGGCGCGAGATCGGACCGTAAATCGGGTCGACTTTCAGCGCCATGTCGGCCGTGGTCATCATCGTCGGCAAGCGGCGATGCGGACTGTGGGCGCCCGGCGCCTTATCTTCCTCGCGCTGATCCTTTGGCTGCCACTGCCAGGCGCCGGCCGGGCTCTTCACCAGGTCGTAGTCATACTCGAACAGCATCCGGAAGTAATTGTTGCTCCACTGGATCGGCGTCGGCGTCCAGGCTCCTTCGAGACCGCTGGTGATGGTATGGTCGCCGAACCCGCTTTCGTGTCCGCTCGTCCAGCCGAGGCCCTGCTGGGCAATATCGGCGCCTTCCGGCTCGACCGCAACCTTGGAGGCATCACCCGCCCCGTGGCATTTGCCGAAGGTGTGACCGCCAGCGACCAGGGCGACAGTCTCCTCATCGTTCATGCCCATGCCGCCAAAGGTTTCGCGGATATCCCGACCGGAGCCGGCGGGATCGGGTTTGCCGCCCGGGCCTTCCGGATTGACGTAGATGAGGCCCATCTGCACCGCGGCCAACGGGTTTTCGAGCGCCCTGCCCGCCTCCTGATCGATCCGGGTATCTCCGAGCCACTCTTCCTCGGTGCCCCAGTAGATGTCTTTCTGCGGCTCCCAGACGTCTACGCGTCCGCCGCCGAAGCCGAAGGTCGGGCCGCCCATCGATTCGATGGCGACGTTGCCAGTCAGGATCATCAGATCTGCCCAGCTGAGTGCACGGCCATATTTCTGTTTGATCGGCCAGAGGAGGCGCCGCGCTTTGTCCAGATTGGCATTGTCCGGCCAGCTGTTCAGCGGCGCGAAACGCTGCCCGCCGGACGAGGCTCCGCCGCGGCCGTCGCCCGTGCGGTAGGTACCCGCGCTGTGCCAGGCCATACGGATGAAGAAAGGGCCGTAATGGCCGTAATCTGCCGGCCACCAAGGCTGGCTGTCGGTCATGAGCGCGTGGAGGTCTCGTTTGACGGCTTGGTAATCGAGCGACCCAAATGCCGTCGGATAGTCGAATTCCTCCCCGAACGGATTTGGCGAGGCCGCTCCGTTCTGGTGGAGAATGTCCAGAGACAGCTGGTTCGGCCACCAGTCGCGGTTGGTCCTTCCCAGGAGCGACCTCAGTGCGCGAGGCTCTTTCCCAGGGTCACTCAGTGGGCTGCCGCTGGTCTTTGCATCCATAACTTGGTCCTCCGCGATCCGAATCGTGGAGCAACGTTGCGCCTCTCGTCGCGCGGCCGGAAGCGCTTAATTTAGATAAGTGCCATTCATATTTTCGATAATGGCTTGTTCAGTGCCCCGCCGCTGGGCAAGCTACAGGCTTCAGCGCATTGATCCGAACCGGGCCCATCGCGCCGGTGCTGGAGACCCCCCGGAGGCTGAGAGCCCTATTCAAGCCTCTTTCGTCCATTGCTCACGGCCTGACGCAGAACACGGGACAACGCCTCAACCGAATATGGCTTCTGAAGAAGTGGGAAGCCGTGAGCCCCCTCCTTTGCCAGCACGTCACTGTAGCCACTGGTGAGGACGACCGGCAAGCCGGGGTGTCGCTCGCGGATCGTTTGTGCAAGCTCAACTCCGTTCATGCCGGGCATGATCACATCGGAAAACACCACGTCGAAGCTCAGGTCCTCCTCCTTGAGCTGCGCGAGTGCCTCCCGCGCATTCGAAACCCACTTTGTCTCGTAGCCAAGGTCGTGGAGCGTTTCGGTAGAGAATTTGCCCACCGCCTCGTCATCCTCGACAACAAGCACGCAGGTCTTTTCCCGTGGTCGCTGGTGCGGTTCGCTCGCGAAACGGTTCGTTTCAGGCTGCGCCGTTTGCTTGCTTCGGGGAAGGTAGAGGGTGAAAGTGGAGCCCACGCCCACAACGCTCGTCACCTCGACGTCTCCGCCTGATTGCTGGACGAACCCAAATACCTGGCTCAGTCTGAGCCCGGTTCCGCGGCCCACATCCTTGGTCGTGAAGAACGGTTCGAAAAGCTTGTCCAAATGCTCTGCGGTGATCCCGGAGCCCGTGTCCGAGACAGAAATGGCCACGAAAGCACCGCGCCGTCGCGGCTGATCCCGCAGCGGTGGGATGGCGGCCACGCGCTCCACTTTCATCGCCAACAGGCCCTCGAGGTTCATCGCATCGCGCGCGTTCACTGCCAGGTTGACGAGCGCCGTTTCGAACTGCCCCATGTCCATCTCTACGAAATCCGGCCGATCTGGCGCGTCAACACGTGTCTGAATGCGGGAGCCAAGGAGGGGCCGGACGAGATCCACCACTGCGCGAACTTGGGCAGTCACTTCGAAAATCTCTGGCTTCAGCGGCTGCCGGCGCGCGAATGCCAGCAATTGCCCTGTGAGCTTCGAGGCTCGCTCCACAGTCTCCGAAATCGCATCAACATAGCGCGCGCGTCTGTCTTCCGGAAGATCGCGACGGCGCATCAGACCCACGGCGGAGCCGATGATCGTCAGGAGGTTGTTGAAATCGTGTGCGATGCCGCCGGTGAGCTGGCCTACCGCTTCCATCTTCTGCGACTGGCGAAGCTGCTCTTCAACTTGCCTTTGCTCAGTGACATCCCGGCCTGATGCGTAAAAAACATCATCCACCGGAACGCAGGTCCAACTGAAGCAGCGGAAAGAGCCACCTTTTGCCCGGACGCGGACGTCCAGATTTTCACGACCTTCCCCTGGACGATGCGCTCGAATGCCCGTTGGGTCGCCTCCACATCATCGGCATGCACAAGTTCATCGAAGCGCGTTCCGATCAGCCCCTGCGGCTCGTATCCCAGCACGTCCAGCCAGGCGGGGTTCGCAGTCCGGTAGAAGCCATCGAACCCGATGACGACCAACAAGTCCTTGCTGATTTCCCAGATCCGCTGCCGTTCCGCGGCC
Source organism: Pseudomonadota bacterium (assembly GCA_016781555.1). Lineage (GTDB taxonomy): Bacteria > Pseudomonadota > Alphaproteobacteria > Sphingomonadales > Sphingomonadaceae > Allosphingosinicella. Next base: position 24,717 of record JADDQD010000256.1, on the reverse strand, counting down.
AGCGCAGCGACCCGCTCCTCGAGCGACTCGTTGAGCTCTCGAAGCGCGATTTCAGCTTCGACCCGATCGGTCTCGTCGTGGGCGGTGAGAACCGCACCGATCTGCTTCCCGCTTGGGTCGTAAATGGGGCGCGCACTTCCAAGCGCGAGAACTTCGCTACCGTCTGGACGGCGGATCCTCCATCGGGCCTCGGAGACGGACTCACCACGCACGGCACGAGCCAGTGGAAGGTCCGTAGATGGATATGGCCGGCGATCCTCAGTCAGCAGCGAGTAAGAGGCACTATAATCTTCCGGTCCCACCTGAAGCCGAGCTGTTCCGTGCAGCCGGGCGGCAGCCTCGTTGACGAAAACGATCTGGCCTTCGCTGTCAGCGAGGATCACAGCCTCGGCGAGCTGCGAAAGCGTTGCCTCGCGCTCAGCCGCTAACGCATCCGCGTTGGCCTTTGCCTCTCGCAATGCTTGTTCCTGAGCGCGGCGCTCGCTGATGTCTCGGAGGTAGCCAACGAAAAGGATACCGCCGGGAGCACGTGCCATCGTGATCGAAAGCTCGACGGGAAATTCGTGGCCGTCCCTGTGCAATGCGGTGATTTCGATTCTGCGGTTGAGGACCGTCGGCTTTCCGGAAGCATGATATCTGCTCATGCCGTCCCGGTGTTGGGTTCGATAGGCCGAGGGAACGATCAAATCGCCCAAGTTGCGACCGACAGCCTCTACTCGACTCCAGCCGAAGGTTCTTTCCGCAACCGCGTTCCATCCGGTTATCACGCCCTCGGCTTCTATCACCACAACGGCATCGAGTGCCGTGTCGAGGAGGAGGCGGAGCGCCCCCAGCGTTTCGGTACCTGCGTCTGCGCCCATCAGCTTGGAACTACTTGTATTTCCGCGACAGGTCGATGCCCAAGACGCTAGCGCTCAACCGCGCCAACCCGCCGCTGCGTTCGCCTCCCGGCGTACGCTTCGACAGCCTTATTCGGCTCGACACACTTCCAGCAAAAATCCACCACCTAAGGCCTTGAAGCCACGGAAAATAGAACCATATAGGCTCGTGCTGGACGCCAATGGGTCCAGTTTCCCCTGAGGGCGTCCGCTCTCTCGGACGCGCCTCGTAACAACGTTGCTCTAAGGAGGACTTTGATATGAGGACCAACTTCGACTTCGCTCCGTTCCGGCGCTCCACCGTCGGCTTTGACCGGCTGTTCGAGCTGCTCGAGAACGGGTCATCCATGATTCCTGCCGACAACTACCCGCCGTTCGACATTGAGCATGACGGCGGCGATCGCTACCGGATCACACTCCCCGTGGCCGGCTTCGGGCAGGACGAAATCGACATCACTGCCAAGCAGAACCTGCTCGTCGTCTCCGGCAAAAAGTCGGAGGAAGAAGAGCGCAACTACGTCCACCGCGGCATTGCGGCCCGGTCGTTCGAGCGGCGCTTCGCGCTCGGCGACTTCATCCAGGTCCGCGGTGCCGAAATGAAGGACGGGCTGCTCTCGATCGAGCTCGTGCGGGAAATCCCTGAAGAGATGAAACCGCGCAAGATCGAGATCGGCGGTTCGACTAGCCAGACGCTCACGGACCAGCGGGTGGGCAATGACAACAGCGAGCGTCAGGCGGCCTAAGGAGGCTTCCGGCGCAAACCGGCTGGCCGGCATCGTCGATGCCGGACCAAGCCGGTCATGTGCAACTCTAGCTAACCAAGGAGGATCAAGATGAATATGCGTGATCTCATCCCCTGGGGCCGGCAGAGCAGCGCGGCTCCGGTGCAGTATCAGAACCGGGACAATCCGATCGTCGGCTTTCGCCACGAAGTGGATCGGCTTTTCGACGATTTCTTTCGCGGAAGCCTGCCGGGCCTCGGTCTGGGGCGCTCCCTCGCGGCGTGGCCGAATGTCGAGATCAGCGAGACTGATCGAGAAATTCGCGTTACCGCTGAAGTGCCCGGGATGAGCGAAAAGGACGTCGAGCTGCTGGTGGAAGACGGCGTGCTCACCATCCGCGGCGAGAACAAGAGCGAGACCGAGGACAAGGATCGCGGCTATTCAGAGCGCTATTATGGTCGCTTCGAGCGTCGCGTCGCGCTACCTTCGAATGTCAATGAGGAGGGCGCCAACGCCACCTTCGGCGACGGTCTCCTCACCGTGACTTTGCCCAAATCGGCCGAGGCGGAGCGCGGGCGGCGAGTCCCGATCAACGCGCAAACCAAGCACTGAGACCCCGAACGCACTCGCTCCGGGTCGGCGATTCCGGCCCGGGGCTTTGTCAGGAGGCGTGTCATGGCAAGGAGCGATCCCCAGGAACAAGCGATCCAGTTGAACGATCCCGCAGCTATAGGGCGGAGCCGGAACACCCACGACAGTCCATCGGATCGGCGCGTGCAATCGCCCGTCCCTTTGGGCGCCGAGGCGATCATCGAACCGAGATACAGGTCCGTCACTCAGGCCAGCAGAGCGCGTAGTGGAGAGTGGCTGCTCCGCTTCCGGCCTCGGTCATCCGTCGATCCGCTGACCGGCTGGAGAGGCAGCGACGATCCCCTCGCGCACGTGGCGATCCGCTTCTCGAGCCGGGAGGCGGCAGTCCGCTTCGCAGAGCGCCAGGGTCTCCCCTACGAAGTGCACGAACCCGCTCCGGCTCGTCGGGCAGCAAGCGCCCAGCAAAGCTTTGACCGGCAATCGACGTTCCAGCTCTGCTGCTGGCCCACGGGTCCGCACGCTCTGTGCTGTGGAAACTATCCAGCCCTGAGGGAGGAAAAAGGCGATGTTTAACAACCGCAATAAGAAGTGGCTGGCTGCAGGCCTCTTTGCGACCAGCTTCGGCATCTTTGCCGCATCCTCGTTCTTGGGAAACCCCGATCAGAATGGGGCAATGTTGAGTACCGGCGCGATCGCGGCATTCCTTGCAGTGCTCGGCCTCGCTGCCATTGGTGGCCGGCTTCACTCGGTCGCTGGCGGCGCAATGGCTATCGGCGCCTGGTCTCTCGTGGCGCCCGTGGTGCTCGGCTTCACGAGCGATCCCGCTTTGTGGATCCACATGTTCGCGGGTCTGCTGGCGATGAGCATCGGCATCCTCAGTTCGGAGCTGTCCGGCCGGCGTCCCCCACCAGCACTGCCTCAAGCAGACCGCCACGGCCGTCTCCATAGTCGAAGAACAGAAAGAGCGACGCGGAGGGGCAGCATCAAACGTGGGCGGGCGACACAAAGCTGAGGAGAAAGGAGATGTCAAACGAGACTAAAGAAATCGGCGTTCTCGATTGCAATTGGAGCTGGTTCGTTCTTCGTGGCGGGCTGGCCATAGCGCTTGCCGTGCTTGCTGTTCTTTTCCGGCGAACACGCTTTTTGCCTTCACGATGGTCTTTGCGGCCTATGCTCTGGTGGACGGTCTCTTCTCGGTCATAAGCGGCATCAAGGGCGCGAGGCGGAAGGAGGAGCGGTGGTGGGCCCTCATCCTGCGCGGCCTGGTCGGCATCGCCGTTGGCGTGCTGTTCGTCCTGATGCCTCTCGTCACCACCATCAGCTACGCGATCGTCTCGCTTGGGCTGCTTGCCGTCTGGTCGATCTTCACGGGCGTCTTCGAAGTCGCCGCCGCCGTGAAGCTGCGTAAGGAGATCAAGGGCGAGTGGCTGCTCGGGCTTTCGGGGCTGCTGTCAATCCTGCTTGGGATGGTCATCCCGCTCGTGCTGACGCTCTATCCGGCCGCCACAATTCTCTCGGTTGCCTGGCTGATCGGCGTCTACGCGCTTGCGGCGGGCGTCGCCCTGCTCCTGCAGGGGCTCCGGCTGCGGCGGAGATCCAATGTCCCAAAGGGCAGCGAGCAGTCAGGTGGCAGCGGGTCGCGTGCGGCCGCGCCGGCCTGACATCCCTTTAGCCTTACGCCCGACGGCCTTTGACGAAGCGGCCCCGCTTTTTAGTCCGGGGCCGTTCACGTCAGGATTTGGAACGAACTCAAATCAGAGTTACGCAAGCTCCAAGTGGGCTCGCTTGACACGCCGGAACTGGAGGATCATCCGAGACTATGAACCGTTGCTCGGGAGGACGAGTACCGAGCCCTGCATGGTGGGCTCGCGCCCAACCGAAACAAACCTGACGATACCCGGCTGATCCGCCACGAAGCGGACGCTCTTCATCTCTCCTCGCTTCAGGGCGAGCTGCTCCGGCTGACCGTCAACAGCGATGTTGTGCGAGGAACCCTGCACACCCACGAAGTTCAGCATCACCGTGTCCCCTTGCCGCACCACCACCTGGCTCGGGTGGAACGCGAACGCACGGACGGACCACTCACCCTTCGGGTCCGGTGGCTTGACGATGAAGCCTCCGCTGCTTTTCGGCGCGGTTGCGGGAAACGGCTCTGGACTGTGATCGCCTGCGCCGTTGATATTCGTCTTGCCGTCGAGGTGCAGCGTAGTGATGTGGAACACCTGCTCGGAGCCGGCTCCCGGTCTCTCGCCCGGCCGCGCCGCCTCCGTCGGGCTCTCGGAACCGCAAGCGGAGGTCGCTGCAGCCAAAGTCAGAAGCAACGTAGCAATCAAGAGGCGAGGAGCCTTCGTTCTTGCGAAGTGGGGAAGCATTGGAAGCACAAAATATCCTTCTTGCGGGGCACATCTTTTCGGTGAGTGACATCGACCAGCCTTGCCCGGCATGATCGACGAAAGCGTCGTTGCTGACGCGCCTGACCATCAACTACGCTGAAGCCACACGCGCTGCAGAGTCCTTGCGGCAAACCTGACCCGTGCGCTCAAGCTGAAGGGGCTCGCTCAGCGGTGCCACCCGTAACTGATGACGGCCAACCGGAGCCGTTTTGCTACCGCTCAAGAACCCGGCGGCACCATATATGTTGTTCCCCCGGGAGACTTCGGGCGGTCCCCACCGTAGCCACCGCCGCAGGCGGTTACCAAAGCGGCCGCAGCCGCGACGAGAAGCACTTTGGTAGCGATGTTTCTCATCTTCTCTTGCCTCTCCTGATCAGAACTGCACGAACCCCGGGGCGGGGGTCGCGTACGACCGCCCACATTAGAGTTGCTAGCGGATGAAAGGTTCCCGCTTTCGACTGCCTCCGCGAAGGCACTTCGACCACATGCCCGAACTGCATTGGGTGCTCGGCTACCCTCTCGCACTTTGGATGATGGTGATCTCAGCCGTAGTGCCGTCCCGCTGATTCCAGAAGAAGGGCTGGCTCTAGGCTGCCGTTACCGCAGCGGCCGGCCTGAACTGGCACACTGACTAAGGGCGGATCACCGGCAGGTCACGAAGCAACGCTCAAATCTGATTTTGGTCAGCCTCGTTGCGGGAGCGACAATTCGAGGGACTCTGGAGGCGTTGAGAGTCATACTAGACAAATCGACTCGGGGGAAACCTCATGAACGCGCAACGGGTTCGCACCTATTCCACTCTGCTGGCTGGGCTATTCGTATCGTCCTTGCTCGCTATCGCCGTGGCGCCTCTTCTTTAGCCAAGGCAGCATAGCTGCTGCGACAGCTATCGCGGACTGAACTCGGCTCGGCACGTGAGTTGGTGACGCCTGCGCAATGGTTGAAACTTCTTCAGCAGCTTACCGTTCTCGGACCTGACCCTGGTTAGTCGCGTCCGATTCACCCCATCAGCACCACAACAGGAACGCGACATGTCTCGCGAGGAAGAAGCATTGCTGAACGCCCGTGCAGAAGAGGCCAAGCGCCGTCTCTGCCGAGGAATCGAGAACAGCAAGGTCGTGCTTGCTCAATACCGGAGAAGGCTCCTGACGCTGCGCTTGTCAGGCCGAGCCTCCGGCAGTGCATTCTGAGGCAGCACCACAGCGGGCGCGGTGCAAACGCTGCGGCCGCCAATCCGAGCCAAAGCGCCTTCTATGAAGCCGCGAGGCCGAACCAGATGCCGACCAGAGCCGCCAGCGCAACCAGCGTCAGAAATCCGTTGAGCACAACGAGCATGAGAGGGGGGAGTCGCCGGATGTCCGGTTTTGGTGGTGGTGCACCGGTCTTTAGCTCTCGCCAGACAGCCGCGACAAAGCAAAAGGCGCTGAACATGATCAGAACGGAGCCAGTGGTGCCTGCCAGCCAGTCTGGAACGGTCTTGCTGAGCAGCGCAGGGGCACCCACGCCGCTTGCCAACGCAGCCATCCCGGTCCTCACCCAAGCAGCGTAAGTGCGCTCGGCAGCCAGCACCGTTCGATCAGCCGCAAGCTCGGTACGGCGATCCGCGCTGTCGGCCATTTCACGGGTGCTGTGCTTGACCGCTCCCGCGCTCTCCTCGAGGCGCTCAGCACTCTCCCGCACCTTGGAAGCGTCCGCACGTGGAGAAACCTGTTCGCTTTGATCAGCCACCGCAAATCTCCGGCCTATTTCACTCGCTTCCCGTTCATGCTGCACCGGGAACGAGTCTATTACGTTTTCTTCAGCCCCGGCGACCTGATGGCGCGCAACAAGCGTCCGGAAGTGCTGGCTTGTTTGCCCTTCTCGAAAGCGGGCCGACCATTCACCATCACAAGGTCGAACCCTTCGGATTTTGCGAAGGGATCCAAATAAGTTGAGCGCGCTCTGACCTTGGATGGATCGAAGAGAATAAGATCAGCCTTCGCCCCCACCCTGATCACGCCCCGATCGATGAAGCGCATGATGCGGGCAGGAAGAGAAGTTGCCTTGCGGATTGCCTCTTGGATCGACAGCGTGCCGTCGCGCACGACATACTCCTCTATCAACTTGGCGTACGTCCCGGTCGACCGGGGATGATGTATGCCCGGGCCTCCATCTGTCGAAATTGCCACGAAGGGATCGAGGAGCAGCGTGTCCTGTAGCGCCTTGTCCAGGGTGAAATGCGCACCCCGGCCACCTTCGGGCCCGATCTTTAAAAGGAAGTCGGCAAAGTGAAGTCCGGCCTCTTGCGCGGCCTGGGCCACCGTCTTTCCGGTGTAGGGCGGTGTTCCGAAGAGCAGGGCTTCCGGGCCGCCGCGGCGGATCATGCGCCTTTCCAGATGATCGCGCAGCTCCTGTCTGCGCTCCGCCACGACCTTTGAATAGTCGGTGGGCGGCAGGGCCCATTGCGGGAACAGGATTGCTATGCCCGTAAAGCCGGCCGTGTAGGGATAGGCATCGGCGGTGAGTTCGATCCCCTGGCGACGCTTCTCGCTCAGGAAAGCGAGGAGGGCTCGCGCCCGTTGCTCGCCCTTTCCGAACACCACCTTCAGATGTGAGATGTGAGGGCGCCCGGGTAAGCTAGATGCGATCAACTCATTGATCGAGGCTTCGATCTCGTCGTCATTTTCCGAGCGCATATGGCTCATCACGACGGCACCATAGCGGCTGGTCGTGCGGCCGAGGTTCGTCAGCTCCGGTGTCTCCGAGTAGATCCCCGGCACATATTCCAGCCCGTAAGCGAGTCCGAACGCGCCGGCTCGAAGCTCCGAATTAAGCTGTGCCGCCATGCGCCGGAGCGACGCTGTGTCCGGGCGACGAACGGCGTCGGACACACCCACCGCGCGCCTCAGTGTCCCATGGCTCGACAATGCCGCCACGTTGAGGTCGATCGGCGCGCGACTGGCTGCCCGTATCCAGGTTCGCAGATCAAGGTCCTTCCCGACCCTGGGGCCACTGCCGTCAACCCCGACGACAATCGTGGTCACGCCCATCGCAAGCAAGGCCTCGAGCGACTGTTCGAGCGGATCCCCATGGCTGTGCGTGTCGATAAAACCTGGCGCGAGGACCCGTCCCTCCCCTTCGATGATCCGGGCGGCCGATCGGGATTTGCGCCCGGAGGGCGACGCAATCCGGGCAATCTTATCGCCTGTGACAAGCACATCGGCAGGTCGTGGCGGGGCGCCTGTTCCGTCTACGAGAGTGACTTCGCGGAACAAAGTCGAAGATGCGGCGGCTGCTCCGGTGCGACTTGGCCAGTTCGCCAGTGCCCCGCCTGCCACGACTGCGCAGATCACCTGCCGCCGGCTCGGACGCTGGGACATGAACCCTCCACATTGATGTCTTGGCAAGGCAACAGAGCCAGCCCCCGTCACTATGCAGGAGGGACTCTGCCAGATCAAATCTGCCGCCCTGCTCGGCTCCGCCAGATGCAGGGTCGTCAGCGGGTGACGGCCAGTCCTGGATCGTGCTTCGGTTCGAATGTACGCTTTGGTCAGGAAGACAGCGGTACGTTCATAGAGCAAGATGGGCGCGGGCAGCCGATCCTTCCGCCGCCTCCGAACCTGGCTCGCTCATCTGAGCAGTAGTATTGTCAACCGGTCACGGTCCTGCATCGGCAAGCAACCGCTTCGCGCAGCAACGCAGCTCCCACAGTAATTTCGAGTGAGGTGGAACCACCTGGTGGCTCGGAAATCATGGCACACAAAAGTAATCTGGAACCGGTCCTGGTTACAACAGCAGGAACGCTCCCACCAATGAGCTCCTGCCCTTTGCTTGCCCCCTGCTGGCGCTTCCCTCTTCAAAAGTAATGGGGGCCGGCGTTTCCGCCAGCCCCCACTTTCCCTAGATCCACTTGCCGTGCCTGGGCACGCCAATCTTCCCTGGGCGGAGAGGGTTCCGAACCGAAGTCTTGCGACTTCGGGCCAGCCCCTCTCGGGTCGCCCAACCAAAGCATTTCTGCTTCGGCGGGTCCCCAGCGGATTCCTGCCTCAGTATTGCTACTTCGGCAGGTGCCCTTTCGCGGTTCCTGATCGAGTCAGGTTCCGCTGGACGTCTCCGGAAAGTGGGAGCGGCATTGGCTCTCGCCGTTGCCTCACGCTTCTTCCTTCGATCGCCCTGCCGACGCTTCAGCGATGTCCATCCTTTCGAACTTCCGCCGCTTTCCGCGTGGCAATGGCTGCAAGCACCTCGTCGTTTCCGGCAGTCGCTCTTGGCCACGGACGCAATGTCTCATCGGCTCCCGAGTCGTGCCAAGCGGAATGTGGCTGTGGATAAGTAGGATATCGGGGATAATTCAGCGCCGTGGCGGGCTAGCGAGGTTGATTCTTCAGGGCTTGGATCGGTGCGCGGCATTCGAGAGCCGCTCAGCGAGAGGCTCGGCCTTCTAGCCGAGTGATCGATATCGGCGGAGGATTTGGAACCTAGTATTGTGGAGCACTGAACGCCATATACAGTTCATCACCTGATCTTTTCGCAAGCATCCTGTGACTGAGAGACATCGAGTACTCCCGCTTGCCTGCAGGTGATCCATCCATGAAGCCTAACATCGTGTCGCGAATTCCAAGCCAAACGCAGAAGGCAGTCCAGGACACGGCCGCCGGGTGTCGCGGCCTTGCTGCAGCCGACCTTGCCCGAGCTTCGCTTATGGACACCGCGAACGGTCGTCGGCGTCTTGAGGCTAGCGCTTCTGCCTGGACCAGCCGCGCGCAGTTGATCCAGCACATGGATCACAGCTTCGAAGCGCGGCGGGCCGTCGCCAAGGCCGAATGGGAGGACGGGGAATCCGTGCCAGTGGGGCGGAATGATCCCGACGTGAGCGCCGCATCATGAGCCTGCACTCGCTGTTTGGAAAACACACGGCTGACGTGAAGGTCAGCCGCTGGGATCGAGGCCGGTTCGTAAGCCGATGCACGTCCTGCGGTGCTGACATGATCAAGCCCCCCGGGCTTGCGTGGCAGCTACGTACAGTGGGCACGCTGTGAGAGCTGTTGCTCGAGTTCAGGCATCGAGCGTGATTAGCGTCGACCAAATCGAGCTGGTCTGCTCACGCGGCCACCGAACAACCCACTCTCTCGCGCGCGTCCTCCGACTGAACGATGGCTGGTGCGGAAAATGTGGGGTCGGCATCAGCTACAAACCTTTGGCTGATGCTGACGCGTTACCCGCGGACCCTCCACCGCAGGATGTAAGCGACGTCTCGGAAAGTCACGAACTGCAGCCAAGAGTACCCACCCCCCCGCAACCGGGCGGCGCTGGGTACACTTCTGGCAGCGAAGAGCTCCTCATCATGAAGGAAAGCGACGTTCTGGCCGTCCTCGCCTGAACTCCCGCTCCCTTCCCATCAAACCGACGCTCCAACAAGGACATCGATTATGTCAGCCAAAGAAGTCAGATTTTCGCGCGATGCCCGTGAGGGGATTACCCGCGGGGTAGATATCCTCGCCAATGCCGTTCGAGTGACACTGGGGCCGAAGGGCCGAAACGTGCTGCTGAGCAAGAGCTACGGTGCGCCCCGGATCACCAAGGACGGAGTCACCGTCGCCAAGGAAATTGAACTCACCGACAAGTTCGAGAATATGGGCGCGCAGATGCTTCGCGTGGTCGCCTCGCGGACGCACGACCATGCCGGGGACGGCACGACCACAGCCACCGTACTTGCCCAGGCGATCGTGCGCGAGGGGATGAAGTCCGTTGCTGCCGGTGTCAGCCCGATGGACCTGAAGCGGGGCATCGATCTGGCCGTCACGCAAGTGGTGGAGGATCTGAAGGCCCGTTCCAAGCCGGTGGCGAACAATGATGAGATCGCCCAAATCGGCATCATCTCGGCAAACGGCGACGAGATCGTTGGGCGTAAGATCGCCGAAGCCATGGAAAAGGTCGGCAAGGAGGGCGTGATCACCGTCGAGGAGGCAACCGGCATCGAGTTCGAGCTCGATGTGGTTGAAGGAATGCAGTTCGACCGAGGCTATTTGTCGCCCTATTTCATCACCAACGCGGAGCGGATGCAGGTGGAGCTCAGCGATCCCTACATCCTCCTGTTCGAGAAGAAGCTTTCCAATCTGCAATCGATCCTGCCGGTGCTGGAAGCCACGGTCCAGACGGGCCGGCCGCTGCTCATCATCGCCGAAGACGTCGACGGAGAGGCTCTCGCCACCCTGGTCGTCAATAAGCTTCGCGGCGGCCTCAAGGTCGCTGCCGTCAAGGCTCCCGGCTTCGGCGACCGCCGCAAGGCGATGCTGGAAGACATCGGCGTCGTCACCGACGGCCAGATGATCTCAGACGATCTCGGCATCAAGCTCGAGAACGTGACGCTCGACATGCTAGGTTCGGCCAAGCGGGTCACGATCGACAAGGAGACGACCACGATTGTCGATGGAGCCGGGGCGGCGGAAACGATCAAGGCCCGTGCCGATGCGATACGTGGGCAGATCGACCGCTCCGACAGCGAATACGACATGGAGAAGCTTCAGGAGCGCCTCGCCAAGCTGTCCGGCGGCGTGGCCGTGATCAAGGTCGGCGGCTCTTCGGAAGTGGAAGTGAAGGAGCGTAAGGACCGGGTTGACGACGCGCTCCACGCCACGCGTGCGGCTGTCGAGGAAGGCATCGTTCCCGGCGGCGGCACGGCTCTTCTCTACGCCTCGAAGGCGCTCGACAATTTGAAAGGCGCAAATGCCGATCAGACCCGCGGCATCGATATCGTGAGAAGGTCCCTTCAGGCTCCGCTGCGCCAGATCGCGGAGAATGCAGGGCATGACGGCGCAGTGGTTGCCGGCAAGCTGATCGACGGCAACAATCAGAATCTAGGCTTCAATGCACAGTCGGAGAAGTATGAGGACCTGGTCCGATCCGGTGTGATCGATCCCACCAAGGTGGTGCGCTCCGCCTTGCAGGATGCTGCATCGGTTGCTGGACTGATCATCACAACCGAAGCTGCGATAGCCGAGTTGCCTGATGACGATTCGGCCCATCCAGCGACGCCAGCTGGCATGGGCATGGGAGGCATGGGCTTCTAAGTGGGAGAGGATGAAGCGTTCTTGAGATGAAGTTGCACGGCAGCATAGAAGACAACCTAGTGGCGGCTGTCCGGAGTGCTCGCAGATTGCGCGCGCACCCCGTACACGCCGACACTCTGAGGCATTGGCACGATCTGCTCAGTCACGCGCGGCGAGAACTTGCCTCCGGTACGGGCGACCGGCCCTTGATCCAGCCGCTTGTCATTGAACTCGAGACGGAGCTCGCTAGCCGAGCGTCCTAAGCATTCCCGCATGTGGGTTGCTGTCGGTGTTTGGCCGATGATCGCTTATGCGAGTGCGGCAGCCTCATCGGTTTGCTGATCGTGACATACTCTCAAGGACCGGCAGGCGATGCAGCGTCGGCGCAGCAACGCGGCTCCCAAAGCGGCGAGATCTACACTATTTCGAGCGGCCGGAGCCGACGATGCCCTTCAGCCGTTCGGTGCGCCCAGGCGCGTGAGGACGATGGCTTTTGCGTCGGCTGAAAGAGCTGGCGCCTCCTTCAGCTCACCCTCACCCAACTCATTGCCATTCGCAATCATCTGCCGATGAGCTTCCTGCTCTTCACCATGCTCGTACGTTGCGGAAGCGGGTCCGCATTCCCATTTTTCGCGGCTCAGGCGAAGCGCCGTAGCCGCTCGTGACAGCTGTCCATGAGGAGCGGGCGTCGAACAAACGAACTCAGAGACAGGGCGGCCGACTTGAAGTAACTCATTGACATCTCGCTCCGCCGAGAGATGCTTCTGCCGCAAGTGGACATGAACGAAGGTGACGGAATGTGGAAGGTGATGGGTTGATACCAGTATCGGGTATAAGAGTGATGATAGTTGACGATCAGCATGCCATGCGGACCCTCACCCGCCGATCGCTTCAGCATCTTGGCTTCAATGAGATTTACGACGTGGCAGATCCTGTCGAGGCGCTTGAAGTTGCTCGAGACAAACGCGTCCATCTGATCATATCCGACTACAACATGAGCAACATGAATGGATTCGAGTTCCTGAAGGCCGTACGCAGCGATCCAGTGATCAGTAAGGTTGCTTTCATTATGCTCAGCGGAATGAGCGATCGTGAGACGGTGGAAAAGGCGGCCGCGCTCGGGGCGAACAGTTTCATGCTGAAGCCCTTCACTTTGGATGGCCTCCAGGAGAGGATCGAGCATGTCCTCGGGAAGCTCACCGGACTTCGCCTTCGAACGAAAGGCACGGGCGCCGGGCAATGATCGGGAGTGGCAGGTGCTCTCCCGGCGACGGGAGCAACAGAATCTTCTTCGCCTGGTCGTGTGACCACGATTTTAGCACATAATTTGCCGTCAGGGGCGTGCACTCAACAATGACTGCAGCTCGCCGCTTCGCTCCTCTTAACCGATAGCAAACCTTCGGCTGGCAAAGAGGCTGTTGGGGATCTTTGGGAGTGCAGCGCATGATTCGCGTGCGGAAAGAGGATCTGCGGTTGGGCATGTTCATCCAGGCGCTGGATGGATCTTGGTTCGACCATCCGTTCTGGAAGACCAAGTTCCTTCTCGCAGAGATGGATGATTTGCGTGCGCTTCAGAGCAGCGCGATCGATGGTGTGTGGGTGGACGAAGAGAAGAGCCTCGCCCCGGCCATGACGCACCTGACTGCCTCCAAGTCCGCATCGACGCCGGTTCCGACACCCCGCCAACAGCTGCTCGAGGAGCTGAGGCCGCAGCCGCGACGGAGGATAAAGAGGGACTCCGAGCCTCCGCGCGAGGAACAGTCAGCGGTGGAGGGCGTACCGGATTTCGACGAATTCGACACCGCCGAGACCGTACTCAGCGACTGCAAGGCGGCGGTGGGTGAGCTTTTCGCACGTATTGAAACAGGCGACGGGGTAGCCGCGATTGAAGACGCCGGGCCGGTGGTCAGCGGAATCGCTCAGTCGGTCGAGCGCAATCCCGACGCGCTGATCACTTTGGTGCGGGTGAGAACGCTCGACGATTACAGTTACCTCCATTCGATCGCTGTGAGCGCGCTAATGATCAACCTCGCGCGCCAGCTCCAATTGCCTCCGAATTACGTGCAGCAGGCGGGAACGGCGGGCCTCTTCATGGACGTTGGCAAGGCTTTCCTGGCGCCTGAGCTTCTCAGCAAACCCGGCTTCTACTCGGCGGCAGAGCGCGAGGAGATGCAACGGCACGCGGTATTGGGAGCCGACGCGGTAAGGAGTTCGACCGACCTGGGGAAGATCGTCACCGACGTCTGCCTCCACCATCACGAAAGATATGACGGTACCGGCTATCCGCATCGTCTCAAGGGTGATGAGATCAGTCTGTTCGCGCGCATGGCGGGGATCTGCGACACCTACGACGCGCTCGCATCGGATCGGCCGCACCGCCCGGCACGGAGCCCCGCTGACGCCGTCTCGAAGATGTACAAGCTCAAGCACCTCTTCGACGAGAGCGTGCTGACGAAATTTATACGGAGCATCGGCATCTATCCCACTGGAAGCTTGGTCCGGCTGGAGTCGCGGCGACTGGGGTGCGTCGTGGCCCAGCGGCACGATCAGCTGACCCGCCCGGTCGTGCGGGTCTTCTACTCCATCCCGTCGGGCGCCTATCTCCCGGTGGACGAGATCGACCTTGCAGAGGAGCCGGCGCTCGATCGGATCGTTGCGCGCGAAGAGCCGGCCCGCTGGGGTATCTCCGATTGGGAAAAGTTCGCGCTGACTATCCTGCAGCGACAAAAGGCAAAACGGGCAGCCTGACTCACCGCCGGCCTTCAACTAGGGTCCAGACCTGTCCGGACCCTAGAGCCTAACCCCAGCCATTCCTTCATTGTCCCGCAGGCATTGCGCTCCGGCCCGGCGGTCGGCAATTCTTCGCCGCTCCTCGCCTTCCCTGCGCTTGCGATCGGTGGCGTCGAGGATCTTGGCGCCAGCAAGGAACACTGCGCCCGTGCAGGCGGCGAACAGGAGATAACCTGCAAAGCCGGGATAGGTATCGAGATAGATGGAGCCACGGGCGACAGCGCCTACGGCGATTGCGTAGATAATCGCAAAGGCTTCGAAGCGGGTCTTGATGATGAACAGGCGGGCGAATTTCTTGAGCATGGCCGAAGACTAGCAAGAGCTATGCCAAGCGCAGAAAAGCTGGTTATCGCCCGTTAACCGCGATGCGATTTGTAAATTCTGCCGACGTTTGGCGGCTCATCAGAGCACATCTTCACGCAGCGTCCGCAAGCCTGCCGCGCTTCCGACGGAGAAAGGCGCTGAGTTCGTCGGGTGCCAGTGCCGGAGCGTAAAGGTTGCCCTGCAGGCCGTCGCAGCCCGCCTCCAGCGCCATTTGTTCTTGCTGCTTGCTGGAGATGCCCTCGGCGACGACTTCGATCTGCATTGCGTGGCCCACCGTTACAGCGGCGCTCAAGAAGCCGATGTCGTCACTAGGCTGCGCTCCGTCCAGCAGCGAGCCGTCGAGCTTGATCTTGTCGATCTGGAACCGTCGCAAGTAGCTGAGCGAGGAGTAGCCGGTCCCGAAATCGTCAAGCGCTACTCGAAAGCCACTCGCGCGGAGGTGCGCGATCCAGGGCGCGCAGGTTTCGCCATTCTCCACGAACACGCTTTCGGTGATCTCGAGCTCGATCTGGTCGCAGCTCACCTCCTCCTCCGCTGCGATCCGTTGCAGCTGCTGCGGCAGATCCTCGCGGCGGAATTGCATTGGTGAAAGGTTTACCGCCACCGACAGCTCCGGCCACCTTCGGGCTGCCTTGCAGGCGCGGCGGAAAATGAATTCGCCGAGCTGGTCCATCAGGCCGCATTCCTCCGCAATCGGAACTGCTTCGCCCGGAGAGACTTCGCCGAGGAATGGGTCCTGCCAGCGCAACAGAGCTTCAACGCCAATCACGGTCCCCCGGCTGTCGAGCTGAGGCTGGTAGTGCAGATCCAGTGCATCCTGGCGCTGCATCGCCTCCCGGAGCGCAGCTTCGATCTGATCACGCCGCTGCACGGCCGCATCCATTTCCCGCGAAAAGACGCGGTAGCAGTTCCGGCCGGAGGATTTAGCGCGGTACATGGTTATGTCCGCCTTGCGGATGAGCTCGGCCGCGTCGGCCGTTTCCTTGCCCGCGATCACGGCGCCGACGCTGACACCGACCCGCGCCTCCCGCCCGCGCAGCAGGAACGGCTGGCCGAGCGCTTCGATGACACGAGCGCAGAGGCGGCGAACGTCCGCTTCGTTCTTCGGGGCGGACTGGATGATCGCGAATTCGTCGCCCCCGATGCGGGCAACCGTGTCCGTTTCGCGCAGCAAGGCGTTCAGCCGCTCGCCGACTTGCTGCACGAGCAGATCGCCCGCAGCGTGGCCAAGGCTGTCGTTGACTTGCTTGAATCGGTCGAGGTCGAGCGCGAGCAGCGCGACGGTGGCACCGTCACGGCGCACGCGGGTGAGTGCCTGGTTAAGGCGATCTTCCAGCAGCGCGCGATTGGCAAGACCCGTCAGCTGGTCGTGCATAGCTTGGTGCTGTGCCACCTGCTCACGGCATTCCAGTTCATGGACCAGCTCGACCAGAGACTTGTAAAGAAATGACATCACCAAAATCACCGCCACTGCTGAAGTGAGCGTAATCGGCCAGATTGCGGCAAAAAGACTTAGGTCGCGACCAGCTTCGCCCCTCACGATCGTGACGGTTGCAAAGCTGGTCAGCGCGATCGTGGCGACAGCCGCAGAAACAATGGGCGGCCCCAGCTTCCTCGAATATCCCATCGTCACCCCCAGATGTCGTGCGGAATATACCGGGAATAACGTTAAGAAATTTCCTGCTCCTTGCCAGGCGGTCTATAAGACTCCTCCGCCCATCGGCTGCAGCGGGGGTTAAGTGCGCGTTTAGCATGAAAAAGGATGTGGCTTCTCTTGTGGGGTGCGGCTAAGGCGCAAGCAACCCCCGCAGCACTGGAGCCATTCAAATGAAAAGCGAGCAATTGATCGAACTCACCGCTGACATCGTGTCGGCACATGTTTCCAACAACACTGTGGCTGTGGGTGATGTCGCAAATCTTGTGCAGCGCGTTCATGAAGCCTTGGCGTCCCTGGGCCAGCCCGTGCCGGAGCCGCAGCAGGATAAAACTCCTGTTGTTTCCGTTCGTGCGTCGATCAAGCCGGATTATCTCGTCTGCATGGAATGCGGAAGAAAACAGAAGACACTGAAGCGTCACCTGCAGAACGCGCACGGCATGACGCCCGACCAGTATCGGTCCGATTTCGGTCTTCCCCGCGATTACCCGATGGTTGCGCCCAATTATTCAAAGCGGCGCAGCGAAATGGCGCAAGCGATCGGCCTGGGGCGGCGTCCGAAGGAAGATGCTGGCGCCGGGGCCAATGGCGGCGGCAAAGCGGCGCCTGCCTCCGGTGGTAAGAAGCGCGCTCCGGCCAACGGCCGCAGGCGCAAATCGACAAGCGAGTAACTCCCAAAGCGCCGTTGCATCAGCCTAAATCGTCATTGCGACGGGCAAAGCGACGCGGCAGTCCAGTTCAGCGCTGCGGGCTGGATTGCTTCGCTGCGCTCGCAATGACGTGGTGGTTCAACCTGAAAATCATTCCGCTAGGAAATAGCGACTGCCCCTCGATCAGCCGAATGGCTGGTCGAGCGAGGGCGGCGGCGTCGAAAACCATCGTGGGCCGGACGCCGTCATGTAAAAGCAATCCTCGAGCCGGACGCCGAAGGCGCCGGGAAGGTAGACGCCCGGCTCGTCCGAAAAGCACATGCCCGGGGCGAGCGGAGTTTGTTCGCCTCGGACCAGGTTGACCGGCTCGTGCCCGTCAAGGCCGATGCCGTGCCCGGCCCGGTGGGATAGGCCCGGCAACTTGTAATCGGGACCATAGCCGAGCTTGCGGTAAAATGTGCGGACGGCATCGTCGACACTTCCGGCGGGCGCGCCAATGCGCGCCGCCCCAAACGCGATCTGCTGCCCACGGTGCATGTGGTTCCACACCTCGCGCTGGCGAGGCGTGGGCTCTCCGAAGACGAAGGTGCGCGAGATGTCGGACTGATAGCCTTGAACGCTGCAACCGCAGTCCATCAGCACCACTTCCCCCTGGGCGACCGCTTGCGGCTTTCCCGTGCCGTGCGGATAAGCGCTCGCTTCGCCCAACAACACCAGCGCGAATTCGGGCCGCCCGCCGAGTGCTGCGGTTGCCTCGTTCATGATCGCGCCAATTTGGGCGGGTGTCATGCCACGTTCGATACGACGCGCGGTATGCCGGTATGCGGCGATCGTTATGTCCGAGGCGAGCTGCATCAGCGCGATCTCGGCCGGCGACTTGATCATCCGCAGCGCACGCACGACCGGAGCCGCCGATCGAATGCGCGCCTGTGGCAGAGCACGCCCGAGGCCATCGACGATGAAGTAACGGACGGTTTCCTCGACCCCGATCGTACCCGATCCGAGTTTCCGCTCTTTGAGCCAATTACCGACGAGCTGAAGCGGATCCTCGTGCTCGTTCCAGGTGCGCAAGTCGGCCGGGACAGCAAGGCTTTCGCGGACGGAGGGCTCCTCGAAAAAAGGCGTGAAAACGCCGATCGGGCCGTCTGCGGGGATTACAGCGGCGGTCAGCCGCTCGCTGCGGCTCCAACGGACACCGGTGAAGTAAACGAGGCTCGATCCCGGCTCCACCAGGATGGCGGAAAGGCCTTGCTGCCGCATCAGCTGCTGCGCCCCAGCGATCCGCGCCTCCCGTTCGGCTGTGCTGATCGGCACGGCTTGAGCGGCCATGGATGTAAGACCGGGCGCCTGGGCGCTGCCGGAATAGGTGGTGCTCGGGATCACGGCCGCCGCGCCGGCCATGGCCATGAAGTGTCGTCTTGGCATTCGGATCATGGCCTCACCGTCCCACGGACCGGCGGCGCGTGCAATGGCCGACGATCAGCAGGAGCCCTCAGCGCATGGATCTGCTGATTGAGCGCGGGCTCCTTCCATATTCATCCTGCGAAGCTGGCCCCGCACGAGCCGGCCGGAGGGCGAGAGCATGCGAAGTGGCCAAACGCCCTTGCCGGAGGCTCCTGGCCGCAGCGCCGCCGACGTTTCCGGTTTATCGGCGACCGACCAGTTCAGAACTGAGCCCGTTGCCACTGGCTTCGCTTGTTCCCCACTCCGTTACGAGCCGCTCCCTTCTCCAAGGCGGCCGACGCCTTGTCGCGCAAATCCTGGCGGTGCGTACCTGCATAGAAATGGAGCGTGTAGGCGACGTTGGCGAAAGGCAGCGGATCCGCTGCCGCCTTGTCAACATCCTGCGACCAGCTTTGCGTGCCCGCGATGACGAGGTTGTCGGGATCCTCTCGGCGGATCTGAGGGATCACGGCCAAATGGAATGGCTTGATCACCTCGCTCCAGTCATGCTCGCGAAGCGGCTCGTTCCAGGTCTCGTAAATCAGGTTCGGGTGATGGCCGTATTTGCGGGCGATGCGCGCGAAGAATTCGCCCGCCGCAATCGGCTCCGGCTGATGGGCATGCCAATCGACGATCACGTAAATGCCGAGATCGATGGCGGCTTCGATCACTGCCTCCACCTTCTTCATCTCGCGGTCGGGATGCTTTAAATAACCATCGCTTTGAACCGCCATGGCCGCGCGAATGACCTTGATGTTCCAGTCGTCGCGCAGCCAGCGCACTGCGGAAGCATTCTAATATTGCGGCTGCCACTGGCTCCAGAACAACGACATTCCGCGCAGCACGACCGGCTCTCCACGCTGGTCCACGATCCCCTTGCCTTGCACCTGCAGCTGGCCGTGGCGCTCGACCGGCGTTTGCGCCAACGCCGGAAGGGAGCAGAAGGCAAGCAGCAGCGCGAGGAAATGGCGGATCACTTGAGAATGCTCGCGATCGCAAAGCGGTATATGGTAGTGGAGCGGAAGGTTTCTCCCGGCCGCAGCGCGGTTGTGGGGAATGTCGGCCGGTTGGGAGCGTCGGGGAGATGCTGCGTTTCAAGGGCAAGCCCGTCATGCGGGCGGTAGAGCTTGCCTTGCGCTCCCCTCACCTCGCCGCTGAACCAGTTGCCGGTATAGGCGTGAAGCGACGGCTCCGTGGTCAGCACCTCGAGGCGCCGGCCGGATTTGGGATTGACGACTAAGGCAGCGCGCGAGAGCTTGCCGGCATTGTCGAGCAGCCAGCTATGATTGAAGCCGCGCCGTCCCGTCATCTGCGGATGCGGCATGTCGATCTTGCTGGCGATGGATGCAGGCCAGCGGAAGTCGAACGGCGTTCCCGCCACCGGAACTGTGCCGCCAGTCGGAATGCCGCGGTCATCGGTTTCGAGGATGCGGCGGCTGTCGATCTGGAGAAGGTGGTCGCGAACGCTGCCCGAGCCGGCCCCGCCAAGATTGAAGTAGCTGTGGTTGGTGAGGTTGAGGACCGTGGGACGGTCCGTTGTCGCTTCATAGTCGATGCGAAGCGCGTTCGACCGAAGCAGGGTGTAGGTGATCTTCACGTCGAGCTTGCCTGGAAAGCCCTGCTCACCATCGGTGCTCGAATGACGAAGCACCGCGCCGACATTGCCGCGTCTCTTGAACGGTGAGACCTGCCAGAGCTTCTTATCGAACCCACCCGGGCCGCCGTGAAGTGCGTTCGGGCCGTCATTCGCCTTCAGCCGCGCTTCACGCCCGTCGAGGGTGAAGCGCGCATTGGCGATCCGCCCGGCATACCGCCCGATCACCGCACCGAAGGCGTCGTTGTTTCTCGCCTCATAGTCGGCGAGGCTCGCAAAGCCGAGCGCGACGTTGGTGCGCTTTCCCCCGGCGTCCGGAACGATCACGTCGGTGATGATCGCACCATAGCCGATCAGCTTCACGGTCATGCCGCGAGCATTGTCCAGCGTCACTTGATCGACGGGGCGCCCGTCGCTCAGCCGGCCATATGCCCGCACCGAAAAAGTCGCGGCCTCCGCCGATCCTGTGGCCAATAGCGCCAGGGCGGCGACGGCAGTTCTCACTTGGGCTTGCCATAAAGCGCGTCCGCCGCAAGCGCCAGGAACATGTAGTTCGTCTCACCGCCGCCCATCACATATTCAGTCTGCTGCCAGAAGAACGGCCAGATCTTGAGTTCGGGAAGGTCGGGGCGGATAAGCGCGGTCCCGGAGATCACTCCGCCCGGTATGTAAGACCAGTCGGCCCTGTTCGTGCCGTAAGCGACGGTTGCCGATTTCGCGCCGACGCCGGAGGCGAACGACATCGTGTTCTCGCCGGGGTGGACGCCGAGCACAAAGTTCAGCGCGCTGATGTAGCTTTGCGGGTTGGTGTGCTGAGGCCAGCCTTTGTGGAAAAAATATTGGCGGACGCCCCGCTCCTGGATCTGCCAGCCGGCGCCCCAGATGTCGGGCTTGTAGGGAACGCCGTAGGGAGAGTCCGTGAGGGCGCTCTGCTTGACGCCCGCCTGATAGGTGGCGACGGCGGCGGCGAGGCGCTGCTTAAAGCCGGCGTCGGGAATGCGATCGAGGATCGGCGCGATCCGCCATGCCGCCTGCTCGATATTGGCAAGGATCTGCGGCTCCATCGCTACGAGGCGGCGGATGAGCGCCGGATCGCCGGTCGTGTGGATGAGCTCCGAAAGCGCAAACACCTTATTGCCGACATTCTTTCCGCGCGCTTCGGCCTTCGAATAGACGTCGCGAGCGGCGGCCAGTGTGTCGGAGGCGAGCTTCGCGTCGTATGCCTTCATCACGCGCGCGGCGGCGGCGAGGCCGCCGGCGGCGTAGAGCTCGCGGTCGGGATTGTCCTCGGTGAAGACCCACCGGTCGTCCGCCTTGATCGGATTGCCGCTATTGTCCTTTCCGAGCGGGCCGTGGCCGACGGAGGACTTGTTGAACTGGTTGTCCGTCTGGTTCGCGGCCTCGCCGAGCATCACATATTGCCGGTGGGTCGGCTCGATGATTCCGCGGTACAGGCGGCCCATCGCGCGCCACCCGCCGACGACGCTCAGAAGCCCGTGCTCGATCTGCTGGAGCGCGTCGCTCTTGCCGTCGGGATCACGAATCTCGACCAGGTTCTTCTTCTGGTCGATGCGCGTGGCGTCATAGTCGAGGCCGAATTCTTCGACCATCTTGGTGAGCAGCCAGATGGTGCCGATCTGCGATTCCACCCGCATGTCGTAGTCGCCCGCATCGTGCCAGCCGCCGGCATCGAGGCCGGGGACGATGTCGCCCGGCTTGAACTTCGTTAGCGTCTTCAGGCCCTGCACGTAGCCGTCGAAATGGTTGAGGTTCGTCGGCGCCATATGGGCGTCGTCCATATGGTCGAGATCGTGCCAGACGCGGTATTTCTCGTTGACGCGCATGTGGCACATCTGGGCGGGGAGGAAATATTCGAGCGTCGGCTGCCAGACGTAGCGGGAATAGACGTCGCTACCGATCTTGAACGGGTGCGAAAGCTTGTCGCCGTAGCCGACAACGTACATTCCGGGCTCGGTCACGCTCGAAAAATCGAAACTGTGATAGGTGTAGCGCAGGAAGTCGCCCCATTTCTCAGGCATGGCCGAGGCCACTTCCTTGCGACCGTTCTCGGTGAGCTTGAACAAGCGGACGCGCTTCAGATCGCGGTCGCTTGGATCCAGCTCCACGATCGCCTTCTTGGGCTGGTTCGGTGCATAGCCCACCTGGCTGACCTGGATGACCGGCTCGTATTTCCAGCCTTCGACGACGTTCGGAGTGACCACCCACTCGATCGCATTCTTGGTTGCGCCTGCGGGGAGGACGCCGCGGACGATGAACCAGGCGTTGTTGTGGTTCGCGCGGCCGTCGATCAGTTCAAGGGTTCCGCTGCGACTTTCGATCCGCATCCGCTGCTTGTCCTCGTCCGGCGCGACCACCAGAGTTCGCCCGGTTGCGAGCGGCGCAACCAGCGGTTCACCCGCGGCTGCGACTACTGGGCCATTGGGCTGAACGGGCACGGGAGTCTCGATCGCAGCGCCGCCCCGCAAAATAACAGGCCCGCTCGGCTGGCGCGGGAAGATGCCGTGCTGGCCGTCCATCAAAAAAGCCTTGCCGAACAGATCGGTCGGAAAGAGCTCGAAGTTGAAGCCCACCTTCCCGACCCATTCGGGCGGCAGCGGACGATCGAGGTCGACGCTGATCCGGAAGCTATTCCCCTCGAGCGGGGTTACGTGGACGCGGTAGCCGAGCTTAAGATCGGGGTAGAAGATCGGATTGAAGCCCTTCCGGTCCTTGGTCGGATCCGGGTACGACGCCGCTTGGCTGATGGTGTTGGTCTTGGGATCGACGGACCGCTCGCCGTTCAGCGGGATCGGCGACCACTGACCCGGCGACGGCTCGAGGCGGAGGTCGCCATTGGCTGCGACCCGGCTTCCGTGCTGGACCACGGTCACGCCCGTTTGATGGCCGTCAGGGTAGAAGTCGTTGAACACCATGACGTTCAGACCAGGACGCGCAAAATAGCCCTTGTCGTTGAGCTTAAGGTTCTGCGCCTGCGCAACCGATGCGAGCGCGACGGTTGAACAAAGAACGACCACGGCTTTCGAAAACTTCATCTTGGCTCCTTTCGAGCTGCCCGGCGGGGGAAGACAGCGCTGTCATCGGTAGCGTCGAACCCCGCTGGGAAGTGGTTGCAGCCTAACGGCGGGTGGATTCGACCCTGGTGAAGTTGCCGAGGCGGCAACGGGGGAACGCTGTGGTGCCGACCGCCCTCGCTTGCACGGGGTCGAAGGCCCGGAAACTGTCGCCGGCGCAAATGTCCGCTCCGGTGACCTCGATCTGGAGTGAATCGAGCGGCAAGCGCCCCTCGATCCCGGGGCAGGCCACGGGAAGGTTGTTCTGGTAGGTGACCGGCCCGATGTCGAATTCGAGCGTGGTGGGGCTCGTCATCCTGCGGCCGGTGATCTGCCGGGCAGGGATGCAGCGCATCCCGCCCGCGGCGGCCGATGCCGCAGCTTGGGGCGCTTCTGCCATGCAGCCCTGAAGAAGCCCTGCCGCCGCCACGCTCACCAGCAAAATTCGCATCTCAGGCCTCTCCTCTTCTCCGCGACTCAGCTTAGCACATGGTCTGCGGATTCAAACCCGCCGCGGCGTCGGCACATGCTGCGTCCGCGCGCCGCGGAATGCGGCAGCGATGGCGTCGCGGAGCGGCTTCGCCCGGAAGGCGGCATCGTATGGGGTGCCACGCTTGATCGATTTGTCCGCCCGCGGATCGAAGTCGGTCAGCCAGCTATACTTGTCCACCATTCCCCATGCTAGGATGTCGCGCAGCTGCGGGTAGCTCAGCATGACGTCCAGATATGCCCGCGCATAATCCGCCACCATTCGGTCGCGCACGGCGATGTCGTCCGGAGCCTTCCTGTCGTTCACGTCAAACTCCGTGATCACGAGACCGTACCCCATCCCAACCACCTCATCGAGGAAGCGGCGCCACGGCCCTTCCGATTCCCGCACAATCTCGGCGACCGGGCGGTCCTTAAGCAGGCGAAGGTGCGATTGAATGCCAAGCGCATCAACCGGCGTGCCGCGCTTGCGGAAGCCCTGGAGCAGCTTCAGCACACCTTGGATGTGCGTTTCGTCCTCGGTGCCCCGCTCCCAGCTCATATAATCGTTGTAGACGAGCTCGGCATGCGGAGCCTCTGCTCGCGCGGTGTGGAACATGACGTCAAGCATCGCTTCGCCGCCCATGGCACGCGTCACGACCGTGTCTCGGATCGCGCCGGTTTCGGGCTCCACCGCTTCGTTGACGACGTCATAAGAATAGATCTTGGTGCCATAACGGCGGCAGACAGTGCGAACATGGTTGGCCAACATGGCCTCGGCGGCCTTTGCCGGCTGTGGCCCGAAATTATGGCCGACGAGCCACTTGGGATACCATTTTTCCGGTGCCCAGAACAGCGTGTGACCCCGCATCTTCATGCCCTCAGCCACCGCATAATCAACGATCGCGTCAAACTGGCGGAAGTCGAAGTCGGCCGCCGAGGGGCGGATCCGTTGCCACTTCAGTTCATTTTCTGGAACCAGCAGCGCACACTCACGCTCCAGCACCCCCGCGTAAGCGGGATTGGCGAAGCTGCCGCGGTCGGCTGCCGGCGCTCCCCAAGCAACGGCGGAGCCGAAGCGGCGTCCGCTGCGCTCGGCAAGCGCGTTCAG
>JADDQD010000258.1:4422-5252 GCA_016781555.1 Pseudomonadota bacterium | reverse complement strand
GAGCATCAGATTCCTAATCTGAGGGCCACAGGTTCGAATCCTGTCGGGGTCACCACCGTATTTCTGCGCGTGTCCTGGCTTCCGGCGCATTGGCGGCAATTGCGGAAAAGCTCTCCGTCTTGGCCCAGCTCTCGCATGGAAGGTCGAGAACATTGTCTCGCTAATCCCTGCCGGTGGGCCACAGCGCGCGATGCACCCTATCCAGCTCAGCCGCGCTACCCGCTGAGTGTGAGACCATGAGTGTACCGGCTGGCAAATCACCCAGCCTTTGCATCATCGAGGTGAAGGTACCTTCGGTGGAACTCACCGGCAGCCAAAGCAGGTGAGTTGGTAATGATTACGCCCCGCTCCTGATTGTGTTGAACCAGAACCGGGTGTAGCCGGCTTGCGGCAGCACTGGAGTTGCCACGGTGCTTCGAAGCGGATGAGCATTGCCGATGTCCGGATGGCGCCGCCTGCCAGCAATTTTTTCAATCAGCGCTGCACCAGTACCAGTGCAACGGCATCGCGAGCCAGAGCCACGGCATCGTCTCGGCTCTTTACCAGCGGTCGTTTTGCACCCTTGATCAGCGGCGCGACATATTCGACGCGAACAGCCCAATTCACATTCTGGGGGAGGGTCCCGGTAGCTTCCAGGAACGGGCGGACGGCCGCGGCTGCTGCAATAACGCCGACGACCTCGCCACGCTCGTTCACCAGCGGCCCGCCAGAATTGCCTGGTTGAATGGGCACCGAGATCTGAGCGAAGGCTGCCTCGTTTCCTACCCCGGAAAGGGAGCTGATTGCGCCATCAGTGAACTTGGGTTCTGAGCCCAACACGTCGGTAAGTG
>JADDQD010000258.1:0-4400 GCA_016781555.1 Pseudomonadota bacterium | reverse complement strand
ATCTCCGGCCTTTGCCCCATTCGGTTCACCCAGCGTTAGGAAGCGCGGCGTGCTTCTGTTGATCTTGAGGAGCGCAAGATCGGTGGCAGGGCTCATGCGAACAACGGTTGCTGGGAGGCGAGTGCCGTCTGGTAAGTCGACGAGAATCTTGTTCGCGCCTTCCACCACGTGATGGCTGGTCACAAGGTGACCATCAGGACTCACGAAGAAGCCCGTGCCCGTGGAAGATTGTGGCTGCTCAGCCTCCGGAGCCTGAGCCTGCACTTTACCAGCCGTGAGGTAACTGACCGCATGCTGTATCGCGTCCGGCACCCGCAGCTCCATCCCGCTCGGCTTCCCACACGCAAACTCAAGGATGGATTCCCCGATGGAACCCGGAGTCACTTTACTGAAAGGAGCAGGGGCAGGCTGAGCGAAATCCATTGCAGCCCCTTCAGCGTCCAGGGCGATGCGCTTCACGGTCGTTTGGCTGCGCGCCCGACAGTCCAGCGCGTAAAGTGTCGCTTGGTGTTGTTGACCGCTGGGGGCGGCGCTTTCGCCAACAGCCAAGGCCCATACTTCCCTTCGCCCGCGGCTAGTTTCCCGCAACGTTTCCTTGTCGATATAGGTGACTATGCGTCCGGGTTCTTCGCCGTGCCGGCCGATCCACCACCACTCCGCAGCACTTGCCTTGGCGGACACTGACAGAGCTACTGCGCACGCGATGACTCCGAGCCTCATGGCGAGTCTCCCCCCTTCGTCGCCGAAGCTTAACACGAAATCGGGAGGGCCGCTATTGGACAGCAAGCTCCCGGGCCGCAGCGCAGTCTTTGTGGGTCTTCGGCTTCAAACCTCCGCTCGTGATCACCGCTGCGGCAGTTGAGATGACAGTCAGAATTCCCGGTGATGCGGGAAGCGGCGCGTGCACTCGGAGCAAGCGAGAGGCGCGTGGAGCCCCGAACTATTGCGCGCTTCGAAGAACCACCTGGAACACGGCCGGGTGGAGCGGCGAGGTAAAGGCGCAACCTGCCTCGAAGCGATCAACCCAAACCACCGTCGATTCAAGCGGCTCTACCATCGGCAGCTTCAACCAGATGCGCGTGCCGGCGACGAGCGGGTCGATAGTCCTGATCCTGGCTCCGGTGGGGGAGAGATCCAGCACGTCCGCTGACGAGCGGGACATGCCGCGGCGAAGCGCCACCGATGCGGATGCGGACGCGCGCGGCGCCCTTCTGGATTCACTAGCCTCGGATCGTTCAGCCGTTGAGCTCATTCGTACACCGCTTTTGACGTGGATTCTGGATTACCGAATCAGCGTTAACGCCGGCCTAACATCTGCGGAAGCATGTGCGGTCTTGCTACCATTGCTGCCGGACCCGCGGCTGCCTTCAAGCGGACGCTGCCAACGGCAAATAGTGCCAAAAATGGGCAACTCGCAATCTCATGTGCTGCGATCTAAAGACTTCCCGGCTTACCTGTGTTAGTGGTAGATCAAGCCCGGACTCGCATGTCCGGGTGTCGGTCGGCGGGATGTGATGCGCGCGCGTACTCCCTTTGGCGCTGCTGCTCTGCCCGTCGACCACATTCCTTCCGCGGGCCCGCCCGCTCGGTAGGTCCGTGCGTCCGCTCTTTGGTTTCTTCCCGATCGGCATGAGCAGAAATGAAAAGCCCCAGCCGTTTCCGGCCGGGGCTTGGTGGTGATCAGCATCAGGGGGGGGGAGGGGCTGATCACCGGGGGGGGTTACCAGCAAAACGTCACACCCGTGAAAGGGTTCCCAAAAAAACTGATGCGCCGCAAAAACTTTCGTCCGCCCCAAGTGATTGCTAACCAGCAGACGCTGCGAGGTGGCGGTTCTACTCCCCACGAAGCCTTGTGGCTGCGCGCGCCGCGCCTGCAGGCCGAGCCTCTCCATCTGCGAAGCACGCCACCGGCTGTTAATTCCCGCCACCGCGTGCCGAGGGAGCGCGGCTTGATTTTCCCGCTGCGCAAGCGGTAGTGCCCGAGTCATGGTCAGCGGCAGCTTCTACCCCAGCCTGGTTTCATTCGAAGGTTCTGGCTACAAAAAAGGGCGGAATCGATCGTGAGCACTCGTGGCGAACCTGCCGATGGCGACCTGGTTCAAGGCCCGCCCAAAATCCCTGTGCCGCAGGAAGTTCAAGATGCAGTTCGGACGTTGATCGAGTGGGCGGGGGACGATCCTGAGCGCGAGGGGTTGCGCGACACTCCGGCGCGCGTCGCCCGAGCATGGAAGGAATATGCCAAGGGCTATGCGGAAGATCCCGCTTATCACCTCAGCCGGACCTTCGACGAGGTCGGCGGCTATGACGAGATCGTGCTCCTGAAGGATATTCCTTTCCAATCCCACTGCGAGCACCATCTCGCGCCGATCATCGGCAAGGCCTCCATCGCGTATCTTCCGCGCAATCGCGTAGTCGGCATCTCCAAGCTGGCGCGTGTGCTCCACGCCTTTGCGCGCCGCCTGCAGGTCCAGGAGAGGCTGACGGCGCAGGTTGCCGACTGCATTTGGGAGCATCTCGAGCCGCAGGGCGTGGCCGTTGTGATCGAAGCAAGTCATGCCTGCATGACAGCGCGCGGCGTCAATACGCCTGGCGTGATGATGACCACCAGCAGAATGATGGGCGTCTTCCGGAGCGATGAGCGGAGTCGCCGCGAGGTGCTTGCATTGATGGGTCGCTGAGCGGCTTACCGAACTTCGGTCTGCGTGAACCTCGATCCTGCTCTGCACCAGAACCGGCAGCGAGCCTGCTTGCAAGCCTCAACCCCTGCTGTAGGTTTGGCCCTGCTGTAGGTTTGGGCGCAAAGCGACAGGGAGCCGAGCAACGGATGGAGAGGGATGAAGCCGAGCGGACGCCGCTGAAGCGCGTCGTCATGGCGAGCCTCGTCGGGACCACCATCGAGTGGTACGATTTCTTTCTCTACAATTATGCGGCTGAAATCATCTTCAACCGGCTGTTCTTCCCGGAATTCGATCCGCTGACCGGCACGCTGCTGGCGTTTGCCACCTACGCTCTTGGTTTTGGAGCGCGGCCCGTGGGCGGCGTCGTCTTCGGCCATTTCGGGGACCGGATTGGGCGCAAGCGGCTGCTGATGCTCAGTCTTATCTTGATGGGCGTTGCGACCACCTTGATCGGTCTCCTCCCGACCTACGCCCAGATCGGCGTGTGGGCGCCGATCGCGCTTGTGCTGCTCCGCCTCGTGCAGGGCTTTGCCGTCGGCGGCGAATGGGGCGGTGCGGTGCTCCTGGCCGCCGAGCATGGCGATGCCGCCCGGCGCGGCTACTGGGCGAGTTGGCCGCAGGCGGGCGTTCCAGCCGGCAATCTCCTCGCGGTGGGCGTACTGGCAGTGCTGACCGCGTTCCAAAGCGATGCCGATTTCGTCGCGTGGGGCTGGCGTGTGCCCTTCATTCTCTCGGCCGTGCTTGTGGTGATCGGCTGGTGGATCCGCACCTCGATTGCGGAAAGCAGCACTTTTAGGGAAGCGAAAGAGGCAGAGCGTCTGCCGAGAGTTCCTGCCTTTGAAGTGATCCGCGAAAGCCCGAAGGGGGTTCTCATAGGAGCAGGGCTTCGGCTGGGCGAGAACATCTCCTACTATATCATCACTGCTTTTTCGGTCACCTATCTCATCGAAGTTGCGAAGCTCGATCGCGGGACGGCGCTCAACGCGACGCTCGTCGGAGCTGTCGTTCATTTCTTCACGATCCCGCTTTTTGCCCACCTCTCCGACCGGATTGGCCGACGGGTGGTGTATGCGTTCGGCGGGCTTGGCCTAGCCCTCTTCAGCTTCGCCTTTTTCCCGATGCTGGCGAGCGGCGACATGGCCCTGATAGTGGCGGCCATCGCAGTCGCACTGGTGCTGCACGGGGCCATGTACGGCCCGCAGGCGGCGTTCATATCTGAGCTCTTCCCCACCAGGATCCGCTATTCGGGAGTGTCGATCGCATACCAGCTGACGTCCGTGGTCGCCGGTTCGCTCGCCCCGATCATTGCTGTCGCACTTTACCAGCGCACCGGTTCGGCCTGGCCCGTCGCCTTTTATGTCGCTGCGACCTGTGCGGTAAGTGGCGTCACCGCTTTGCTCGCCCGCGAAACGAAGGGGATCGACCTGCGAACCATCCAGTGAAGGATCGATGAGGGTACGGAACGACTTTCAAAGCCTTGAGTTGTTAATATGCCCGCGCGGGGACAGGGCCGGAAGAACGGAGTGAAAGAGCAAGGAGGCTGAAGCAGCAATGGTTAGCCGCGACTTGATAAGGCAACTGGAAGGCTATGGCCTGACCACGGCCGAGATCAGCTATTACATGCCCGATCACCCCAAGCTCATTCAGCTCTTCATCTGGCAGGAATATGACGTCGCACCGGCGTTTCCGGTGCTTCATGGCTTCCTCGACCACTGGCGCCGC
>JADDQD010000045.1 GCA_016781555.1 Pseudomonadota bacterium | reverse complement strand
CGAAGGTTGTGCGCACGGCTCTGCAGAATGCTGCCTCTGTGGCGGGTCTTCTGGTGACCACGGAAGCGATGATTGCCGATGCTCCGAAGAAGGAGTCGGCTCCGGCGATGCCGGGCGGCGGTGGCATGGGCGGCATGGACTTCTAAGTCCAGCCCACTCAGAGCGACGATTGATGCAAGAGGCCCCGGAGCAATCCGGGGCCTTTCGTTATGACCTTTTCTGCGCCTGCCTCTCCCAAACCGGGCACAGCGAGAGAAGCGCACGTAGTGACGACCCGATGAGATCCCGAGCATCATGATTCTCATGTCGAGTCGCTTCGCAACGAGGTGCCGGGCACGACAAGGGGCCGCGTTGGCGTGACACGAGAGTGGCTCGATTGGCAACACGGACCCGAAGTCCTAGAATATATTCCTTATACTCCAGACCTTGGGCCCTGTGTCGGGAGCAATCGCGGTCTCATCCTAGCGGGTCGCCCCACGAATTCAGCTCAGCATCAGAATAGCGCCAGACCGGCCGCGGCTCGCACTCTCTGCGTCCGTGGTTCGGTTTCACCCTAGTGGGTGCGATGTCACCTGGGGCCAAGCCTGTCCAGCTTTCGGACTGGGGCGCGCAAACTCTTGTGGAGCAAGGGTCTGACGCCATCAGAATCCACAACGCGCCCATGCATGGCGGGGAAAGCTCACACGGCTATGACGCTGCTGCGTCAAGATCGCTCAATCCGCACAATTTCCGTCCCAGCAGTGAGTTGATAGAAGTAACACGCGAGTATTGGTTAAATTGCTCAGAAAAGCATTTCTTAACCAATCCGCCAGACCGTCAACATTGTTCCTGTGGACGTTGTCTGGCCCTGCTTTCGCTTGTGAGCATGTAAGGTCTACTGGTCTGCATGACCAACATAGTCGAGTTCCGCACCTACCGAAAGCACCAGCAGGAGGACGCCCATGCTGCAGATCGAGCTGCGGTCGTGGCGGACCTTGTAGCGCTGTCGGCCGGGATACGAGAGGCCGTCGAGAAGACTGTTGAACTCACCGGCCCATCGCTGCACCAGCTCAAGCGCACGGTTCAGCACCTTGTCGATGCACTCCACCAGCTCGAGAACGCTGCCAATGTCCTGACCGAAGATGGCGAATGGGAGCCGTTCTGATTGATTTGCTGGCTTTTGACTGCAGGGGGCGTGTGCAGACCGGGTGCTGCGGCCCAGCATTATGGGCCAGCGAAACCTTTGCCATTAACCTAGTCAACAAAGGAGAGACGCGCACGCTGAAACACGGCTACAGGCGCTTACCAGAGCGGCATTCCGGAATGCTCATCGTGCCAGGTCTCGGATCTTGATCTCCTGGGCCTGCTCTCGGGCAATCACGTCCACACGTTCGTTGCCGGGGTTGCCAGCGTGGCCTTTCACCCACACCCAGGTGACCTGGTGAGTGGCTGTGAGTGCCGCAAGCTGCTGCCAGAGCTCCCGGTCTCGCACCTTGCGGCCCTTGATCGTCCGCCAGCCTCGTGAGCGCCACCACGGCAGACGTTCCGTAATCCCGGTCACGATAGCGGCGCTATCCGTGTGCAGGGTGATGGTGCTGCCAGGTGGGACTGCCTCCAGTGCCCGGACCACCGCGGTCAACTCCATGGCGGTGTTCGTGGTGGCGGGATGGCAGCCCGCGATCACTCGCTCCTCCCCATCAAGGAGGATCAGCGCTGCCCAACCGCCAGGGCGCAGAGCGGCCCTGCCTAGGCAGGCTCCGTCCGTGTAGATGACGGCCTGGGAGCGTATGGAGATCATTGACGCATAAGCGGGAGCCGTTCTGAGCGCACGTCACTAACCACTCTGACAACCGCAACCGAGGTGCCGCAGAACCTCACCGAGCTATCCACTCGAATTATGTCAAGCTGCTGGTCACCCGGCTGGAGCAGCAACCGGAGTGAAGGCGCAGCGATCAGGCTTGAGGTCGATCAGCGGCGTGCAGTTGAGACAATCGAGACCGCGAACGAACACGTTTGGTCCCTCTACCCTCTCGAGCTTCACGAGCTGCGTTCCGATAGGGTTGGGCCGCACAGGCGTGCGCAGACTGAACGCACCTCGTGCTATGCCATCGTTCCGCGGGCTCTGCTTGACAAGGTCGCGCCGTGAGAGGTGGAGCCAGTAGAGCACTTCGAGCTGCTCGAACTCGGTGATCCCATCAAGAGCAGCCACCCAGGGCTCGAACACCTCGATCCGGCACGTCGGTCCGTCTTGGCGCCCCTGGCGCGGGCACTCCAGCCGGTTTGTCCAGGGTGTATGGATCCGCCCGATAAACACGAGACCGGCATCAGTCGGAGGGGGCACCTGGACCACCTCGCCGACTCGGACTTCACTTTGCGTGATCATCAGATTGCCAGCCCTTTCAGGAGCCCAAACGCACACGAGTTTGGCTTGAACAGTTGGCCTGGTCTTGATCAAGCTACAAAAAAGGTCAGATTCTCCAAAGGAGCACCGCGGGCGGCCGTGAGGCCTGTGCCGCGCCACGCTCCTCGTGAGAATGGGAGGAAGCACATGGCACCGCTGTCGAGCCTCCGCCGCCAGCACGTATTTTCTGATAAAGTTGCCACGCTCCTATGCGCGGCAGTTTTCATCACACTCGCCGGGTCTGCCTTTTCGCAGCAGCCTCAGCCAGTGCAGATGCCACCTCCGGCCCAGGGCCCCACGCCTCCGCCGTCGTGGCAGCAAGGGCGAGGCACCGAGCAGGTCAACTCGCCTCTTGCCCCTCATAGCGCCCCACTCACCGCAAAGAAGGCAGAGGACATCCCAGTCAATAAGATCAAGGTTGCGCCAGGTTTCGAAGTTTCGCTGTGGGCCAGCGGAATGCCTAATGCGCGCTCCATGACCTTAGGCGAGAAAGGGACCGTCTTCGTTGGAACGCGTCTTGTCGGTCGCGTTTACGCTGTTACTGAGAAGGATGGAAAGCGTGAGGTCAAGACCATCGCTCAAGGCTTGCACCGGCCGAATGGTGTCGCGTTCAAAGATGGCGCACTCTATGTTGCCGAATTAGGTCGAGTCATCCGATACGACGATATTGAGAATCGGCTCGACAATCCTCCAGAGCCAAAGATCATCTACAGTGATCTGCCCAAAGACGAACCACACGGTTGGAAATTCATTGCCTTTGGACCAGATGGCAACCTGTATGTCCCCATCGGCGCCCCCTGTAATATCTGCGAGCCATCTGACGCTCACGCTCAGATCCGCCGGATCAAGCCCGATGGAAGTGGCGGTGAGGTTATAGCCAGGGGCGTCCGCAACACGGTTGGCTTCGATTGGCATCCGCAGACAAAGGAGCTCTGGTTCACCGATAACGGACGTGACTGGCTCACGGATGAGCAGCCAGGCGATGAACTCAACCGAGTCTCACGACCGGGGCTCCACTTCGGCTTCCCGGTTTGCCATGCTGGTAATGTGCTCGATCCAGAGTTCGGCAAAGGCAAAGACTGCAGCGCCTACGAGCCGCCAGTTCTCGATCTCGGCCCCCACGTCGCTGCACTCGGGATGCGTTTCTACACGGGGGACATGGTCCCAGCAGAGCACAAGAACAGCATCCTGATCGCCCTGCATGGCTCCTGGAACCGCAGCCAGAAGTCTGGGTTCAAGGTAATGCAGGCCGTCCTGCAGGAGAAGGGTGCTCCCCTCTATAAGGTCTTTGCTGAGGGCTGGCTGGAGGGCGAGCAGTTCTGGGGTCGTCCGGTGGATGTGCAGGTTATGAAGGACGGGTGTGTCCTTGTGTCAGATGATTGGAACGGGGCGATTTACCGGATCAGCCACAAACGCTGATCTTCCGAGCCGCCCACCCAGCATTGCTGCATACTGCAGAGATAGGGGTGGGCGGCCCTCCGCTACATAACGGGTCATCAGATGAGGTTTCGCGCTCTTGCGTTGATCAGCACGTTCCTGCTCCTTGCTAATGCTGTAGTGGCTGCAAGTGTAGAGCGGGGCCGGGAAAAGGCGGAGCCATGTCTCGGCTGCCACGGACAAACTGGCAATTCAGAGATTGAACAGACACCATCATTGGCAGGACATCCAGCCGCTTACACTACAGTTCAGCTAATCCTGTTCCGGGATAAGCTGCGAAAAAGTGAACAGATGGTGCCCTTTGCCGAGGGCCTCACTGATGATGATATTGAGGATCTTGCAGCCTACTTCGAGACTCTGAAGCCTCTACCGCCAGAACCCACCACCAATGCGAAGCTTGCAGCAGAGGGCAAGGGTATTGCTGATGCGAACCACTGCGGGTCGTGTCACCTGCCCGACTACTCCGGCCGCGAACAGATGCCCCGGTTAGCAGGCCAGCGGGAGGATTACCTGCTAAAGGCTTTACGGGATTACAAAGCCGGTGAGCGCCCAGGCCTCGATGGCAGAATGACCGAGGTGCTTTACCATCTCTCCGATCAGGACCTTCAGGCTCTCAGCCACTACCTTGCACATTACCGTTGAGCCTGCTCCATGCAGAGCAGGCCGACTCTACCTACACGAAGAAAATGGCCGACTGGCTGGTGCTTCTGTTTGGCCTCTCGTGTCTTCTTGGCCGTATACGGCGCCGCCGCGAGCAGAGCTGCAGCTGAGCCGACGAGCAGTGGTGCTACCCGCGAGCGGCTGCAGATCTTGCTATCGCACGAGCGGACCATGGTGGGGGGCAAGCCCGACCTGGTCGCTACGCTACGGGGAGAGATCTTGGCAGTGATCGCTAAGCACATCGCTGTGGATAGCGAGAAGGTGCAGATCAGGATGGACCGTAATGCCTCCTCCTCAACTTTGGCTGTGGATATAGAGATCCCTGCACTAGGAGTTGCGCCATAGATTAAACCCAGGCTGTGGCCTCCGAGAGCCGCAGCCCTCCTCTGTTGGCACAGAAGCAGCCCTGCCCTCACCATTTCGGCGGCACAGAAGCGGCGCAGCCTGCGCGCTTCCGCGCATGGTGGTCAGCTCCTCAGCTCATTCAGGTCGCTGTTACCAGACCATTTTTCC
>JADDQD010000186.1 GCA_016781555.1 Pseudomonadota bacterium | reverse complement strand
TCATCCGCCGGCAACCACCTGGGCGGGAGCCGCCGTGATCATCGCAAGCGGTCTCTACACCGTCTACCGCGAACACCGATTGGGCCGCGACAAGCCTCGTTTGGCTCCGCCGCTATAGGCCAGCAAGTGGAGGATCGACCAACCGGGCGTCCTGCGTCTCGGCGGTTGCCGTCGACGTCGCTCGCGGGGCCCGGCTTGCGCTTCTTCGCTTCAGCCGCGCCCGATCAGGCGTCGGGCCATGTCGTCGGCAACAGCGGCAGGATTTCGGTCTGTCCGGTCGCTTTCCTCCCAAATCGCTTCCAGCCGCTCCGGGATCTGCTCGATCTTCGCGCGAACACCTGCCTCGTCCGCATCGCCGAGATACTCGGAAGCGACGTTGATGATGCCGCCCGCATTGATCACATAATCGGGCGCGTAAAGGATCCCGCGCGCACGGACGAGATCTCCCTCGGCTGGCGTTGCCAGCTGATTGTTGGCTCCGCCCGCGACAATCGCCACGTTGAGCCCAGCGATCGACTCCGCTGTCAGGATCGCCCCGAGCGCATTCGGGCTGAGCACGTCTGCCTCGAGCGTCATGATCTCGTCCGGCGCCACCACAGTGGCTCCGACCTCGTCGGCGAGCCTTTGCGCCCGGCTGGCGTCGATGTCCGTGAGGGTGACGCGCGCGCCCTCTCCTGCGGCGCGGCGAGCGACACCGCTTGCCACGCTGCCCGCCCCCTGGATCGCGAGGTGCAGACCCGAAAGGCTGTCCTTGCCAAGTTTGCGCCGCACAGCCGCCTTGATGCCCAGGAAGACGCCGTAGCTGGTGTGGGGGCCAGGATCGCCGCCGACCGCCCCAGCGGCGGCGGGAAGGCCGGACACATAACGGGTCTGCTTGGAGACCTCGACCAGGTCGGCAACCGTAACACCGACATCCTCCGCAGTCACATAAGCCCCGCCAAGTCCGTCGACCGCCCGGCCGAATGCTGCGAACATTTCCGGCGTCTTGGTGCGGTTCGGGTCGGCGAGAATCACCGCCTTTCCGCCGCCAAGCCGCAGACCGGCCATGGCGTTCTTGTAGCTCATGCCGCGCGAGAGGCGCAGCGCGTCAACCACGGCATCCCCGCTCCGCGCATAGTGCCAGAAGCGAGTCCCGCCGGCGCCCGGCCCCAGGTGGGTAGAGTGAACCGCAATCAGCGCCTTCAGCCCCGTGGATCGGTCGGTTACGAAATGCACAACTTCATGGTCGTCGAAGTCGGCATACTCCCACGGTGACTGCATTGCCTGTCCTGTGTGTGAAGAGGAGAAAGTGGGGCGATCGACGGGGCTTGAACCCGCGACCCTCGGTACCACAAACCGATGCTCTAACCAGCTGAGCTACGATCGCCATGGGGTGCATTATGCGCAGCGCACATAAGAGCGGCTTCCCCCCAGCGTCAAGGAATCTTCTGAAGCGGTGGCGCGGGGGCCGAATGCCCCCATATGCCCACCATGATTCCCTTCTCCGTGCTCGACCTCGCCCCGATCATCGAGGGCGGCAACGCGGCGCTTGCATTTCATAATGCCCTTGATCTGGCTCGCAATGCCGAGGCGCTTGGCTATCGGCGCTACTGGATGGCCGAGCATCATAGCATGCCGGGCGTTGCGAGTTCGGCAACCGCCGTGGCGCTTGGCTTCGTCGCCGGCGGCACCGAGAAGATCCGCATAGGAGCGGGCGGCATCATGCTGCCGAACCACGCGCCGCTCGTTATCGCAGAGCAGTTCGGCACACTGGAGTCGCTTTATCCGGCAAGAGTGGACCTCGGCCTCGGACGGGCGCCTGGGACCGACCATGGGGCGGCCTACGCCCTCCGCAGAAACCTCGCCTCGGACGAGAGGCAGTTCCCTCGCGATGTCGTCGAGCTGATGAATTATTTTCAGCCTTCCGAGCCGCAGCGCGTGCGCGCGATCCCTGGCGAGGGGCTCGACATCCCGATCTGGATCCTGGGGTCGAGCACCTTTGGAGCCCAGCTTGCCGCAATGCTCGGGCTCCCTTACGCCTTCGCCTCGCATTTCGCCCCGCAGCAGCTCGAAGAAGCACTTTACGTATATCGCGCAGGGTTCAAACCGTCCCGACAGCTCGATCGGCCCTACGTGATGCTCGGCTTCAATGTTTTTGCCGCCGACAGCGATGAGGAAGGCGAATATCTTGCGACCTCGATGCAGCAGGCCTTCGTAAACCTGCGCAGCGGCCGACCGTCGCCGCTCCCGCCGCCCATCAATGGCTACAAGGAAACGCTCCCTGTTCCGCACCGGGCGATGCTTGAACAGGTCATGTCCTGTTCCGCGATCGGCGCCGCTACATCCGTGGCCGCGCAAATCGACGCCTTCGTGCAGCGAACGAGCGCCGACGAGCTGATGATCACCTCGCAAATCTTCGACCACGGCGCGCGGCTACGATCATTCGAGATCGCCGCGCGCTCTATGCTCCGCTAGCTCACGTGTGCCGCTTCAGCGCTTGGCTGTGCATCGAGCCCGGCGGTAGAGGGCTTAGTGCAGCATGGTGCCCGTAGCGCATCCCCGCTCTCCGGCGGAACAAGCTTTCCTGTCGCTCGCTTCAACGGCGTAGCCCAGGAGGAATTATGGCAGAAGACAGAGAGAAGATCAGCACCGGACCCAACGAGCGCGCGGTCAACGAGCCGATCGCCGGAACCGCTCCGGGCCTACCGGACGACGCGCTTTCCCCGGGACAAGAACTTCCGGAGCCGCCGAGCGATGAAGAAGTCGCTCGTATTGCCGAAAAGTTAGGTGCCCCGGATCCGACGTCAGGTTCCCGCCACTAGACCCGTTGCTGGTTTGCTGAACCAGGACCGATCCGGCTGCCTGGGTCCACCGCGATCTCGATCCGACTGACTTCGAAATCAGTTCAGAGCCAAACCGTCTTTAGCCTTGTAG
This sequence comes from Pseudomonadota bacterium, assembly GCA_016781555.1. Lineage (GTDB taxonomy): Bacteria > Pseudomonadota > Alphaproteobacteria > Sphingomonadales > Sphingomonadaceae > Allosphingosinicella. The sequence goes on along the minus strand of JADDQD010000186.1, from coordinate 12,561 downwards.
CGAACACTATTTGGTTCGGGCGTCTTACCAGAGCCGCCTCCCGCGGCTGGCAAGCGGCACTGATCGGGGTTCGCTTCAATGCACAGTCCTTGAAGTATGAGGACCTCGTCCGATCCGGTGTGATCGATCTCACCAAGGTGGTGCGCTCCGCCTTGCACGATCCTGAATCGGTTGCTGGACTCATCATCACAACCGAAGCTGCGATCGCCGATTTGCTTGAAGACGGTTCGACTCATTCAGCCATGCCAGCTGGCACGGCTGGTATGGGACGCATGGGGTTTCTAAGCGGGAGAGGATGCGGCGGGTTTCGAGCGTTGCTTCTCGAAGATCATCGCTCGATACGGACACTCTCTTTGCAGGAGCAGTTTGGTTGCAGGTCCCGATTAAACCAGTTCCAACCGAGGCGGTGCTTATCGTCAACGCCCACTCGCGAAAGGGGGAGTCTCTTTACTTAGAAGCAAAGGAGAAGCTCGAACGGGCGGGGGTGAAGCTAATAGCTGCGCACGCAATCCGAGATCCCAGCTTTCTAAACGCCACTGTGCGCGCGGCAGTGCGCGATGGCGCGCCCATGGTGATCGTCGGGGGCGGAGACGGGTCCCTTTCAGGCACGGTCGACGACTTAGTGAACAAGGACTGCGTCTTCGCGGTTCTCCCACTCGGCACCGCTAACAGCTTTGCGAGGACCCTTGGACTCCCGCTCGATCTCGACGGCGCGATCGCAGCCATCGCCTCGGGCCGCCGCCGCCGTATCGATCTGGGTATGATCGACAACGATTACTTTGTGAACGCGGCTGCTTTGGGGCTGTCACCTATGATCGGCGACAGCGTTCCACACAATCTGAAGCGCTACCTCGGCCGAATCGGTTACCTACTTTGGGCGGTATGGTGCCTCTTACGGTTTCGACCGTTTCGGCTCATTATCGAGGACGAGGAACGCCAGCATAGGGTGTGGGCCAGCGAAGTGCGCATCTTCAATGGCAGATTTCATGGGGGCGTTGAACTCACTGAGAGCACAGACGTCGATAGCGGAGACATTGTCATCCAAGCGGTAATTGGGCGTAGTATGGTGAGGCTAGCGTGGGACTGGTATGCGAAATTTTTTAAGCTGAAATCCCGCGACGCGAACACCGTCGAGTTCAGGGGCAAGACGTTGCTGCTGAACACGAAACCTCATCAGCGCATCTCGATTGACGGTGAGATATTGGCGCGTACGCCGGTGACCGTCAGGGTAGCTCAACGCGCCATAGAAGTGGTGGTGCCGTATTGTTCCGAGAAGCATTGCGACAACGCCGGTTAGCGGATCGGTGCTGGGATCAGGGGCGGTTGCCTTGACGCGAGCTCCATTCATCTGCGCGGTTCGAAGGCCATCTTCTAATCTGAAGCACGTCCCCCGGCTATAAGCAGCTCTAACCACTCCGCGTACCGACATGGGGTACAGTCAGCGACGGGCGGCGAGCACCCAGCACATACCCGCGCTCAAGGCAGCATGCCGAGATCGGTAGATTGAGCGACTGGGGCCTCACGAGGGCAGGGCTGATGTGACACAGGATCCTCAACGTGCGTTCGGGCTCATGTGTCAGCCGCGGCCGTGCAGGCGAACGAGCAGACGACAAGTACCAGTATGGCGAGATCGACCCCACCGGCTCGATCAGCAAGGTGGGCAACCGGATGGCGCGGACCGCTCTACGAAGCAGCCAGCGTGATGCTCACCCGCACGGTGGGCATGCCGCCGCTGAAGACCTGGGCGATGGCAGTGGCCAAGCGGCGCCGGTCATAGAAGGCGCGTGTGGCGCTGGCACGAGAAGCTGTGTCATCCTGCACCGCATGTGGGTCGATGGCACCAGCATCCGCTGGACCAGCCGGGTCAGCTTCGGTCATGGAATACTGCCTCGATGTTGTGACCGTCCGGATCGAGCACAAACGCACCATAATAGCCGGAGTGATAATGCGGCCGAAGCCCAGGAGCACCGTTGTCTCGGCCGCCCGCTGAAAGCGCCTCGCTATAGAAGGCATCAACTGCCTCGCGATTTCCCGCACGAATCGCGACATGCACGTTGCCGCGCCTGTCGTCCTCTCTCACCCAGAACCATGGGCGATGATCGTCGTAGCCCGTGGCTCTCACACCTCCATCGGAGTCATCAAAGAGGCGTCGGAGGGCAAGCGGGGCGAAAGCTCGGTCGTAGAAGCTCGTGGAGCGCTCAAAATCCGACACTCTCAACGTCACGTGATCGATCATCGGACTAATCCGCCTATACGATCATCCGTGGGAAGTATCTGGGGCTCTTCCAGGAGCGGCGTGGTGGGCGCGGTAGGGATTGAACCTACGACCCCACCCGTGTGAAGGGTGTGCTCTACCACTGAGCTACGCGCCCACGCCTTTTGCATCGCTCGCTTGGCGGGATGAAGGCGGCATAGCCGCCTCGCGGCAGCACATAATGTCCTGCCATATGCCTGTCCAGCGCAAGCCCGAGGAAAATGGGAGGGTGGCAACGCCCCGCCCGGTGCCCGCCATCAGGCGTTTACGGAGTCCTTCAATCCCTTGCCAGGCTTGAACTTCGGCTGCGTCGATTCTTTGATCTGCATCGGCTCGCCCGTCCGCGGGTTGCGGCCGGTCGACGCCTTGCGGCGGGAGCAGGAGAATGTGCCAAAGCCGACCAGGCGAACCTCGTCGCCGCGCTTCAGAGCGATACCGATCGAGTCGAAGACCGCCTCTACGGCCTTGCTGGAATCACCCCTGCTGAGGCCGGTCGTATCGGCGACGTGGCCGATAAGCTCCTGCTTGTTCATTCTGGCTGCACCCCTGTTACAATGGAATCGCGGCTGACGCCGAACCCTCATCTAAAGGCGAGTGCCCTTTCCGAGTCAAAAGGAAAGCGCGATTTTCCGGGAAAAACCGCGCTTCCGATGAAGTTGTTCGTGCAGAGGGAATCGATCTAGTGCCGGCTGGAAGCCCCCGGTCGCTCGTCGCCGCCGTGGCTGAGCTCCGCCGGCGGCAAGGCCGCGAGTTCGTCCGCCTCGGTCCATTCGATCGGCACCACCGGCGTGGCAAGGGCAAGCCCAAGCACCTCGTCCACATGGCTCACCGGCACGATCTCCAGTTCTTCCCGAATGTTGGCCGGGATTTCGGCAAGATCCTTCTCGTTCTCGCCCGGAATGATGACGGTACGGATGCCGCCGCGAAGCGCGGCAAGCAGCTTTTCCTTCAGGCCACCAATGGGAAGAACCCGGCCCCGGAGCGTCACCTCACCCGTCATGGCAACGTCCCGCCGCACGGGAATGCCCGTCAGGGTGGATATGATCGCCGTCACCATGCCGATGCCGGCGGAAGGGCCATCCTTTGGCACCGCACCTTCCGGCAAGTGGACGTGGATGTCCTTGCGCCCGAAGATGCTCGGCTTGACGCCGTAGCTGGGGCTCCGTGCCTTCACGAACGAAAAGGCTGCCTGGACCGATTCCTGCATCACTTCGCCAAGCTTGCCCGTCGTCTTGATCTGACCCTTGCCGGGCACCGTGACGGCTTCGATCGTGAGCAGTTCCCCACCGACTTCAGTCCAGGCGAGGCCCGTAACGGCCCCGATCTGGTCCTCTTCCTCGCCGACGCCGTGCCGAAATTTACGCACGCCCGCAAAGTCGCCGACGTTTTCGGGCGTGAGTTCGATCCGCTCCGTTTTGCCTTCCAGGATCTGGCGAAGCACCTTGCGGGCAACCTTCGCGATTTCGCGCTCCAGCGTCCGAACGCCCGCTTCACGGGTGTAATGACGAATAAGGGCGCGAGTGCCGGCGTCTGCGAAGCTGAGCTCGCCCTCCTTCAGCCCATGCGCCTCGATCTGCTTCGGGATGAGGTGGCGGGTTGCGATCTCCACCTTCTCATCCTCGGTATAGCCTTCGAGCCGAATGATTTCCATGCGGTCCAACAGCGGCTGCGGCATGTCCATGGTGTTCGCGGTTGTCACGAACATGACGTCGGACAGATCGTAGTCGATCTCCAGATAGTGATCCTGGAACTTCGCATTCTGCTCCGGATCGAGCACCTCGAGCAGGGCCGAAGCAGGGTCGCCGCGGAAGTCCTGACCAAGCTTGTCGATCTCGTCGAGCAGGAACAGCGGGTTCGAAGTGCCGGCCTTCCTGAGGTTCGAAATGACCTTGCCTGGAAGCGAGCCGATATAGGTCCGGCGGTGGCCGCGGATCTCGGCTTCATCGCGAACCCCGCCGAGCGACTGGCGCACGAACTCGCGTCCGGTTGCCTTGGCGATCGAGCGGCCCAGCGATGTCTTGCCGACGCCGGGCGGGCCGACGAGACAAAGGATCGGGCCTTTCAGCTTGTTGGTCCGCGCCTGCACGGCCAGATATTCGACGATCCGGTCTTTCACTTTCTCCAGCGCGTAGTGATCCTCGTCGAGGATCGCCTGCGCTTCGGCGATATCCTTTTTTACCTTCGACTTCTTGCCCCAAGGCAGACCCAGAAGGACATCGAGGTAGTTGCGCGAGACGGTCGCCTCGGCGGACATCGGCGCCATCGCCTTGAGCTTTTTCAGCTCCTGGTTCGCCTTGCTGCGGGCTTCCTTGGATAGCTTCGTCTTGGCGATCTTCCGGCTGAGCTCCGCAAGCTCATCGCCTTCACCTTCTTCGCCCTCGTTTCCGAGCTCCCGCTGAATCGCCTTCAGCTGCTCGTTCAAATAATATTCGCGCTGCGTCTTCTCCATCTGCCGCTTGACGCGGCTGCGGATCTTCTTCTCGACCTGCAGCACGCCAAGCTCGCCTTCCATGAACGCGAACGCCATCTCGAGCCGGCGCACGGGGTTGAGCTCAGCCAGCAGAGCCTGCTTATCGGAAACCTTGATGTTGATGTTGGCCGCAACCGCATCGGCAAGCCGTGAGGGCTCCTCGAGCTGACCGAGCTGGACCGCCGTTTCGGCGGGAAGCTTCTTGTTGAGCTTCGCATAGTTTTCGAACTGATCGACCACCGAGCGCATGAGCGCCGACACTTCAGCCCCGCTCGGCTCGTCAATGTCCAGCGGATCAACCTCCGCAACGAGATGCTGGCCGCGCATTTCGAGTTCGCTCAAGGAGGCGCGCCGCTGCCCCTCGACAAGCACGCGCACGGTACCATCGGGCAGCTTCAGGAGCTGGAGGACGGTGGCAACGATTCCGAGGTCGTAGAGCGCTTCACGGTCTGGATCATCCTCCGCTGGGTCAAGCTGAGAAACGAGGAAGATCGACTTGTCTGCCGCCATTGCGCTTTCGAGCGCCGCCACCGACTTGTCGCGGCCGACGAACAGCGGCACAATCATGTGCGGGAAAACGACAATGTCGCGAAGCGGGAGGACTGGGTAAGTTTCGGTCATTTGAACTCCACAAGGGCAGTCTTTGGACTCTATATGGGGGCGCCCGTCAACGCATCAATCCGATGACCAAGCCCGCAGCTGTGGCCCCGCGACAAGCCACACCCTCCTGTTGTCTCTTAGATAGATTCTAGCCAGTGCGGTGCGACCGTGCGTATTTGACTGCGCCGCGTCGCACGTCGTCAAATCCAAAACAGCGATGAGCTTGCCGACCGCCTCGTCAGGTTTCGGCTTTGGATCCCAGCGCGTTGTTTAGACGATGAGACCCGGACGAGCTTCCGGTCAGGCGGCGCTTTCGCCCTTTTTTTCGGCGTAGACCCGAACCGGCTCCTTCCGCCCTTCGACAACGTCCTTATCGATCATCACCTCATCGACCCCGTCCATCGACGGCAGGTCGAACATCGTGTCGAGAAGGATATTTTCCAGAATCGAGCGAAGCCCGCGAGCGCCCGTCTTCCGCTCAATCGCCTTTTTGGCGACCGCAGTCATCGCGTCATCGGTGAAGCTCAGCTTCACATCCTCCATGTCGAACAGCTTCTGGTACTGCTTCACGAGCGCGTTCTTGGGCTCACGAAGGATCTTCACCAACGCGTCGATGTCGAGGTCCTCGAGGGTCGCGATCACCGGCAGACGACCCACAAATTCCGGGATCAGGCCGAATTTCAGCAGATCCTCCGGCTCGCCCTGACGCAGCACCTCACCGGTGCGACGCTCGTCGGGCGCGGCGACATAGGCACCAAAGCCGATCGACTTGCCCTGCAGGCGATCCGCGATGATCTTCTCCAGGCCCGCAAAAGCACCGCCGCAGATGAACAGGATGTTGGTCGTGTCAACCTGCAGAAATTCCTGCTGCGGGTGCTTGCGACCGCCCTGCGGCGGAACGGAAGCAGTGGTGCCTTCCATGAGCTTCAGGAGCGCCTGCTGCACGCCCTCACCAGAGACGTCGCGAGTGATGGACGGATTATCGGATTTGCGGCTGATCTTGTCGATCTCATCGATGTAGACGATGCCGCGCTGCGCCCGCTCGACGTTGTAGTCGGAAGCCTGGAGCAGCTTCAGGATGATGTTCTCGACGTCTTCACCGACATAGCCGGCCTCGGTGAGAGTCGTCGCGTCGGCCATGGTGAACGGCACGTCGAGGATGCGGGCAAGCGTCTGCGCAAGCAAGGTCTTGCCGCAGCCTGTGGGCCCAACGAGCAGGATGTTCGACTTTGCGAGTTCGACGTCCGCACCTTTTGCGCCATGGTTCAGGCGCTTGTAGTGGTTGTGGACGGCCACCGAGAGGACGCGCTTGGCGTGGCTTTGGCCGATCACATAATCGTCCAGAACCTTACAGATTTCGGCCGGCGTGGGCACCCCGTCGCGCGTCTTCACCAGTGCCGACTTGGTCTCCTCGCGGATGATGTCGTTGCACAGCTCGACGCATTCGTCGCAAATGAACACGGTTGGTCCGGCGATGAGCTTCCTCACCTCATGCTGCGATTTTCCACAGAAGGAGCAGTACAATGTGCTCTTCGAATCGCCGCCACTCAGTTTCGTCATTCTTCGTCCTTCGGGTTCGGACCCGCTTCTAGCCCGCTCGGGATTTGCCTATCCTGAACGGTGTTTTACACGATCACAATGGCCTAATCGTAAAGCCACAACGTTAAGCAGCGCTTTTTGCCCCATCCTCCTCGGAAGCAGCGGGCCGCTTATTGAAGACCTCGTCAACGAGGCCGAACTGCTTCGCTTCTTCCGCCGAAAGGAAGCGGTCGCGCTCGACGGCGCGCTCGATGTCTTCGATCGACTGCCCCGTGAACTTGGCCATTAGCTCGTTCATGCGGTGCCGGATTCTGAGGATCTCGCGCGCATGGATCTCGATATCGGTCGCCTGACCTTGCGCGCCGCCCGACGGCTGGTGAACCATGATTCGAGCGTTGGTAAGCGCGACCCGCATTCCAGGCTCGCCCGCGCCAAGCAGAAAGGCGCCCATCGACGCTGCCTGGCCGATGCAAACCGTACCGACCCGCGGCCGAATATATTCCATCGTGTCATGGATCGCCATGCCGGCAGTCACGACCCCGCCGGGCGAATTGATGTACATGAAGATGTCTTTTTTGGGGTTCTCGGACTCAAGGTAGAGGAGCTGCGCCGTGATCAACGTCGCCATGTGGTCCTCGACAGGGCCCGTCACAAACACGATCCGCTCCCGGAGCAGCCGCGAATAGATGTCGAAGCTGCGCTCGCCCCGGTTCGACTGCTCAATAACGATCGGCACGAGGGCGGAGGCGATGTCTGCGTGATCCATGATTTTGGGGAGGTCCTGTGTTTGTCTGGAGGGCGGAACATCGGAGTAAATGGGGCGCGGTTCAAGCCCTCTCCGCGCCCGGCGCCGGAAAGCTGAGATAGGAAAGACGCCTCACTTCTCGCCTCCCCCGGACTACTGTGTCGAGGATGAGGCCGCACGCAAAGCTCATCGAGGCAAGGATCATGAGGCCGGTGACCAGGATTGCGGTGGGAAAGCGCGGCACCAGTCCCGTTTCGGCGAAGGTTATGGCCAGCGGGATCGCCAGCACAATGGCCAGCGCGGCAAGGGCCACGGCGATGCTGCCATAGAAAAGGACCGGCCGTTCAATCCTGAAGAGGTGCAGAATCGTCAGAAGTATCCGCCAACCGTCACGATAGGTCGACAGCTTGGACTGCGAGCCCGCGGGCCGCGCCGCATAGGCGGTCACCACTTCCGCCACAGGCATGGCAAGCTCAAGCGCATGAACGCTGATCTCCGTTTCCGTCTCAAAGCCCCGCGCCAGCGCGGGAAAGGATTTGACGAACCGCCGCGAGAAGACCCGGTACCCGGAAAGAATATCGGTGAAGGTTCGTCCGAAGATCCGTGCGAGCATCCCCGTCAGCACCCGATTCCCAAGCCGATGGCCGCGGCGATACGCCTCCTCGACTTCCGACCTCCGCGCGGCGACGACCATGTCGAGCTGCTCCTCGACGAGGCGCCGGACGAGTTCCGGCGCCGCAGCCGCATCGTAAGTGGCATCGCCGTCAGCCATGACGTAGACGTCGGCCTCGATGTCCGCGAACATTCGGCGCACGACATGCCCCTTGCCCTGCATACGCTCCGTCCGGACCACGGCGCCAGCGGCGGCGGCGACCTCGCGGGTCGAATCCGAGCTGTTATTGTCGTAGACGTAGATGGCGGCACTCGGCAGCGCGGCGCGGAAGCCGGCCACCGTCTGCGCAATCGCCGCCTCCTCGTTGAAGCAAGGAAGCAGCACGGCGATGCGGTGCTGGACGGGCGCAGCAAAGCTGCGTCCCGACCCGATTTCCTCGCGCTGAATGGACACGTTCATGCCGTCGTCTTAGACGGGATTGTTCGAATTGTCCCTCACTCGCGCCATGGTCACGAAACCATTGGCGGCCGCGTGCCTCAGGACGTCAGGGGCAGCTTGGCCGCACCCGACCATCTCGCCTTAGCCTGCGGACTTGGCTTTCGCTTTGCCCTTGCCTTTGGGCTTTTCGGCAGCTGCAGGCGCTGCATCCTCGGCCGGAGCCGCTGCCTTTTTCGAACGTGGCTTAGCGAGCTTCTCGGCAGCTGCGGGAGCAGCCTCGGCGGGAGCTTCATCGACCGGAGCGGCCGCCTTTTTCGCGCGGCTCTTCTTGGCTGGCTTGTCCTCGGCCGGCGGTGCTTCGGCCGTCACCTCAGGCTCTGGAGCGGATTCAGCAGCCTTGGCCTTCTTGCCTGAAGCCTTCTTGGCCTTGGGTGCGTGGTCATGCCCATGATCGTGGCTGTGGTCATGACCACAGCCGGGCCCATGAACGTGGCCGCCATCTTCAGCTTCAATCTCGGCCTGCAGATCTTCGCGACTAACCACTCGATCGCTGATCTCCGCCTTCGCGAAGAGGAAATCGACTACCTTGTCCTCGAACAAAGGAGCGCGAAGCTGGGCGGCCGCCATCGGCTCTTGGCGAACATATTCGGCGAACTTCTCGCGGTCGGCCGGCCGATATTGCTGCGCCGCCTGGGCGATCAGCTGATTCATTTCCTGCGGTGTCACCTCGACGCCGTTGGCGTGTCCGATCTCCGACAGGAGAAGACCGAGCCGAACGCGGCGTTCGGCAATCGCACGATAATCGTCGCGTTCCGCTTCCATTTCGGCGCGCGCTGCTTCGGGATCAGCCTCATGGTCCGCTTCATGCTCGAGCTGCTGCCAAATCTGGTTGAACTCGGCTTCCACCATGGAAGCGGGAACAGGGAAATCGTGGGACGCGGCGAGCTGATCGAGAAGCTTGCGTTTCATGTGGGTGCGGGTGAGACCGTTCAGTTCCTGCTCGATCTGGCCACGAAGCAGCTGACGAAGCTGGTCGATCCCCTCAAGTCCCATGGCCTGGGCGAAGGCATCGTCGGCCTTTGCCTCGCGCGGCTGCTGCACTTCGTTGATGGTGACGTCGAAGGTGGCGGCGCGCCCTTTCAAATGATCGACGTTGTAATCTTCGGGGAAAGTGACGTTGAGCGTGCGCTGCTCGTTCGCCTTGGCGCCGATCAGCTGGTCTTCAAAGCCGGGGATGAGCCGACCGGAGCCGATCTCGACCGACATGCCCTCACCCTTTCCGCCCTCGAATGGCTTGCCATCGACCTTGCCCTCATAGTCCACGATGACGAGGTCGCCTGGCTGGGCCGGGTAGTCCGCCGGTGTCGGATCGTAGCTCTTATGCCCCTGCGCCAGCTGCTCCAGCCGCTCGTCCACCTCGGCGTCGCTGGGCTGAACGGTGAGGCGCTCAAGCTTCAGGCCCTCGATCTGCGGCGCGGGAACGTCGGGGAGCGTTTCAACCTCGACCGTAACAACGGCGTCCTTGCCTGCTTCGCCGCCCTGCTCGAGGTTTACCGAAGGCTGCATCGCCGGGCGGAGCCGCTGCTCGGCCATCAGTTTTTGCACACCTTCCTGAACCGCAGTTTCCAGGGCCTGCTGCTGGAGGGCCGGTCCGTGCATCTTCCGAACCAGATTGGCCGGAACCTTGCCGGGGCGGAACCCGGGCATCCGCATCTGCGGCGCCATCCGCTTCACCTCGCCATCGACGCGGGCATCGATGTCCCGCGCTGGAATGGTGATCTTGTAGGCGCGCCTGAGGCCCTCGTTCAACGTCTCGACAGTCTGCATTTCGAAGTCAAACCTTCGCTTGGTAGGAGTTTCGTGGTGCGGCACTTCGCTTGGTGGCGAAGCTGGTGCGGGCGAAGGGAGTCGAACCCCCACATCTTTCGATACTGGAACCTAAATCCAGCGCGTCTACCAGTTCCGCCACGCCCGCTTCAAGAAACCGCAGATTTCGTGGATCGTCGGCGCCTTAATTGATCCCTCCATGCCCGTAAAGAGCTGATCGCCCGACCAGGGTCATGGCTGAGGCCAGCTGGGGATCCAGACCAGGGCCAGACAGCCCCCGATCATCAGCTTTTGAGGTCTCAGACGCCCACCACAACTCTACTTTTCGGTCATCATGGCACGCAGTTGCGCGTTCTCGGCGCGCAGTTCCTTGATCGCTTCGATGAGGTACCCCAGCGCATTGCCGTAAGCGACGGCCTTGGTACCGTCGGGGACTTCGGAGACGAGCTCCGGCGCGACTTCTTCCATCTCTTGGGCGATCACCCCTGAAGAGCGGTCTCCCGTGTCCCTCCGGGTGTAGGTGACGCCGCGCATCCGGCAAACCTTGTCCAAAGCACCCTCGATCGAGCGGATGTCCTCCTTGAGACGGGAATCGGAGAACTGCTTTGGCACCGCCCGGGTGTAGAAGTCCCCGCTGGCCGGATTTATCATCACGTAATCTGAACCGAAGCCGCCGAAACGCGGACCGGACTGCTTCTTTATCTTGAACCAATTGTCCTCGAACATGCCGACGGAAAAACCGAAGTTTCCCGGCGCGTGATAGAAGCCCATGCTGGGCCGATCCTGGCCGTTTTCGACCGCAAGCTCGGCTACTTGTCCCCAGCTGTGGTTGCCCTGCTCGTTGGCGAGATAAAGCGCCCGGCCGGCCGGAAGCGCAGAGCCCGTCCGGCGAATACTGCGAACATGATCGCCGTTACCGGCCTCTGCGGAGGTGCCAGCGCCGGCGGACGGGAACGGTATCTCCTCGAACTCGGCAGGACCGGCAACGCAGCGCCAGCCAAGCGGTGGCGCCACGCCCGGGCGGGTCGCGCCGCGCGCCTCGTTCCAGACGATGTCGCCGGCTTCCCAACTATGGTCCATGTAGGGTTTGGCAACGTAAAGACCACCAGCCGCAGGCGCCGCCGAGGCGGCAGACATCTTCATGCCGACAGCATCGTTGCTGCCCCGCCCCCGTCTTTGTCCGAGGTAAAGCCCCTTGACGCGCAGGTTCGTACCGGTCGTCAATTCCCCGTTGTGCGCGTCCAGCCAAGCTGCCTGCCCGGTTCCCACGTTGTTGGTGGCATAAACGCCCGAGCCGTGATCGCCGCCAATGACGATGGTCTTATACCCGAATTGCGAGCCGCCCTGATTCCCTTCGGAATAGCAGCCCGTCCACACCGACCACGCAGTCTCGCCTGCAGTGAGAAAAGGACCACCCGGACGTATCCGCATGCCTTTGAACCAAGCCGCCGGAGTGTATGACAGCCCCTCTCTGTATTCGGTCCAGACATTCTCGTCGGTGCCGGGCTGGGTGGTGCTGCCGCCAGCGGCATTGTGGTTGCGGATGAGCCAGTTCTTATTCCTATGCCGGACGATGTGGTGCTGAGTGCCGCCACGAAAACCTGCGTTCGGCTGCGCGTTCTGCAGCGCGTGCACGCCGGTGAAGGTGCAACCGAGGAAGCTCAGGTCGCAGATGCCCCATTCGCCATTGCCGGTGAAATCACCGCCCACGACCTGAATGATGTTCGCGTCGCCTCCTTCGATCACTAGGCCGGAGCCGGCATTTTCCCACCCGCCGCAGCCGATGAGTAGGCAGTTCGATGCCTGGCCGCCCACGCGCGGATTGCCGCGGGCAGCCAGGATATAGATGCCGTGGCCGCCAAAGCCCTTTACCTCCACGTTCTTCAGAACCGCAAAGCAGCGGACAAGAACGCCGTGAGCATTGTTGCGGCTGGTCGCGGCTCCCTGGAACATGATGCCATCGATGGTGGTGCCGGCGGCGGTGAATGTCTTGGCTGCCTGAGACGAAACGTTGTCGGTATCTTCGTTGTCGAGGACGAGGCCTTGCGTGTTGGCCGGGAAAGTAAAAACCGTGT
>JADDQD010000295.1:2625-5201 GCA_016781555.1 Pseudomonadota bacterium | reverse complement strand
GAGGCCATCTACCAGGCGCTGTTCACCCAAGGCCGTGGCGCGCTGCGCCGCGAGCTGACGGCCTGTCTCCGGAGCGGACGGGCGCTGCGTGTGCCGAGAGCGCGCTCGCGTGGACGAGGGAAGGGCTTCCTCTCGCCCGAGATCATGATCAGCCAGCGTCCGGCGGAAGCCGCCGACCGCGCGGTGCCGGGACACTGGGAGGGCGATCTCATCCTGGGTCTCGGCAGCTCTGCCATCGGAACCCTCGTGGAGCGCACCACCCGCTTCACCCTGCTGCTGCACCTGCCCCGCATGGCAGGTCATGGTCAGGAAGCGCGCGTGAAGAACGGCCCCGCGCTCGCGGGACATGGCGCTGAGGCGGTGCGAGACGCGATCACGCGCACGATCATCACCTTGCCCGAGCAACTGCGGCGGTCGCTGACCTGGGATCAAGGCGCTGAGATGGCCCAGCACGCGCGCCTGACGATCGATGCAGGCGTCCAAACGGAGTGCATCAGCGCCTCCTCTTGCGATCAGATCCACCACCGCGCTCAAAGCGCCAAGCGTGGTCCTCAATAGCCCACCTTACCTGATCCTAACAATGCTCCGCCACCAAACAACTAAGGGCGAGAGCTATGCCTGGGCCCGTCCCTCTCTCCATACCAACAAGCTGCGCAATCCCGAGCTCAAGGCGGGCTACAAGGCCGCACGTGGGCAGAAAGGGGCAGCGCACGCCTACAACATCAAGAGCCTGCGCGACGAGGAGCGGCGCTGGGTCGAGCAGGCCGAGACCGCCTACGCCCGGTTTGTTGGCGGGTGGGACCCGCGCGGGCCAAAGCGGGTGCGCACGGGTGCCGCAACGGAGGGGCGACGATAGAGGCTGCGCGGCAGGGCTCCCACCTCACGCCCTGCTCTTCGCCACGCGGTCACCCGTGCGCACCAGGAGGATACCCGAGATCGCCGCAAAAAGCTCTTGTCGATCACATCAGCAGGTGCAGGATCCTTGGGTGGCAGGCATCGTGGAGATGGGGAGGTTAAGGGCTACCGCGATCAGACTCCGTATTCGAGAACTGCCGTGTTGTGGTGCGCTTCGGCGGCGGGATTCTCCGCCGCGGCCGCGGGACGCCCAAGGATCATGTCTGCTGCCTTTTCTGCAATCATCATCGTCGGGATCTGCGTGTTGCCCGACGGCATAGTCGGCATGATTGACGCATCGACCACCCGCAATCCGCGCATGCCGATGATGCGAAGCTCGGGATCTACCACGGAGGACGGGTCTGACGCGGGCCCCATCCGGCATGTCCCCATCAGATGCCACGCCGTGCTGCCGCGCTCCCGTGCGAAGTCCAGCATCTCCTCGTCGCTCGCCGTTGAGGCCGGGGGGAACTCTTCGCGTTCGGTGAATTCCGCCAGGGACGCACTGCGCATGAGCCGACGCGTCTGCCGGAGCGCGTTGACCACTACCCTGCGGTCATGATCCGTCGCCAGGTAATTCGGCTGGATGAGCGGATGATCAAAGGGGTCAAGCGACCGGAGCCGCACCGATCCGGCGCTGTCCGGGCGCAGTTGGTAGAAGCCCAGCGTCATGCCGGGAAAGTCGTCGAGCAGACCCGCCTGGCCATCCTTGTAGCTTCCGGGGCTGAAGTGAAACTGCAGGTCGGGCCGCTCCAGCGCGTCTCGGGACTTCCAGAAGGCATAGGCCACTGACGGGCTGATCGTCAGTATGCTTGGGCGTCGAAGAGCCCATTTGGCGATTTCTTGCAGCAGACGGTGGCCCCGGGCCATTTCATTCAGCGTAACGGCGCCCTTCACGCGGGAGATCGATCGGACCATGAAATGGTCCTGCAGGTTTTCTCCCACGCTCGGCAGGTCGCGGACAACGTGGATGCCCATCTTCGTCAGATGCTGTGCTGGCCCGATGCCGGACAGCATCAGGAGCTTAGGCGAGTTGGCCGCGCCGGCGCTAACGATCACCTCTCGACGCGCACGGACCTCTTTGACCTGGGCGCCGGGACCAGACGTGTAGTTCACCCCGACCACTCTGTCCTGTTCGATGATTAGGCGGGTCGCATGTGCATGTGTTCTCACGTCGAGATTGCGACGCGCCATCACCGGTTTTAGAAAGGCTCTGGCCGCGCTGTAGCGCCGGCCGCCGTGGATCCAGCGTTGGTAATACCCGGCGCCTTCCTGCCGCTCGGCGTTGTAGTCGGAGTTCTCGGCAACTCCGAGCTCGTGCGCGCCCTGGATGAACGCGTCGCAGAGCGGATGGCGCCAGTCGCAATCGTTGATCGGGAGCGGCCCGCTCGTGCCGCGGTAGCGGGGATCCGCCTTGCCGATGCGGCGCTCACTGCGCTTGAAATAGGGAAGGACCTCTGGATAGCTCCAGCCCGCATTTCCCTTCTCGGCCCAAAGGTCATAGTCCTGCCGCTGCCCGCGGACACAGTTGAAACCGTTGATGGAGGTCGAGCCGCCGAGCGTCCTGCCATGCGTCAGCGCGATGCTGCGGCCTGCCACGTTGTCGCTCGGTTCCGCCTTAAACGGCCAAGTGTACCCGAGATTGTAGGCGATCTTGATGAAGCCCCCTGGGATATGGATGA
>JADDQD010000295.1:0-2539 GCA_016781555.1 Pseudomonadota bacterium | reverse complement strand
GCCGCACCCGATCCCACAATGATGTAATCGAACATCTCAGAATGATTGCTCTGGGCGCTCATAGAATGCGTTGCCTCCTGGTGATGGCTCTCTTCACAGCGTTTGCGGCGGCCCGAACGGCACTCATCGTCATAGCGACGTCCGATCTTCTTCCGCATTGTAGAATCCGTATTCGCGGAGCGAAGATCATGTACCGGCCGGCGAGAGCGCCGAGGCTGTTCCCTGACCGGATGGATGGTCCTCGGGAATGAGCGCAAGCAGGGCTCCGCCCATGACGATCATCCGTCCGATCATGACCTGGGTGAACTCCTCCAATGCGGCGAGGACCCGCTGGCGCGCCTCAGCCTTGAGGGGCTGCGCTGGTGAGGCAAGGAGTGGGGTGAGCTTGCCCGCCAGCGTTCGTCCCCGCACAATCGTTCGCTCCTGCTCGGTTGTCAGCGCCCCGGCGCGGTGATGTGGCAGCAGTGCAGTGTGCGCGAGAGCGAGAAATGGTGGCCAATGCGCAAGGTGGCGGTACAGACTTGCAACGGCGTTATTCGGCCTAATCCGGGCGAAGGTGTCCAACTCCATCACAAGAGATAAGACGGCCGGCGGCAATTCGTTGAGGCCAAGTAGGTGCGGCACAGCGTGGCTCGGCTGACCAGGTGATCGAGAAAAGGCTTGGCAGGTATGAGAAGTGGCTGCAGCCGCACTGGGCGAACTCTCGCCGGCGAGAACGGCGCGAGCCGCTAGCAGGGCGAGAAAGTTGTTCGCGTTTGCATGATTGTAGTCATCGATGAGAGAGGCGATCGTGGACCTATGCATTCGATCTACACCGACGCAGTTCAAGACCGTATCGCTGAGTGGCTCGATGCCCGGCAGTGATAGGCCTGCGCGAAGTTCGATCGCGGCTTTCTCCAGGTCAGGTGAAATGTAGAGTGGCTTGCTGAGCTTCCACATCCACGCAAGGCCACCCGGAACGGTCGCAATATGTCGCCAAATCAGATTGACAAACGGAACGTCGAGCGTGACCCGAAGGTCGGCAAAAATGGCCGCGATCTCGCCATCGGCATCCTGCTCACGGACGGCTGGAATGGAATCGTGCATTATGTCACTCCGTATCAATTCCTTTGTCGCCACGCTGATTGCTGGCCGTCGTCTTTCATCCTGCGAACTTTCCGCTCCGTCGCTTTACATTGTATCTTTCGTGACGGAGCACCGGGTGCTTGCAGGATGCGAGCGCCAGTGGAGGAAGCTGGTTGAGGCGGCGAAAGGCACTCACGAGAATAATGCTGCGAAACGTGGACTCGGCAAGATCAGGATCACCTAACTGGAGCGCTGCAGAAAGCTTGTCATGGTGGGCAGGATCGCGGGAGCTTCGCGTTCGAACCCCGGATGGGTGTGGAGGAAGAGGCGGACCAGATTGCTGATTGACCTCCACGAGGTGAGCAGGAAATGGTTGTCAGCAAGCCTGACAACAGCTTCATGAAACTGCCAGTCATAATCCCGCCAATCACCCGCGCGGCCTTCACGAGCGGCCTGCTTGCACTGCTTGAGGATGCCAGAGAGCTTCGCCATACCCCTGGGATTGTTCTGACATACAACATAGCGTGCGGCAAAGCCTTCAAGGTTCGCCCGTAGAGCAACTATAGCGACGAGATCCTCGTCGGAGAAGGATTTTACTTGAGTACCACGGCCCTTGTGGTACTCGATCAGCCCATTCACTTCGAGAGTCTTCAGTGCCTCGCGCAGGGGTCCACGGCTAATGCTCGGCTCCCTCGCAAGCCGCGACTCGACAATTCGCTCGCCCGGCTTTAGCTCCCCGGAGAGGATCGCTTCGGTAATTCGCTCTGCCAGGACCTCGGGTAGGGAAAATTGCGCTGGGAAAATCCGATCCGGATTCTCGGCTACGGAGATCATGTGCTTCCTTTTATGTAAGCGCCAAGGGGCGTTCCGTAGGCCCCATCCGGGCTGGCTGGAGGCGTTGACACATCAATGATTTGAGCTTGACTAGGCCTTTATTAGAAGGCGTCCCGATCGGACATAAATTATCCCCTGCGCAGGGCGCTCGAGCAGCCCTGCGATCAGAGCAAGTATTGCTACTGTCGACTGTAGGACAATGCTCGGCAGCGACGCAAGCTCGTCTCGGGAGCTGTGGAGAGAGCACGGGTCCGCAGATGACAGGAGGGTTTTATGGCTGCATAGATGGCCTATCTCTTGGGCGAAGGGATCGTCTGGGAGGTTGGTCATGGGGCTGTGCTGCAAGCGCTGCGGGAGCGAGAGGCAGGTCAAGAATGGCCTGATGCGCGGTCAGCAGCGCTATTTGTGCAAGGAGTGCGGTCTGAACTTCACCGACACGCCTGCACGCGGCAAGCCGCTGGCCATGAAGGTTGTCGCCGTGCTGCTCTATGTCAGCGGCTTGTCGATGAACCGCACCGCCAAGCTGCTGGGCGTCTCCACACCGACCGTTCAGGCCTGGCTGGAGCAGTTCGCGGCCGCCTACGCCCAGAAGCCCGAGCCGGAGGGTCGAGCGGTGGTGATCGAGCTCGACGAGATGTGG
>JADDQD010000271.1 GCA_016781555.1 Pseudomonadota bacterium | reverse complement strand
GCCCGCCGCCGGCGCGACAAAGGTGTTGATCATCGCGAGCGCAGCGCCGCCGGTCGCTTCGAGATTGGAACCGGCGTTGAAGCCGAACCAGCCGACCCAGAGGAGACCCGTGCCAACCAGGGTCATCACCAGCGAATGCGGTGGTGTCGCTTCGCGCAAGAAGCCGATCCGCTTGCCCGCGAACACAACGCCAACCAGACCGGCAATGCCAGCGTTGATATGAACCACCGTACCGCCGGCGAAGTCGAGCGCGCCCATCCCGTAAATGAGCCCGTCCGATGCCCACACCATATGCGCGATAGGCGCGTAGACGATCGTCAGCCAGATCGCTGCGAACAGCAGCATCGCCGAGAATTTCACACGCTCGACCAGCGCCCCGACCACCAGCGACGCAGTGATCGCGGCGAACGTCATTTGAAAGGCCACGAACACGAGCTCCGGGATCCCGACACCGTCGGTGAAGGTCGCTGACGCAGCGTCGCCCGTGATGCCGCTGAGGAACAGTTTCGAAGTGCCGCCGATAAATGCATTCCCTGCGTCAAAAGCGAGGCTGTAGGCCCAGCCGACCCACGCCAGGATGGCCACGGAAGTGATTCCGAGCACCTGGCTCAGCACCGAAAGCATGTTCTTGGTACGGACCAACCCCCCGTAAAAAAGCGCCAGGCCCGGCAGGACCATCAGCAGCACGAGGATCGTCGAAAACAGCATCCAGGCGGTGTCGCCCTTGTCGATGCTGAGCGTTCTACCAGGGTCCGCGGCTTCCGCCGCCCCTCCCAACATCAGGGCACCGAGCGCTGCACCCCATCGCCGCAGCTTGGTTTGTTGCGTCATGCCGCGCCTCCTCAAAATGCCACACTGACGGAAGCGACCAGCCCCGCCTCGCTCGCATTGCGGCCGCTCGGGGTGATGAACGTGCCGTCGGTATCCACATAGGAAAGGCCAAGGGTGAGCGCGCCCACCCCATAGCTCGCGCCCAGGCTCCAGTCGGTATATTCCTCACCAATGGTGAGGTAGCTCGGCCCGAAACTGTGGCCGAGATGAGCGGTGAGGGTAAGCGGCGTGTCCGGGAGCGCTGCACTGAGGTCCCCGGCAAGATAAAGATTGTCCTCGTCGCCGGCCCCGACCGTCAACGCAGATTGGCTCGGCGCGTAATTGGCAGTGAGCTTGGCGGTCACCGCCCCGAGCGTGTGCGCAACCAAGACATAAGGCTCGACAAAGTCGGTGTTGCCGCCGCCCGAGCCCGGGTAATAGTAGTAAAGCACCCCGGCATCCACGGTGGTCCCGCCGAACGTCCTTCGATATCCGGCGATCAGGTCGAGCTCCACGTCCGCTCCTTGCGCGACGTAATCATCGATCGAGGAGCCCCAGACGCTCGTGTAGAAGCCGGAACCATGTGCAAGCGTGACACTGGCCTGGAGCGCGAAGCGCTTGTCAGTCTGCGAAATGCCGCGGAAGCGATAATCAGAAACCAGGGTCGCACCGCCGCTGACGGTGACACCATTTCCAAGATCGGCCGCCGCACCAGGCGTAGAACCGAAGGAAAAGACGAGAAACGAAGCACCAAGCAACAATGCCGATCGCATGAGCGCACCCCTTTTGGAAACCGTTACGCCCTCTCCTTGTGCTCACGGGATCCGAGCTCTGAGCGGCTGGGTCTGCGCGAGTTCCCCCAACTGTGCAGCCGATGCTGCAGTGCACAAGGTGAAATATTTGCGCAGTGGCGCCGGTCCCCACAGCTTGCCAATATTTCACCTCCTGTGTCGCTTGATCCGCCGTTCCAGTGGGCTTTGGGATCCCGTCCCTCACACCGGCGGCGGCGATGCGAGGTCAGAATCGCCTTGTTCGCTCAACCAGGAGGGCTATGCTGAATCGGATCACCCCGGCCGGTTGGACCGGCGATTGCATCCCAAAACACGAGGACATGAATGCCTGCCGCACACCTGCCGTCGCGCGATCTTCTTGAAGGCCCAGCCCGAGCGCCTGGCCGCGCCATGCTCCGCGCCGCCGGCTTTGACGACCAAGCGATGGCAAAGCCGATGATCGCGATCGTCAACACTTGGTCCAATGTCACGCCCTGCAACATGCATTTGCGCGATCTGGCGGAGCATGCCCGACGCGGCATCGAGGAAGCGGGCGGAACGCCGGTCGACTTCAACACGATCGTGGTTACTGACGGCATTTCGATGGGAACGCCCGGAATGCGCGCGTCACTGATGAGCCGCGAAGTGATAGCGGATTCCGCCGAGCTCGCGGTGCGCGGTCATTCGCTTGATGCGGTGCTGTTCCTGGTCGGCTGCGACAAGACCATTCCCGGTGCTGCCATGGCGGCAGCCCGGCTCGATCTGCCGAGCGTCATCCTCTACGGCGGGTCGATTATGCCGGGCCGCCTGCGCGACAAGGCGCTCACCATCCAGGACGTTTTCGAAGCGGTCGGCGCGCATAGCGCCGGGACGATCGACGATGACGAACTTCGTGCGGTCGAGAAAGCCGCCTGCCCCGGCGCCGGTGCTTGCGGTGGCCAGTTCACTGCCAATACCATGGCGCTGGCGATGACCTTTCTCGGCCTGTCGCCGATGGGCCTCAACGACGTTCCGGCCGTTCACCCCGATAAGCCTGGCACGGCCGTCGAAGCGGGGCGGATGCTCGTCGATGCGGTTCGAGAAGGCCGCAACGCACGCCAGTTCATCACGCCCGAGAGCCTTCGCAATGCGGCGGTCGCAGGCACTGCGACTGCCGGCTCGACCAACCTCGTTCTGCACCTCCTCGCGATTGCGCGCGAGGCCGGCATCCCGGAAGCCGAGTTCAACATCGACCTTTTCGACGACGTCTCGCGCGCAACCCCGGTGATCGCCGACTTGAAGCCGGGCGGCCGTTTCATGGCCCCAGACATGGCCGCAGCCGGCGGCTCGGCTTTGCTTGGCCGACGGCTGATGGAGGCGGGCCTTGTCGGCGACGCGCCAACCGTCACCGGCCGTTCGCTTTTCTCGTATTTCGAAGATGCTCGTGAGACTGGCCGCCAGGAAGTGATCGTCACTGCCGACGCGCCGATCAAGAGCCGCGGCGGCTTCGGCATCCTTTACGGCAACCTCGCGCCGGACGGCTGCGTCGTGAAGCTCGCCGGCCACAGCCGCCTTCGCTTCGAGGGGCCGGCCAAGGTGTTCGAGGGCGAGGAAGCGTGCTTCGAGGCGCTCACCCATGGCGGCATCGAGGCGGGGGACGTGGTTGTGATCCGCGGCGAAGGCCCGGCGGGCGGACCCGGCATGCGCGAGATGCTCGCCATCACTGCAGCCATCCAGGGCCGCGGCCTTGGCGACCACGTTGCCCTCGTCACAGATGGTCGCTTTTCCGGCGCCACTTACGGGTTCATGGTGGGGCACATCTCGCCCGAAGCCGCCCGCGGTGGGCCGATTGCCGTTCTTCGCACCGGCGACCGCATCGCCATCGACGTTGAAGCGCGTGTTATCGAAACCGATGCCGACCTCGACGCCCGCGGTCCCGGCCGCGTTCAGCCGCTGCCCCCCACCGTCACCGGCGCTTACGCCAAATATGCCCGCCTGGTCGGCTCAGCCTCGCAGGGTGCGGTGACCAGCGGGGCCGATCTTTCGGCAGCGTGATCTCCGCGCTCCAGGAGCTGACGGAGAGGAGAGACAAAGCGGGATGCTTGGGGCGATAGCAGGCGACATCATCGGCTCACGCTTCGAAGGGCGGCAGCCGCCGTCCCCGGACTTCCGCCTGTTCGATGCCGGCTGCCGCTTCACGGACGATACGGTCTGCACCCTCGCAATCGCCGACGCATTGCTTCAACGCAGCGACTTCGCGGCCAGTCTCAGAGCCTTTGTGCGGCGGCATCCCCAGCGCGGCTATGGGCGCATGTTCCTCCGATGGGCGTTCGCCGACGATGCACCGGCTTATGGAAGCTGGGGAAACGGCGCTCCAATGCGCACCGCGGCAATTGGCTGGCTTTGCAAGGACGAAGCCGAGGTGCTGCAGCGGGCCGCCGAGCAGGCCCGGGTCAGCCACGACCACCCCGATGCGGTTGCAGGCTCGCAAGCCGTCGCGCTCAGCATCTTCCTCCTTCGGACCGGCGCTGCGCTGCCGACGGTGCAAAGCCGGATCGCCGAGCAGTTCGGCTACGATCTCGATCCCGCCACGGCGCTGCAGCCGCGCGGCTTCGACGTGTCCGTCGAAGGAACTGTTCCGCCTGCACTGACCGCGGCTTTGCTGGCCGGTGGATGGCAAGAAGCGGTGCGCACGGTGATTTCGCTGGGCGGTGACACCGACACGCTGGGCTGCATCTGCGGGGCAGTCGCAGAAGCTGGCCACGGCCTTCCGCACGATATCGCGGAAGCTGCCCGTGGGTACTTAACCCCGGACTTGCTTGAAGTCCTGCACCGGGCCTCCTCCGTCCGCTCGTTGCAGCCGGACGATCCGCTCGCCTGACGTTCTCTCCTCCTCCCGCGTTTAGGAACCTAGAGCAACTTGCGTGAACGGGATCAGTGCTCTTTTCCGTTCGGGCTGAGCTTGTCGAAGCCCTGATTTGCCCCTTGAACGAAAAGAAGGAAAGCCCCCTTCGACGCCGCCTGCGGCGTCGCTCAGGAGAGGCTTCGACAGGCTCAGGGCGAACGGGTCAGATTTAGCGCAGTCTGCTCTAACTGGCCCGAAGCAGGTGCTCGAGCCACGCGGCGACGTTCAGCGCGCGCGCATCTTCGCCCCAGGAGGAGACGAGTTGAACCCCCACGGGCAGGCCGTTCACCTGCCCGAACGGAACCGCAGCGGCCGGCGTACCCGCCATGCTGAACGGGGCCGTCAAAGCCAGTTGCGCGTCGCGGTGGAGCGTCGGGCCGGACTCAAGCTCCACCACGGCTTCACCCCGCCGGACCGCTTCGGATGGCGTTGCCGGCAGGATCAGAGCGTCCGCCCCGCTCGCCGCAAATGCCGCACGCAGGCCCTTGCAGACACGGCTTCGCGTGGCCTGGGCTTCGAGATACTCGCTGGCCAGCATGCGCGCGCCGGCCTCAAGCGCCTTTCGCACCGGTGCCGAAAAGCCTCCGGGGGCGTCGCGGAGTGCATTGCGATGTACGAACGCGGCTTCAGCTCGCACCAGCGGCGTGTAAGCGGCCTGGGTAAGCTCGAGATCCTCGACATCCACATCGAAGAGCTCCGCGCCGGCGTGCCGGACCCGCTCCAGCAGATCGTCGAAGGCAGCGCGCAGCCGCGGCGTCAGCCGTCCCTCCAGATAGGAACGTGGGACTGCAAGCCTGGGCGCCTCCACGCGCGCGGCGGGAAAGGCACGCGCGGCCAGCACTTCGGTCAGAATACGAGCGTCCGCCATGTCCAACGCCAGGGGCCCGGCATGATCGCAGGTCGGCGACAAAGGCAGTGCTCCGCCCAGCGGCACATAGCCATGCGTCGGCTTGAACCCGGTGATCCCGCACAGTGCCGCCGGCGCGCGGATGGAGCCGCCCGTGTCGGTTCCGAGGGACGCCAGCCCGATCCCCGCTGCCACGGCAACGGCCGATCCGCTCGAGGAGCCGCCCGCCTGCCGCTCCGGGTCGTGCGGATTCTTGACGTCGCCCGTCCAATCATTTTCGCCGGTAAGCCCAAGCGCGACTTCATGCATGTTGGTCTTGGCGAGGATGATCGCGCCGGCAGCTTCGAGCCGTGCGACCGCCGCCGACTGCCCGAGCCTCGGCAGCGGTGCCCGCGTTCCCGCTGCGGTTGGAAGGCCGGGCACTACGAACAAATCCTTCACGGTGACCGGTATCCCGTGGAGAGGCCCTCGCCGCTCACGCTTCGCAAGCTCCAGATCCCGCTCGCGCGCCATGGCGAGCGGGCGCTCCGGATCCATGGCGGCAATGGCATTGAGGAAATGGTTGGAGGAGGCATTCTGCAAAGCCTCCCGCACCAGGGCTTCAGCCGTCACCTGCCCGGCAGCAAGGGCCGCGGATGCGCCCGCGATCGTCCATCTGTGCATTCGCCTCATTTCACCTCAGCCAATCCGAGGCGCGGCATGGGCTTCGCGCCACGCGCCGGTCAAGCTGACAAGCGCGCACGCCCACCGTTCAAGCTGAGCCTGTCGAAGCCCATTCGTGATCACGCCCGGCTCTCGGAAGCGCCGTTGCTTATTGGCGGCTCGCGCCAGCCTCCGAAGCCGGAGGTGTTCCCCGCGCGCGCGATGATCAGCGCGGTTGGGGATGGTCCACAAATAGAGTGGCCGTCCTTCAACCTCGATCATCCGATCCGGCTTCCAATCCCCCATGTCGTGCCAGTGACTGACGACGCGCGTTCCCGGTCGGAGCTCGGCGAGCAGCTTGGGCCGCAACTTCAAGTTGACGTCCGGGTAGAGGAACAAGGTCACCACGCTGGCGCCCCCCAGGTCGGCTTCGAAAAGATCTTCGTTCCGGAAAGTGGCCAGCCTGGTCACACCTGCCTCCCGTGCGTTTTGGCGGGCACGGGCGACGAGCTTCGGATCGATGTCGATCCCCACCGCACGCGCACCATATTCGCGGGCCGCCGCGATTGGGATACGTCCGTCCCCGGAACCGAGGTCATAAAGAACATCGTTCCGGCTGAGGCCAGCCAGCGTCAACATGGCGCGAACCACTGAATGGGGGCTCGGTTCATACCTGACGTCCGGTTTGCGAAGCTTAGCCGCTTTTGTGCTCTGCTGGTCAATTTCTCCGGCAGGCGGCTCTGATGGTGTGCAATTTGCGAGCCCGAGTGCAAGCAAAAGGCAGACTATCGAGCGGTTCAATCTCGTCCTCCTGCCCAAGGGCGAAGCGCTTCGGGCGCAGTTGGCGTAGCGCAGCTACTTTTTCCGTGGCGGAACCGTCCAGAAGTAGATGGTGGCGCTGCCGACGTGGCGCGTCTCCTGCGGTTCCCAGTCTCCCATGCGAAATGCATGGCTGACGATCCGCGTTCCGGGCTTGAGTTCGGAAAGAAGCCGGGGACGAAGCTTCTCGTTAAGGCTGTTGAGCAGGTAGAGCGTGACCACGGTCGCGTCAGAGAAATCGGTTTTGAACAGATCTTCCTGCTTGAACGTCACTCGGCCGGTCACCCCCGCTGCTTTGGCGTTGGCGCGTGCTTCCCTGATCCGCTGCGGATCGATGTCGATGCCGACGGCGCGCACCTTGTATTTCTTCGCCGCCGCGATCGGAATCCGCCCGTCCCCGGAGCCGAGATCATAAAGAACGTCCCCGTCCCGAACCTTGGCCATATCGAGCATCGCGTCGACCACTTCATGCGGGGTCGGTACGAAGATCACGTCCGGATCCCGGGATGTCGCAGGCTCCTGGCTGAAGCCGGCAGTGGCGGCGTAAACCGCTCCCGCACTGAGGAGCGTCGCAACAGCAATCGGCATGATGTTCATGGCGCATTCTCCTTGGTGAGCGTGGGACGAAGCAGGACCAGCACCAGGCCGCCGGCCGCAAGCACGGCGATCCCGACGAGCGCGCCGATCCCGCTGTAGGCGACGCTCGAATAAAGAAGGTAAAGGCTTGTCAGGCAGAAGATGGCCGGCAGCAGCGGATAAAGCGGCACTCGGAACGGCCGAGGCCGCTCGGGCTCCCGTGCCCGGAGCACGAACAATGACATGCCGACCAGCAGCAGGAAGAACCAGAAAACCGGCGCGGTATATTCGACCGCCAAGCGGAAGCCGTCCGGCGCAAGGGCGCCCAGAGCCACGAGCAGGAGCGCGACCGTGCCCTGAGCCACAAGGGCGTTACCCGGTGTTTCCCGGCCGCTTTCCCAGCGAGCCAGCCAGCGCAGCTGCGCGAAGCTGCGGCCGAGCGCACAGGCGGTCCGCGCGCCGGTGATCGCGGTGGCGTTGGCGGATGTGAATGCGGCAACAGCGACGGTTAGGCTAAGAAGCGCCGCCCCCGCATCGCCCATTGCGCGGCGCATGACCTCGGCCGCGACCGCGTCGGAAGCAGCCATCCCGCCCAGGCCAAGCGCGTTCAGGAAAGCGATGTTCGCCAGCACGAAAAGCAGGGTCACGAGCGCCAGAGCGGCAACCATGATCCAGGCCATGCGCCGCGGGGCGTCCTTGAGCTCGGCCGAGACATAGACGGCTTCGCTCCACCCGCCGAAGGTAAGCAGGACGAAGACCATCATCAGCCCGGCCGCGCTCTCGCCACCGTTCGGCCGCGGCGCCGCGTCCGCCGGCGCAAGCATGAGTCCCGCAACGATCACGACCAGGAGGCCAGCCACTTCGGCGCAGGTCAGCCACCTTTGCACGCGCGCGCCGAGCCGGACGCCCACCCAGTTGACCGCCGTGACGAGCAGAATAGCGCCAGCCGCGTAGATCGAAGAGGAATAAGTGCCGATCGGCAGGATCGCTGCAAGATAGTCGCCAAAGACGTAGGCCAGAAGCGCCATGGACCCCGTCTGGATCACGGCAAGCCGAGCCCAGCCATACAAGAACGCGAGCCGCGGCCCGTACGCCCGTTCCAGGAAATGATAATCGCCGCCTACTGCGGGGTAAGCCGAAGCAAGCTCGCCATAGCAGAGCGCCCCCACGATCGAGAGCAACCCGCCTGCAACCCAGGCCAGAATGAGCGCCAGCTCGCTTCCCGCAGCGCCTGCCACCACGGCTGGTGTCCTGAAAATGCCGGCGCCGATGACGATGCCCACGGTGATGGCGAATACGTCGCGCCCCCTGAGGGTCTGCCGCGGCGCGCCAATGCCGTCGGCTGCCGGGCTCGGCCGGAGCCGAGGAGGGGCAATGTGGGTCACAGCGGCTCCGCCATGAATCGAAGCCTTCCACTGCGCCCGGACGCGATCGTCTCCGGGCGATCGTGGAGCCAACTGGGCTCGGCCGGAAGAGTTCCGGCCTCCGATTAGTCTTGTGGAGGCTTGCCGGGGCCATAGCCGAAGGGCATGGCTGTGCGGCTCATTGCATTCGAATGGATCTGGGGCACGCCGATGATGAACCTGCGCCACATCGAAGTTTTCCACGCGGTCTATCAGACCGGCTCGGTAAGCGGTGCGGCGCGCGCGCTTCACGTGTCTCAGCCGTCAGTGAGCAAGGTGCTGAGGAACGCCGAAAGCCGGATCGGTTTTCCTTTGTTCAAGATCGTCAAAGGGCGGCTGGTCCCGACCGACGAAGCACACGTCCTTTTTCACGAAGCCCGAGAGCTTTACGCGCGCGTCGAGTCTTTGAAAGAAACCACCAAGAATATGCGGCGCGGCGGCGAAGGGCATTTGCGGCTGGCCGTCCTGCCCTCGCTCGGCCTCGATATCGCTCCGGCCGCCGTCGCGGATTTCCGCCGCCGTCATCCAGACGTCTCGTTCGACATCAAGACGCTCCACAACGAGGACATGCTGCGAAGCCTTTACGAGCGGAACAGCGATCTCGCATTGTGCTACGATGCGTCTCACCATCCACGGCTCGCCGACATCTGGCTCGGGGCCGGCGAACTGGTCGTGCTTTTCCGGAAGGAGGATCTCCCAGACGCCCCCGCTCGCGTGACGCTCGACATGTTCATTGGTCGCAACGTCATCAAGCTAACGGGAACCGGCGCCGTCGGCGCATTATTCACCAGTGCGTTTCAGCACAGCGAGCCCGGTGCAGCGACCATCTCGGTCCAGACCTATTATGTCGCGGCCGGGCTCGTCCGGCGCGGCGCCGGGATTGCTATCGTTGACGAGTTCACTGCGCGGGCGAGCCTCGGACCGGACATCGACTTTCGGCCGCTGTCTGACGCGCCCTCGTTCGACATCTACTGCGTCCACCTCGAGGATCGGCCGCCGTCCCGGATCGGGCTTGAGTTCGTGACCGCCGTTCAAAATGCGATCGCGGCAAGTCGGCGGTAAGCGCGGCGGGCTCAGAGACCCAGCCAATCATAGACCGCGTCTATAGATGTCCTTTCGCTTTGCTGTTGGACCTCAGGGAGACCATGACATTATTGCCGCGCGGACCGAACAAGCCGCAGAAATTTTGAGCCTCCGATGATCCCGCACCCTTATCTCCTTTACCTTGGCGACTCTACAGACGAGCTTTCGGTCAAGACCTGCCGCGGCGTCGCGGTGTGGCGGCCCGAACTCTGTGTCGGCGAGTTTCGCGGCCCTCGCTGTACCGTTACACTTGGGCTGCCTCACCTCGATTTTGCCGAGGCCGTAGAACGCGGCGCGCGAACGCTTATCCTCGGTATCGCCAATGCGGGCGGCGTAATGGCCCCGCAGGCGGTCGAGGACGTGCTCGCGGCATTGAAGGCCGGGCTCAACGTTGCTTCGGGGCTTCATGACCGATTGTTCGGCCACTCGGAAATCAAGGCGGCTGCGGAGGCCTTGGGCCTTGAGCTTTTTGATGTCCGCGAGCCGCCTCCCCATCTGCCGATCGGCAATGGCCGCCGGCGCTCGGGGCGCCGGCTCCTGACGGTCGGCACCGACTGCTCGGTCGGCAAGATGTACACGACGCTGGCGCTCGAGCGTGAACTCAAAGCGCGGGGGGTGGCCGCCGAGTTCAGGGCGACGGGGCAGACCGGCATTTTCATCGCCGGATCCGGAATTCCGATCGATGCCGTGGTCGCCGATTTCATATCGGGTGCGGCGGAAATCCTGTCACCCGAGCGAAGTGACGACGGCTGGGACCTGGTCGAGGGTCAAGGCTCGCTCTTCCACCCCTCCTTTGCCGGCGTGTCCCTTGGCTTGCTGCACGGGTCGCAGCCGGATGCCTTGATCTTGTGCCACGAGAGCGGACGACCGCACATGCGGGGGCTGCCGGGCCGCCCCTTGCCGGACCTCAAGACCTGCCTCCTTGCAAATCTGGAGGCGGCCAAGCTTACGAGCCCCGATGTCCTGGCGGTCGGAGTTGCGCTCAACACCTCGCATCTCGGCCCGGAGGAGGCACATCGTGCCTGCCGCGAAGCTGAGGATTTGCTGGGCCTCCCCTGCCAGGATCCGATCGCGACCGGCGTGGACCGCATCGCCGACAGGCTGCTCGCATGCTTCGAAACATCCGCAGCCGCCTAGAAAGCTGGCCGCTCGCCAGCCCGTTCAGGATCTCCCGCGGCGTCAAGACGGTAGCCGAAGTGGTGACGGTGGAAATTGCCGACGGAGGAGCGCTGGGCCGTGGCGAAGCCGTGCCTTACGCCCGCTACGGCGAAACGCCTGAGACCGTGCTGGCCCAGCTCCGCGGAGTGGAGCAGGCTTTGGCCAACGGTGGTGACCGAGCCGAGCTGTCGCGCCTCCTGCCGCCGGGCGCGGCACGTAACGCTGTCAACTGCGCACTTTGGGACCTGGAAGCGCAGCGGTCCGGGCGCAGCGTCGCGGAGGCGGTCTGCGGTGGGCGGCTTCGGCCGCTGATCACAGCGCTTACCGTCAGCCTGGACCATCCGGAGAGCATGGGGGAGGCTGCCGCGCCGCTGGCGGGAGCAAGGCTCATCAAGGTCAAGGTGGATGCCGGCGAGCCGGAGGCGTGCATTCGCGCCGTCAGGGAAAAGGTGCCGGACGCGGCGATGATCGTCGATCCCAATGAAAGCTGGGATGTGAGCCTTCTGGAGCGGCTTCAGCCCGTCCTGTCCGAACTTCGAGCGACCTTCATCGAGCAGCCGCTTCCCGCGGGCGAGGACGAGTGCCTGGACGGTTTCGATCGGCTGGTGCCGATCTGCGCCGATGAATCCTGCCACACCGCGGCCGACCTGGACGTCCTCCAACGGCGCTACGACCTCGTCAACGTGAAGCTCGACAAGACCGGAGGGCTGACCGAGGCGCTGACCCTCATCGAAGCGGCACGCGGGCGGGGCCTTGGAGTCATGGTAGGCTGCATGATCAGCAGTTCCCTTTCCATCGCTCCCGCTTTCCACATCGCCACCCTCGCCGACTATGCCGATCTCGACGGCCCCCTTTGGCTGAAAGCAGATCGCCCGGGCGGCGTTGGGATGCACCAAGGGCTGCTGGTGCCGCCTCAGCCGGGTTTCTGGGGTAGCCGGAGGGAGAACTGACTTCTCATCTCGCCGGGCAGCCGGCAGGAGGCGGCCGCAGCAGCGCCCGACCTGGTGTCGCGCCCGTCGCTTTGCCGCCCTCGATAGCGAGCACGCCGTTCACGAATAGCGCATCAACTCCGACGGCAGGCACGCGGGGGTTCACATAGGTCGCCCGGGGCGCGTATCGTTCGGGATCGAACACCACCACATCGGCGAAGAAACCGGGGCGGAGATAACCGCGCTCGGTGATGCGGTACATGTCAGCCACCGCGCCGGTGGACCGACGGATCATCCTGGGAAGGTCGATCACGCCGCGCTTGCCCACATATTCAGTGTAGAGCCGCGGATAGGTCGCATATTGGCGCGGATGGCCGTCGGAGCCGTCCGATCCGGTCACCACCCAAGGCTGGCGCATGATGAGGTCGATGTCGGGGTCGGCCATGTTGAACGACGCGACACTGGTGCCCGCCGCACTCGTGCCGTCGGCGCTTGGCACCCGGATGATCCGGATCGCCGCATCGATAGCATCCATCTGCCACGCTTTGCCGATTTCCGCGAGCGTCTTGCCCGTCCAAGGATGGCCCGCGCTCGTCAGCAACAGGCTGTCAGCACCGCCGCGCCGGCGCAGATTCTCGGCCATCTCGGCCCTGATCCTGGCCAAGGGCGCGGGCTGGTCGAAGCGTGCGATCATCGCCCGGTAGCCGCCATCGGCCGCCCAGCGCGGCACCAGGGCGGCGTCGAGGTTAGATCCCGAGGCGTTCCACGGATATTGGTCCGCCGTCACGTCCAGCCCCTCGCGCCGCGCCGCCTCGATTTCGGCGACGAGTTGCGGCGCCTGCCCGTGAACGTCGACGCCGAGCGCCTTCAGATGCGCGAAATGGACCGGCATTTTCGCCTCGCGGCCAATCCGGATCGCTTCGCGCGTCGAGCCGATGAGACCGATCGTATAGCTCGATTCGTCGCGCTGGTGCGTGTCATAGATGCCGCCGCGCATGCCCGCCTCCCGCGCCACCGCTATCACTTCCTCGGTTTTGGCGAAGCTTTGCGGCGCGTAGAACAACCCGCTCGACAGGCCCAAGGCGCCCTCGCACATAGCTTTGGCGACCAGGGCCTTTTCCTGCTCCAGCTCCGCGGGCGTAGGCGCGCGGTCGTCCTGCCCAAGCACCCGGGAACGGACCGTGCCAAAGCCGACGAACGCGGCAAAATTGGTGCCGACGCCGCTCCCTTGCAGCTTTGCCGCATCCTCGGCCAGGTCCGGCGTGCCGCGGCCATCGACGCCGTGGATGATCGTTGTGACACCCTGCGCCAGCCAAGGCAGGTTCTGCCGGGCGACCGCGTCGGCGGAGCGAATATAGGTGTCGGGATGGGTGTGGGGGTCGATGAAGCCCGGCGCCACGATCTTGCCAGACGCATCGATCACCCGCGCTCCTCGCGTGCCCCGGGAGGGGCCTACGTAGACGATGCGGTCCCCAGCAATTTCGACGTCCCCGGTCGCGGCCGGCCCCTCGCCGCCCGAATGTATCGTGCCGCCGCGGATCACGACATCGGCGCGCCCGCCGCTTGGGGTCACCGCTGCGCAGCCTCCAAGCGCAAGCGCCACCGCCGACACCAGGGTCGATCGCGTCATTCGATGCGTCATGGTTTTTCCTTTCATCCTGCCGGCGTCAACAGCGTGCGGCTGCGTGCCACTGCATCGACTGCCCTCCGGCTGAACGGCAGCCTCTGCATTTCGCCGCGAATCCACGGCTCATACTGGTCTCGATAATGGGGCGAGTGCGGATCGGCCGACTGGCCGGGCAGGTTGAGATACAGGCTGTTGTCCCAATCGCCCACGTCGATCACCTGCAGGTAGCTTGCGCCGCCCGACGTGCGATAGCCCCGGCTGGCAGCCACCCAGCGCGCATTCACCGTATAACCGTCGCCCCCCGATTGCCCGCCCTCGATCGGCGGAAAGGCAGCGGCGATTGCTGGAAGCTGCGACAGAGGATGCGCGATCCGCACCTGGTGCAGCCTACCCCAGCTCCATGCGGCTGGATCCCCGCCCATCAGCCGCATCGCCTCGGCCCAGCCGGCCGCCAGCGCTTGATTGAACAGCCGGTCCCGCGTCGCCAGCCGGTCAGGCCCGAAGCGCGCGTCGGGCTCGCGCATCAGGCGGATCAGCTCGCCCGCTGTGATTGAGGGTACGAGTTCGCGCGCTTGCGGCGGCACGATCAGTCCGAGCACGCGCTTGCCGAGATCGGCCCAGACGATCTGGAACAAAGCCGCCTCGGCGCTCTCCGCGGCCAAGTGTCCGCTCCATCCGCGCAGCATGTCGGCGGCGGGCTTCGCCGCAGAGTTGGAGGTGGCGGGGATCAGCGCAACGAGCTGGCGCGCCGGAGCCGACCATAGGTCCTGTTGCAGTGCCGCGCTGTCGGCGATGGTATGGCGTGGCTGCTGTTCCAGAACCTGGACGATCCGCTCGTAACGAAAAGGTTCGCGGAACGAAAAGGCAAGCGGGCGTTCCTTCACCGGATAATCAGCCGGCAGATTCTCCTGGTTGGCGGTGGCGAACCAGCCCTTTGCGGGATTATACTCGCGCGGCAGCTTCTCGGCCCCGAACCGGCCGGTCCAGTCGTAGCGGCCGTCGCCAGGGACCGGAAGCAGCCCGTCGTGCCCGCCGCTTCGCTCGGGCGCCATGCCGATCACCTGCCAGCCGTGATTGCCGTCGACATCGGCATAATGGAAATTGGTCGGTGAGGGATGCAGCTTGAACGCGTCTTTCAGGCTGTCCCAATCGCGCGCGAGGTTGATGGCGATCATGGCAAAACTGCCCATGGCGCCCGGCATCATCGTCACGGTCGCGAGCGCCGTCGCGCGCCGCCGCGCCGGGTCGTGCAGCAGCACCGGCCCCTGCACCGAATAGCGCAAGGTCACGCGGCGCGGGGGGCCGCCCTTGACCGCAATCGTCTCCTCGACCGTTTCGAACCGTTTCCAGCCCCCGGCATGGGCGTAGCGTTCGGGATCGGCGGGATCGAGTTCGAGAATGAACAGGTCGCTTTGGTCGTTGTGCGAATTGGTGCGGCCAAAGGCGAAGCGGTCGGTGTGGCCCTGCATTATGCCCGGCAGGCCTGGGGAGCCGCCGCCGATCACGTCGAGCCCCGGCGCGGTGAGATGCGCGACATGGCGGGGGGCGAAGCCGCCGATCCCCAGATGCGGATCGTTGGCCAGGATGGGTCGGCCGGTCGCACTCCGCCCCGGGCCGATCGTCCAGGCGTTCGACCCGGCATTTTCCTGCTCGACGGGCGCGGCCGCTTCGCCCACCGGCATCGCCGTGCCGAACGGCAAGGCGCCCCTGGCCTGGCCCACCACGCCGAGGTCCGCCTTTGATATGGCTGCGACGTCGAGCCCTTCGGGCACGCGCAGCTTCCATGCCGGACGTAAAGGCGCGACTAACGTGTCGAGCTCGAGCATGTTCATCGCCGCCAGCCGCGCGCGGCGGATCTCGTCATCCGCGTTGCCTACCGAGGCCCTGCGCGCGAGCACCAGGTCGAGCACGTCCCAGCGCAGCGGCCGCATGTCGAGGATGCCATATTCGGCCGGGAGCAGGCTGGGATCGGCCATCAGTTCGTCGATGCGCGCGTTCACGCCCGCAACATAACCG
>JADDQD010000214.1 GCA_016781555.1 Pseudomonadota bacterium | reverse complement strand
GTCGCCGTCCAGGAAAGTAACCGTCGCGAAGAGGAGCCCCATCAGCACAAACAAATCCAGCAACCGCTCGAGCACCAGCGTGCCGATCTGGCCCGAGGCAGGGATACCGGTGAAGCGCTGAAACGCGACCACACGAATGACGTCTCCGGCGCGGAACGGCAGCACATTGTTGAATGCAACGCCGCCAAGGAACGGCACCGCCGCCCGGCCAAGCGTGACCGTCGAGCCGAGGCTGCGCAGCATTGTCACCCAGCGATAAACTTTGAGCAGATAGTCCAGGGCCACGAACGCCAGCGCCGCGAGAATCCATTCCGGCCGCGCGGCCGCGAGTGCGTCCACTACCTTGCTGAATGGCACCGCGCGCAACGTCGCGTAGAGGAACGCCACACTGATCACCAGGCCGATCGCAAGCTTCACGCCGCGACCAAGCCAGCCGCCGTGTCGCGCGGCTTCGTGGGAAGGAGCTGGCATTGAGCTTTTCTACCGCCTCAGCCGAGCCGACGGGTGAAGCGGGAAAGTGTCCGCATCCAGCCAGCCATTCGCCTGATTCGTCGCTCGGCGAACCTGGTCGAAACCGAGTTCCTCCATCACCAGGAAAAGCGGCCTGTCCTTGGCTTCGCTATAGATGCGGCCGATATATTCCCCCATCACGCCGAGGAAAATGAACTGGAGGCCACCGATCAGCATCACGGCGATGAAGATCAACGTCCAGCCGGGCACCCAATTATCGGTCCAAAGCCGTTGCGCGATGGCATAGATGATGCCGAGCACCGACAAGGCCGAGAATGCGAGCCCGACGCTGGTGACGATCTTGAGCGGCACCGCAGAGAATGAGACAATGCCGTCGATGGCCAAAGCGAGCATCTTGCGGAGAGGATATTTCGATGTGCCGGCGAAGCGCTCGGCGCGGCTGTAAAGAACTGCGGTTTGCTTGAAGCCAACCCAGCTGGTCATTGCCCGAAGCAAACGGTGTCTCTCACGCATGCGCAGGAGCGCGTCCACCGCAGCGCGGTCCATGAGCCGGAAGTCACCGGTGTCGAGCGGGATCGGCACCTCCGAAAGCCGGTTGATCAGACGGTAAAAGGCGCGGGCCGTCCAGAGCTTGAACTTGGTCTCTCCGGATCTTTCGGTGCGCTGGCCGTAAACGACGTGAAAGCCTTCGCGCCACTTTGCCATCATGTCAGCGATCACCTCGGGCGGATCCTGGAGATCGGCATCGATCAGAACAACGGCCTGACCGCGTGCATATTCCAAACCGGCGCTCACCGCGATCTGGTGGCCGAAGTTGCGGGAAAGCCGGATCACCTTCGCTCGTGAACTGCTCGATTGTATCTCGCGAAGGAGCTCGGCCGTCCGGTCACGACTTCCGTCGTCAACGTATATGATCTCGAAATCAGGTGTGATCTTCTCCAGCGCGCCCGTGAGCCGCTGGTGCGTGTGTTCGATGACCTCGGCCT
This sequence comes from Pseudomonadota bacterium, assembly GCA_016781555.1. GTDB lineage: Bacteria > Pseudomonadota > Alphaproteobacteria > Sphingomonadales > Sphingomonadaceae > Allosphingosinicella. Next base: position 14,036 of record JADDQD010000214.1, on the reverse strand, counting down.
CATTGAAGCAAGGAACGATGACCGACAGCATTGGAGATGCTTGTGACACGTAAGTTCTTCCTGGATACGACCGCGAAGGGGCGGTTCAGACCCTATTGCCGGCCTGCATTGCATGCTGCAGCATTCTGCAGAAAGCGCGACCCTGGCCAACGGTGCACCACATACAGTCGGCGGTGCGTATGTCCAGATGCTCTGGCCGTTGCGGAGTGTCTGTGAGCGGCTGGCGCCACGAGCGCAACTCCGCTAGCTGGCCGCGAGGCCTTTCCCAACGTTCATCCGCCCGTTCAGACGGTATACTCAAGGAAATCAGGATCATGACTGAGGGAGATTGCACGACCGTGAAGCCGATTCCGAGCGAGTTCGTGTCGGCGGCGCGGCTGAATTTGCTCGCTCGGCGGTCGCCACCAGACGCGGCTGCTTAGAGGCCGGTAGATTGGCTTCCAAAGTAGCAGGCGGAGCGGCGCGCGCTGGCGCGTGGAGCGCGGTCGAGATCCTCGTCCGTCAAAGCGTGCAGTTCGTCGTCGCAATTTTTCTCGCGCGACTTCTTTCCCCGGCCGATTTCGGCATCATGGCTCTCTTGTCCTTCTTTACGGGCTTCGGAACTGCCATTGTTGAAGGTGGCTTCGCCACCGCACTTATTCAGCGGCAAGACACCACCCGCGAGCAGGAGAGCGCGCTCTACTGGATGGGCATTGCCTGGAGCGCGGGCTTGGCCGCGCTCTTCATCTTGTTGGGCCCGCTGATTGCAGACTTTTACGGCCAACCTGTGCTTGCGCCTCTTATGTGGCTGGCCGCTGCTCACGTCATGATCATTGCATTGGGAGCCGTCCCGGTCGCGCTGATGACCAAGGCCCTGCGGTTTGACGTGATGGCAAAGATCGCCCTTCTCGCGGCGATTGTGTCCGGCGCGGTTGCCATCGCCGCCGCAGCACGTGGGGCTGGTGTATGGGCGCTGGGCTATCAGCTGTTGTTGTTCACCGCACTACATTCCGGGCTGACCTGGGTGTTTTCACGCTGGCTTCCCGTTGCCCGGATCCGCGGCACCGGCGCTCGGCGTTTGCTGAGCTTTTCCTCGCGTGTCGGCTTTTCACACCTGGTGGACCATCTATACGTCCAGGGATTCGCTGTTCTGGTTGGCAAGCTGCACGGCGTGACAGCGCTCGGGTTGTACAACCGAGCCCATGCCACGCAGTTTTTCGCGTCGGGGACGTTGACCAACATCCTCCGCCGCGTCGCTCTGCCTCTATTCTCGTCGCGCGCAAGCGATCTCTCCGTCCTGCGCCAGACGTTCAGGAGCACCCTCCAGGTGGCGATGCTCGTGAACCTCCCTGCCATGGCAGGTCTTGCGATTACGTCGGACCTCGTCGTCCTTATTCTCTTTGGCCCAACCTGGCTTCCGGCCGCTCCCATTCTCTCTGTCCTGGCGCTGGCGGGCATTTTTTGGCCCATGCAGGTCATCAACTCGCAGCTGCTGTTGGCAATAAATCGGCCGGATCTATTCTGGCGGATCGAAGTCACAAAGAAGAGCGTCGGCATTGTCCTTCTGCTGGGGGGGAGCGCTTTCGGGATAATCGGGCTGGCTTGGAGTCAGGTCATTTTCAGCATCTTCGCGCACTTCTTCAACGGTTACTACTCAGGTAGGCATGTGGGTTACGGCGCATTCAAGCAGATTCGCGACGTAGCTGGGTTGGCGCTGGTATGCGCTGTGGTTGTTGGAGTTTTGTTTGCGGCTCGCCCGCTTCTTGATCAGCGACCGTTGGTTCTGCTCCTATCAATGGCTGCGATCGGAACGCTGCTTTTTGCTGCGGGCGGCTTCATCCTGCGCGTCGCGGGCTTCAATGAAGCGCGACAGCTGGTGATGGGTGCTCTGGGCAGGCGCACATGAGGTAATCCGGCAGATTTACCGTAGCTGGGCGCCTGTGGCATGGCGCGGGCGAGGGCTTGTGTTGCCGGATTCGGGAGCCGTTTTTGCGCATTTTGTTTGTTACATATGATGGACCGCAGGTCAGTTATCTCGAAAGCCTATTCGTCCCCATTTTCACGGGTTTGAAGGCTGAGGGCGCCAAGTTCGATGTTCTTCAGTTCCGATGGGGCGACGAGGCCGGGGAGCAGCGCATCAGAGAGACCTGTCAATCAGCCGGGATTGGCTATCGGGCGGTCCCAGTTTGGCGGTGGGGTGGCGGCGCTGGTCCGTTCCTTTCGGCAGTCGCGGGTGGGCGACACGTCCGGAGCGCCGTCCGGGCGTTCGCCAGCGACGTGGTCATGCCACGCGGGATGATGCCTTCGATTTCCGTTCTAGCCGCCGGCGGCCGGAAGTTGCGGCCTGTTCTGTTCGATGCCGATGGTCTCCCGACCGATGAGCGCGTCGATGTGGGAGGGATTTCGGCAACCGGCGCGACCTACCGCATCCTGCGAGATATCGAGGCGCAAACCGTGCGCGTCTCCACTTCCGTTCTCATCCGCACGCAGCCCACGGCCGACATCCTGTACCATCGGGCTGGCCCGCCCGTGACGATGGACCGGTTTTACGTTGTCGCGAACGGCCGCGACGAACGCGTTTTCCAGCCATTCGACGCACAGGCCCGCGCTGAGGTGCGGCAAAAATTGCAGATCGACAACAGTGCACCGCTCCTCGTCTATGCCGGATCCATGGGGCCCCAATACCGTACGGACGCCATGGCCTCCGTCTTCGCGGAGGTGCGGCGGCTTCGCGGGGATGCGCGGCTTTTGGTGCTGACCGGCTCTCCGGAAGCCGCGACGGAAGCGTTTCAGGAGGTAGCCGACGGAGCGATCATCATGCGTGTCTCCCCAGACGAAGTGCCGCGCTACCTCGCGGCGGCCGACGTGGGGCTCGCTTATCGTAGCAAAATCTTCTCCATGCAGGGCGTGGCTCCCGTGAAGCTCTCGGAATATCTGCTCTGCGGGCTTCCTGTGATCGGCACCGCTGCGGTCGGCGATACAGGAGCGGTTCTGGATGAAGGGCTTCTGTTTGACGACACCGGCGGAACGGCTGCTGCCGCCCAGTGGCTTGTGGAGGCGGTGTTGCCGCGGCGGGAATTCTATCGTGACAAAGCGAGAGCCGCAGGGCGAGCTCAGTTTTCGTTGACCCGCAGCATCAAGGATTACGCGCGTGCACTGGAGCCTTTCCGCGGGGATGGCGCTGCACTTTAGCTTCAGCAGCGCCGAGGTGCAGCCAATCGGCAAGGTCCTTTCGTTGCGGCGCTGGTCGCACACGATCAAGCACCATTGATCGCCGATCTCTTTCGATAAGCGTCCCAGCATTCGGATCTCGCCACGAGATCGAAATGAGAAGCGAAGTAGCCCCCGTAGACGCGCCGCATCAGGTCAAAGGTCGGGTATTTGTGCGGATGCTTCGGGATCATGACGACATCGACGTCGCGGAACAGGATCTCGGGGCGTGGGTGGACAGCTTCGCTGAAGGTAATCTCCGCATCGTTGAAGGCGGCTACGCCGGTCGGCGCAGATCTTCCTGCCAAAGCATTGAGCGGGTTCGCAAGGTCGGGCACGAACACCTTGCCGGCTAGACGCGGCTCGCGCTCGAGTAACCTGACGCCATTCTCGACGGCGGCCAAAAACTGCTTCTCGCCGACCGTCTCCTGGCCACGCTGATTGTTCAGATTGACTGCCGATCGCTCGACCGGTCCACAGCCATGGTCTGCGACGTCCATGACTGCGGCTGAGGGTTGCGCGCTGGTCGATGTTGGTGCCTGGGTAATCACCAGACCCGGAAAGCCGGAGCCGCCGAGATCGGACGGGCGCTGGCGCAGCGCCGTCAAGAAGTGAAACGCCAGATTACCGGCAGCCCCCACGGCCACCGGGAGGACAAGCGCCCCGATGAGAAGGAGGCTTGCCAGCGCGGAGCGATTGGCCGCGGACTGGGGATCCCGCCGTGGAGCCAGAGCGGCGACAAGCGCGCCTGGGACAAAAGTGAGAATGCCTGGGCCTTGTGCGTTGTGCCTGTCGAGCAGAATGCCGGCGGCGCCGATGAACAGGCATATAAGCAGATAGTCGTACCGGACGCGGGTAATCAGCGCGAGCAGGAGAACGGCCCCGAACAGGTACACCCCCTGTATGTTGTTCACCGTCGTGGCGAGCAGGCCGACCACGCCCCCCCGAACCGTCCCTGTTGCCGAAGCAGCTGCCCGAACGTCGCCAATGTAACCAGCGGTCCCCCGCCAAAACAGCTCCACGATGAGGATCACGAGCGCTGAAACAAGAAGGGCAGCGATGGCTTCCCGCCGAACTTGGGGGAACCACGTCAGTGCTAGCAAAAAGGCCCCGCCAACGGCCGCATAGGTGATCTTCAGGTAGAAGAGCAGCAGCCACATTGTTGCCATTGCCGCGATGTCGAGCGATCGGCGCACAAAGGCTGCCGATCGCGGCAACACGAACAGAAACAGCAGGCTGAGCAATGCATAACCGAACCGGTTGTAGAACATAGCGAACATCGGCCGCGGCGCGATTTCGCCGATTGCCGCCGGAGCAATCGACAAAAGGAGGATGTAGACCCCAAATGCCAGAGCCAATGGCCATGGCAGCCGCGAGAGACAGGCGTAAATTGTCGGAGGGAGGACCAACAACGCAAACAGGGCCGTGGCCAGAAGCATCATGCCTCCGACATCTCCCCAAATGTAGCCGAGCGCGAGCAAGCTGTACGCAAGAGGCCCCAAGGGCGAGTGAAAGTCACGGTTGGGCACCTGACCTCGCGCGAGCCGATCCGCCGCATCAACAAAGGTCAACAAGTCGCCGAGGTGAGACGCGATCACTGTTTTGCCCGGCAGAAGGAGCATGAGCACCGCAATAGCCGCAAAGGCGGTAAGCAAGCCGCCGACAAGCCAGCCCGTACGCCGCGGCGGGACCGCGACGAGGTTCCGAGCAGCCGGCCAGAGGCCTTGGGTCCAGGTCAGTATGTTGCTCACGAGCTTCCTATTGCGAGCTCAAGCCGGTTTAGCCAGCCCCAATTCGGCCATGCGCAAGGGGCCGATGCGCCTCGGAAACTCAGCTTATTTGGTGCCCTCGGCGCGGATACTTGGCTTCGGCTGCCGCGCTCGCTTGATCAGCGGAGTGATCAGATTTCAGCCGCCCCAAGCCGCGCTCTCTGATCGACTTCAGGTTGAGCTACCGATTTCAGCAAGCCAACGAGGCGAGGGGCGTGCACCGCCAGCGAGTAATCTTCCTGTGCGCGCTTTCGGCCCGCCAAGCCCATGCGTAGGCGCAGATCAGCGTCGTCCAGCAGGAGGCTGAGGAAGCGCTTCCATTCCGCAGGAGTGGTGGCGAGGAAACCCGATGCGCCGTGGGCGACGATGTCACGGTTCACCCCGACAGGCGAGGCCACGACTGGCAGGCCGCAGGCCATGTACTGGACTAGCTTGTAGCCGCTCTTGCCGAGCGCCCAGATCTCATCCGGCACCGGCATGATGCCGATATCCATTCCCTGCACGTCCGCTGCCTCGCGACTTTCGGCCCAGTCCAGCAGTTCGAGGCCCGGAAAGCGGTCCTGCTCTGCCTTTGGACCAGCGCCGACCACGCGCACTCTGACGCCCCGCTCCCGCACCAGCTCGGCGAGCAGAGGCACCAGCGCGCGCATGTAGCGCCAAGTGGTGGGCGAGCCGATCCAACCGATCACGAGCGGCTTGCCCGGGTCAGCTGGCGCAATACGAGGCGTGTAGTGAGCGGTGTCCACAACCGTTGGAAGCACGATGGTACGCTCGCAAAAGCGCGATGCGTATTCTTCGAGATATGCATTGCCACAGCAGCAGGCAGTCGCTCGCCTCAGCAGGGGCTCGAGCTTGCGGCCAAGCAGAGTGCGAACGAGCGGATTAGGGCTCGCGTCGTAATTGTGAAAGAAGGCATCGTCGAAGTCATAGACGATCGCGCGAGTCCTGCTGAGCGCCAGCCTTTCGAACCAGCCGGGAAGGTACGGAAAGAGCTCGGCATAGATCCAGAGGATGTCGGCGGGAGGCCCCGAAAGGAGCCCTCGCAAGCGTCGCAAGTAAGACGAGGCTACATCCAACCTCGAAAAAGTCCCGCCCGCCGCAAGGCTGCGGATATATTCATCGTCAAGAAGGGACTGGAAGCTGACGTCAACTCCGGCCGCATTGAGGGCCGGAATGTACTGCAGCAATCGCTGGCGCGTGCTTGCCGCCTGGCGGCCATATCTGGTGAGGGCAGCGATCTGCATGGTGGGAGAGCGGCAATCCGTTGCTCAGGCAGTGCCGAGGCGGATCCCGCCATATTTTTGCTCCCGGATGGGATGCCACCACCATTCATTGGCGAGGTACCAATCGATGGTTTTCGAGAGGCCGCTCTCGAAGCTCTCCCTCTGAATCCAGCCAAGCTCCCGCTCGATCTTGCTTGGATCGATCGCGTAGCGCCGATCGTGACCCGGACGATCCGTAACGAAGGTGATCAACTCTCGCCTGCTGCCGCCTGCCAGTGGCCGCTTGCGATCCAGCAGGTCGCAGATCGTTTCGACCACGTTGAGGTTGGTGCGTTCGGCGCGGCCGCCGACGTTGTAGCTTTCGCCGACACGCCCCCGCGTCGCGATCAGCTCCAGCGCGCGGGCATGATCGTCAACGAACAGCCAGTCACGAACATTCTCGCCCCTTCCGTATACCGGCAACGGCTTGCGTTCGAGCGCGTTCAGAATGACCAGCGGCACAAGCTTTTCGGGGAAGTGGTAAGGGCCATAATTGTTGGAGCAGTTGGAAAGCACCACAGGCAAGCCATAGGTATGGTGCCACGCCCGGACGAGGTGGTCCGAAGCGGCTTTGGACGCCGAATAAGGCGAAGACGGGTTGTAGGGCGTTTCCTCGGTGAAGACTCCCTCGTCGAATGGGAGGTCCCCGAAGACTTCGTCGGTCGAGATGTGGTGGAATCGGAACCGGCTCTGCCGCTCGCGCGGGAGCTCGCGCCAGTAGCCGAGGGCGGCATTCAGCAGCCGGAAGGTTCCAACCACGTTCGTATCGATGAACAAAGCCGGCCCGTCGATCGAGCGGTCGACATGCGATTCGGCGGCAAGGTGCATGATCACATCAATCTGCTCATCGCGCAGCAGCGAACCGACCAGATTTGCATCGCCGATGTCGCCCTGAGCGAAGCGATAGTGCGAGGACTGCTCCACCTCGGCAAGCGAGGCGAGGTTTCCGGCATAGGTGAGCTTGTCCAGGTTGACCACGCGATACCCGCCGGAGCCGACGAGATGTCGACAAACGGCCGAGCCGATGAACCCTGCTCCGCCGGTAACGAGGACGTTTAACAGGGAGGTCAATGTCATCGCTCCTGGCCGGCGAAACTGGTGACGGAACCTTCCGCGGCCCTTCGTCGCAGCGAAGCGCCGTAATCCGACTTGCCGAGGCGTTCCGCAAGGAGCAGCAGCTGCTCGGCGCTGAGGTAGCCAAGATCGAAGGCGATCTCCTCAGGGGACATCACCTTTATTCCCTGCCGGTGTTCTATGGTGCGCACGAAAGAAGATGCTTCGTGCAGGCTGTCATGCGTGCCGGTATCAAGCCAGGCATAACCGCGCCCCAGCCGAACCACATTGAGCTCACCCAGCTCCAGATATGCTCGATTCACGTCGGTGATTTCAAGTTCGCCGCGCCCCGAAGGCCGGACAGCCGCGGCTATGTCCAATACCCGATTATCGTAGAAATAAAGGCCGGTTACTGCCCAATTCGATCGCGGGCTCGCTGGCTTTTCCGTGATGTCGGTTGCCCGCATCGTCTCCGGATCAAAGGTTACGACGCCGTAACGCTGTGGATCGTCGACATGATACGCAAAGACGGTGGCGCCGCTGTCGCGAGCGGCCGCTTCCCGACATAGCGAGGACAGGCCGGCGCCAAAGAAGATGTTGTCGCCCAAGATCAAAGCGACCGGGTCTTGTCCCACAAAATCCCGGCCGATGATGAATGCTTCCGCAAGCCCGTTCGGTTGCGCTTGCTCTGCATAGGATATTGAAATTCCGAAAGCATCGCCGTTGCCGAGCAGGCTTCTGAAGCTCGGGAGATCGCGCGGGGTGGAAATCACCAATATGTCCTTGATCCCGGCCAGCATCAGCGCGGCCAAGGGATAGTAGACCATTGGCTTGTCATAGACCGGCAGCAGCTGCTTGGAGATGCAGAGCGTTGCTGGGTAGAGGCGCGTGCCGCTACCACCGGCAAGAATAATTCCTTTCAAGATCGGCCTTTCTCGATCCTCCAGTCTCGCGCGGAGCTCTGGGGAGAAGTTTATGGTGCGGCATCACCGCCCTTAATATTCCGCGTTGCTACCGTCAAACCCCGAAGCGGGGACCTTTTGGGGGGCTTTCTCCTCCTTTTGAAATCGTGTAGCGGCCGCGCCGTGTCTCCACGCGGGGGGATGCGATCGTCCACAGGGGGTGAAGCGGCGGTTACGGAAACACGGCAAGCCCCGGCGGCTGGAACGTAGTTTGCGGGCAGCGCCCATGGTGCCCAGCTTGGTTGCGTTGGGACCTGCTCCGGGCGATGGTCAGTAGTGGCCTCGGGGAGCCACCTCAAGCGCCGCAATGAATGAGAGATGGGAGCGTGGGTGCTCAGAACGGTCATATGTAGCGGATGAGTGTAGTAGCAACTTCTGTACGCGCACGGAGGCGCTCGGATTGGCTCACGCCCGCGCTTGCCGCTTTGGCATCGCCGTTCCTCCTTTATCTTGTCGTAAGAACGGCTGCGATAGGACTTAGCCCACCGGTAGCGGCGGCGCTTCCCCCTGCGGATCACACGCCGGTTCTTAGGCGTGTCCTTCCCGGATTGGCAGATCCGCGGATCAAGGTTCCGCCGCAAGTCCTTTCCATGGCCAGGAGCTCGGCTCAAGCGGCGCCGCTCGCCTACGAGCCAATGTTCGTTTTCGGGAAGAAGGCGGCTGACGACGGAAATTTGGCGATAGCAATCGTACTGATGGAGGAGGCGCGGCGTCGTCGACCCAACTTTCTTCCGACGAGGATCCTCCTGATGGCCTATTACAGCCAGGCGGGACGCTATCCAAACGCGCTCGCCGAGATGGAATATGCGCTCCGAAGCAGCGAGGAGGTCCGCCAGGTCGTTCTTCCCGAACTGGCCAAGACCATCCGCAGTCGCGAAGGCCGCCGTGCTGTCGCGGAAGTGCTCGCCAGGAGCCCAGCGTGGCGCGAAGAGTTCATCCGCGCCGCCGAGAGCCAAACTGTGCGGCCGGAAGAGGCGCGCGAGTTGCTCGAGATGGTGCGGGCGCGCCGCCCAGGTGCCGACGTGTCGCTCGAACGGGGCCTCTACTTGCAGTCGCTCGTCAAAAGCGGGCAAGCCCGGCAAGCCAGAACCGTCTGGCTGCAGTCCTTCCCCGCCGCCGAGAGGGGCCGCTACCAGCATCTATTCGATGGTGCCTTCACCGGGCGTCCCGCGCCACAACCTTTTGGCTGGGTGCTGCACGACCGGGAGGCAGGGCGAGCAGAGTTCATCCGATCAGATGCTGGGGGCTCGAACCTGGAGGTCAATTACTTTGGCGGCAATTCCATTGTTCTTGCTGAGCAGATGTTGGCGCTGATGCCTGGCGGCTACCAATTGTCCTTCGCTGCACGTAGCGACAGCGGCATCACCTCCGGTGAGCTTTTCTGGGTTGTTTCCTGTGCACCTGATGGCCCTGAACTTGTCCGGATCCCGGTCAAGGCGCCGCAGCCCGCGCAGCGCCGCTATCAGGCTGACGTGCGAATCCCCGCTTCTGGCTGCGTAGGCCAGATGCTGCGGTTGATTGCGGAACCTGGCGACGTGGCCGCAACCTTCACGGTTCAGATTGCCGACATGCGAATGGTGCGGCGATGACGCGGCGACTGCGAGAGCATTTCAAAAACGCTTTGCCAACGGCCTTTCTGCTGTTGGCGGTGCTTCTCGGCGGAGCGAGCGGTGCACGAGCGGGTTCGATTGCAAACGGCGTCTTGCAGGCGCTCTCGATGGTCGCCATCCTTTACTGTCTGTGGGCAGGGCGCAAGGCCCCGCTACCGCTGGACGCGAGGCCGCTTGTCTGGCTCCTGTTGCTATTCTTTGCATTCATTCTGCTGTCTCTCATCCCGCTTCCGGCGGACATTTGGCAGCAGTTTCCCGGTCGCGAAAGGGCTGCCGCAGGCTTGGCGCTGATCGGCATGCCGGGCCAAACACTGCCACACTCGCTTTCACCCCAGTCGACGCTCGCATCTTCAACATGGCTCCTGCCGCCGATTGCAGCCTTCTTGCTGGTTCTGGAGGCGGGCTCTAAGGCCCGAAAGCTCTTGGTCGTTGGGATCGTGGCGGCCGCAATCGTGTCGGTTGCGCTCGGCGTTGCTCAGCTGGTGTCCGGCCCACACGCGCTGCGGCCTTATGTGATCACGAATCCGGGCCGCCCCGTCGGGTTCTTCGCCAACGCGAACCACTTTGGAACCCTGATCCTCTGCGCGCTGCCGTTTTGCGGCTACGTCGCGGCACGGGCGGTACGGCGCGCGAGCAAGGCGAAGAAAGCCAGTGGGACGGCGCTTGCCGTTTCCACGGGGCTGTTTCTGATCATCGGGATCGTTGTCCTGCGTTCCGTCGCGGGTTATGGTTTGCTACTGGTCACCTTGGCCGCGAGCTTCCTCATCTACCGACGCGCGGCGGTGGGCGCGCTGTCCCCCGCCTGGATGGCAGGGGTAGGGGCTTTGTTCCTCGGTTTCCTGGCTTTGGCTTCGACCGGCCCTCTTCAAGAGCAGGCTATCACGGGTAAGCTTTCTGATCAGCGGACCAGCAGGAAGGTGATGGCCGCCACTACGATGGAGGCAATAAAGGATACCTTTCCTGCAGGGACAGGGCTGGGGAGCTTTCCTCACGTCTACCGCACCTACGAGGACCAGAATCAGATCGGCACCGAGTTGGTGAACCATGCGCACAACGATTATTTGGAGGTTGCCTTAGAATTGGGCCTCGCTGGCGTAGTGCTGATTTTCGGCTTCATCATTTGGTGGGGCCGGCAGACGGTGAGGGCGTGGCGGGCGAGTTTCGAAGGCGCTGATCTGGGGCGCGCTGGATCCGTTGTGGTGCTGGTGGTCCTGCTCCATAGCTTCGTTGACTACCCGATCAGGACCTCGGCAATAGCGGCGCTCTTCGCGATTGCATGCGCTTTGATGATCCCGGCGGTTCAATCCGCACGGCGAACAGGCAAGACCAGTTCGGAGGCCAAGGCGCCCGACCTCAGGCACTTGGAAGCAGATTGAAAATGACCCATATTGTCCTTTCAATGAAGGCGACGGCCCAGAAATCCTCGGGCGCATTGGAGCGCGCGCTTCTGGCGATGAACGATTGGCGGAGGAGAGCGCTGTGACCCTGGTTGGATTCGCCGGCTTCTTGTTCGCGCTCTCTGCTGCCTACGTCGCCGATCTGCGGGGCTCGCGCACACGGCTGGTCGTGTTCGTCTTGCTGCTCGTGACGCACTCGGCAGCAGCGCTCGCTTACTACCTGTACGTGCAGGGAGGCGCCATTTCCGACGCCGTTCTCTACTATTACGACGATATCGGACTGTACGGCCGCATGTCAGGGCTCGGCACCGCAGTTCTGCTGGCCTTCGTCCAGGAGCTGAGGACGAATGTCGGAGGCGAATTCTTCGACTATTTCATGATTTTCCAAGCCTTTGGATTTTGGGGGCTGGTGTTCGTCGCCAAAGCCATCCAGGAGATTTTCGAAGAAGTCGGCGTCGAGCCATCGGTATGGATCTATCTTCCGCTTTTCCTGCCTGGCGTGCATTTCTGGACTGCGGCTATCGGCAAGGACGCTCCGATCTTCCTCGCCATAGCTTTGTCGGTTTGGGCCTCCATGCGGCTCACCAAACGCCTGCCCGCTATGGGGATCGCGATGGTTCTCCTCATAGCCGTTCGGCCGCACATTGGCCTCGTAGCGCTGATCGCAATGGCGGTTGCGGCGCTGGTGGGCCGCAAAACCAAGCTGTGGATCAAGGCGCTGCTCCTGGTGGGGATCGCTGCCGGAGGCTATGTCATCGGCTCGAATTTCGAGAGTACGTTTCACTTCGACGCATCGAACACCGATTCGGTGAACGACTATATGTCGTCACTAGGATCGATGGGTGACACCTCTGGTGGCGATGCGGGGATCGTACAAAGCGCATTTCCCATCAAGGTCCTCACGCTCTGGTTCCGCCCCTTCTTCCTCGATGCCGAGAATATGATGGGATATATTGCTTCGATGGAGAACTTGGTCCTCTTGATCATGGCTGGCTTCCTCGTGCGTAACTTCAGGTCGGTTCGCACGATGTTCTTCAAAATCCCGTACATCAGGTTCTCGCTGGTGATGTTCGCGGCGATCACCGTCATCTTGGCGCTCGTTAATTACAACGTCGGCCTGGGACTTCGGCAGAAGATAATGGCGATGCCTTGCCTGTTGGTGATTTTGACGACATTGCTGGCGCTGAGGGCAGGGCAGAGGAACCAAGCCAGGGAGTTCGATGCCAATCCTTTCCCCACGCGGCATGGCAGCAGATCGCCGGCAGCTTCTCTCGGGGGCTGACAGCCAATTCGCAGGGCTGCCGTCGCCCAGTTCGCACAGAGGAAGAGAAGTGCCCGCTAAACAGCTTCTGGAGCCACATCGACATGCCGTCGCGCCGGCCGCCGATCTCCGGCTGAAGCCGGACGAGGCGTGGCCGTTTTATGGCGAAGACGAGATCGCGGCTGTGGCGGACGTCCTGAGGTCGGGCCGGGTCAACCAGTGGACTGGAGATTCCGTGGCGCAATTCCAGGAAGCGTGTACCGATCGCTTCAAAGGCGGCCACGGCATCGCATTGGCAAACGGCTCCGTTGCGTTGGAGCTGGCGCTGCTTGCCTTTGGTGTAGGGCCTGGCGACGAGGTTATCGTCACTCCGCGCAGCTTTGTGGCATCGGCGTCTTGCGTCCGCCTCGTGGGCGCAACTCCAGTCTTCGCCGATGTGGACCCGCAGAGCGGCAATCTTACTGCCGAAACCATTCGCGCGGTCCTGACCAGTCGGACAAAGGCGATCATCCCCGTCCATCTCGCGGGGTGGCCTTGCGACATGCCGAAAATCATGGAGCTTGCCCATTCCAACGGCCTTCGTGTGATCGAGGATTGCGCCCAAGCGCATGGCGCCGAGATCGATGGTGAACCGGTGGGAAGCTTCGGCGACGCTGCAGCCTTTTCCTTCTGCCAGGACAAGATCATCTCCACTGGCGGCGAGGGCGGCTTTACGAGCTTCAAGAACGAGGACGAGTGGACCCTTGCCTGGTCGTTCAAGGATCACGGCAAGAGCTGGGCGAAAGTAAACATGCCGAGCACCGGAACCGGGTTTCGGTGGCTCCACGACAGCGTCGGCACGAATTGGAGGCTCACCGGCCCCCAGGCAGCGATTGGTTTGAAGCAGCTGGCCAAGCTCGATTCCTGGCGGGAAGCCAGAACGAGCAATGCGAAGATCTGGGCCAAGGCGCTTGCGGAGCTTCCCGGGATCGAGGTTCCCTTGCCCGAGCCGCGCTTCCGCCACGCATTTTATAAGCTTTACGCGCTTCTCACCGGCGACAATCCGCAGCCCGTGCGTGACGAGATCATGAGGCGGGCCAATGAAGCGGGTCTGCGTGTGTTTTCCGGGTCCTGTTCCGAGGTGTACTTAGAGCGCGCCTTTTCCGATCTGCCGAAACCCGATTTGCCGAATGCCCGCTCGATCGGGCAGCGCAGTTTGATGCTCGAGGTTCATCCCACGTTGCGACCGGAGCTGCTAGAGCGTCGCGCGGCTGCTCTAGCCGAAATCGCTGGTGAGGTTCTAAGTGGGACCTCACGCGCCACTGAACGAGATGATTAGAACCAGATGATTCTTCCCCTCGTCAGACGTGCTTCTGCCGCCCAACGGGCCCAGAAACAGACGATCTTGCTCGTCTACGATGTGGTGGCGAGCGCCGTGGCGCTTTGGGCAGCATTCTGGGTCCGCCTGGGCGAGCCTTATTGGCCCTGGAGCGCGAGCGTCCTGGGTGCGGCCCTTGTATCGATATCGGTGGGCGTGCTCGCCCTCCACCAGGC
>JADDQD010000090.1 GCA_016781555.1 Pseudomonadota bacterium | reverse complement strand
GTGACTGCCAGCGGAGTACCGTTAGCGTCCGCTTGCCGCCCGCCAAAGTGCGAGTGCGAGGAGGCAGGCCCACGGCCCGCTGAGCACGAGCGAGTAGGTTCCAGTGGTCGTAAACGGACGTAGCGGCGCACACTGAACGAAGTCTGCTTTTCGGGAGTGCTATGTTGGCCCGGAGTGGCCGCGTTCGGCGCTTAGCGGAATGGGGGAGCTGGCCGGAAGCGGCTCGTCCGCTTACGGGTGGTCACACCTCGTAAGCGGACTCTAGTTTAGGTGCTGAGCTGAATGTCTGAGTTCGACCCATTAAGGACATTCACGCCGCCGCCCTGCTGTCCTATCCTAGCCCGTGATGGGAACGCTGACCTTCCGAGAGTATGTCGAGCGACGGGCGCAGGGCGATGCCGAGCTACGTGAGTTCGTGAAGTCGCTCGACGACGAGCTTCTCGACGCGCCCTCGTGGCGTCAGTCCTGGAACATGCTGCGGGAACGCGGGCCAGATATGCCGTTCGTCATGGCCGTCAGGAAGGTTTGGGACGACTATCACGATGTGCTCGCCACTTTCGACAGGAAGCGAGCCGAGGCAAACCGCTCCTCGTAGCGTCCGCTTCCCCATCCAACCGAGAGGTTCAGCCGAAGGCCCGAGTTCCACCCATTGCGGACATTCACGGCACCTCATCATAGTCGATTGGCCACCGTTTCGTTGTGGCAGCCTCCACTACATCTTCCACCTTCACGGCTACGATTTTGTCCTTCAGCGGCCACTGCCTAAGTGGCCAGAGCCACAGCAGGACCGCCGCGATCTCCACTCGCCACACCCATGCTGGCGAGATACCGAAGCGGATCAATGGGAGCGGCAGAAAGAGCAGAATGAGCATAACGAGGAACATCATCGGGCTGCCGAAACCTTCGGGGCCGAAATGACGATCCCAATGCTGATACAGCGGCGCGAGATCAGGGCCGTATCGCTTCTCGATGTCTTGGAAGAACTCGACGGCGTCGTCCCCGTCCATGCCAAGGTCCTGTTGCAGGCGCGAGGAAAGCGTCACCTTGTGACGAGTAGACCCCGTTCGTCGGCAATGAGATCGATGATCTCGGCTTCGATGGGCGGCGCTGCCATGCGCCAATGCTCGCCTAGTCGCGACGCATTGGCAATGTCCGCCTTCCACCCATTCGAGACATTCGGCTGAAGGTCTGTTTTCGACCCATAGCGGACATCCCTCAATCTGAACGGCCAATCAACTCGCGAAGTCGGTCAAGCTGCGGCTTTACCATCGGGATCGTCAGCATGGTGCTCGCTACCGCCATGAGCAACAGAGCCGTGAAGGTCTCGTTTGTGATGATGCCTTTGTCGAGCAGTACGTTGACAAAGATAATCATGATTAGCGCCTTCGTCTGAAGCATCCATCCGATCACGGATGCTTCACCGGGCTGCCACTTCAATATTCGGCCAGCGGCATGAACTCCGATCAGCTTACCGGCCACGGACACGAACAGGAACAGCGCCGCCGCTCCAAAGACTGCGACGCCACCAACATCCCACTGTGTCCGCAAGCCGGTGCTTAGGAAAAACACGGGCATCACCGCTAGGAGGAGGACGTGGCGGAAGCTGTCCATCTTCCCCTGACCGAACCACTTCGCGTCAAGGACTGCCCCTGCGAGGAACGCGCCAACCATGTAGTGCAGACCCGCCCAATCCGCAGCGAGGCCGCACAAAGCGAGCCAGATCAGCCCAACATACCAGCGGTCCTGCTCGGGAACTCGCGCCACAAGCCTCCGCATCGCCAAGGCAGCGACGGCGAAGAGCACCAAAAAGATCATCTGGCGGCTGACGCGCTCCCAATCGACGAGGATCAGTGCGAGCACACCCCATATGGCCACGTCATCAAGGCTCGCATACCGGAGCAACCGCTGCCCGAGAGGCTGACGCAGTATCTCCAGCTTCTCCATCAACAGAACCAAGATCGGCAGTGCCGTGACGGCGCAGGCCATGCCGATGCCCAATACGCCTTGTATGTAGCTCCCCTGCGGTCCTAACCAGCCTTCTTGCTGTAGGAGGAAGGCTGCGGCGATTGCGCCAAATGAAAGTGGCGTAGCGAGCGCCAAGGCGGCAGTGATGCTCGTCTCTTTACGGCGGGACCACGCCTCCGAAAGATCAAGCTCAATCCCGGCAACCCACACGAACATCATCACCGCCCACCATGCTATGCCGTTTAGCGCAGTGACAACTTGTGGGTTGAAGACGAACGAATAGTAGTTGGGGAACGCCGCGCCCAGCACGCCGGGGCCGAGCAGTATGCCCCCGATGATCTGCACCACGACCAGTGGAGCATAATAGTCCGTGCGCCCGAGCCGCCACACCAGATAGGGCGCAGTGAAGATGATGAGGATTGCGATGAGAAAGATCTCAGTCGTGCTCATCGCTGTGTGCATCCCGCGCCCCCTGCCTTATGTTGGGGTGCGACGTGGCAGGTTTACCGCGAGGGGGAAAGCCTTCCCCGATGTCGGCTTTCCACCCGTTTCAGACATTCCGTCGAACGTCCGAGTTCGACCATATCGGACATTGCTTCAAGAGCGCGGCATCGACATCTGCTTCCAAAAAATGGCGAGTTGCGTCGTTGTCGAGATTGGGGGCGATACCTATTGCGTCAAATTTCGGCAGGTGGCAATTCCAGAACCAGCCGTACGCTTACCGCTGACTAGGCTCTCTCGGGTTTCGCAGCCACTCATTGAGCTTGGACCATCGGCGGCGGCCGGATTCGTTTTTCACCGCGATGGCAATGGCCTTCGACTGGCCGACGAAGACGACCAGTTTTTGCCGCGGGTGACGCCGGTGTAGAGCAGGTTTCGCTGCAGCATTGCGTAATGCTGGGTCATGACTGGAATGACGACGGCGGGGTATTCTGACCCCTGGCTTTTGTGGATCGTGGCGGCATAGGCTGGCACCAACGTATCGAGCTCGCCGAACTGGTAGCTGACCGCCCCGCCATCGAAATCGACAGTCAATTCGCCTTCGTCGGCGTCGACCGCCTGGATGTAGCCGATGTCACCGTTGAAGACGTTCTTGTCGTAGTCGTTCTCGATCTGCATGACCTTGTCGCCGGCAGCGAAGGTCCAGCCAAAGCGCTCGACCTTGGCGGTAGGGTTCGGGTTTAGGGCAGCCTGCAACGCGACGTTCAGGGACCGCGCACCGGCCCCGCCCCGGTTCATGGGACACAGCACCTGTACGTCGCGAACAGGATCGAAGCCAAACCTGCGCGGGATATGTTTGCCGACCAGGTTGATGATCCGAGGCACCGCCTGTTCGGGATCAGCCTCCGGTATGAAGTAGAAGTCGGTATCGCCCTTGACCTGGCCGAGATCCGGGACTTGGCCACGATTGATAAGGACGCAAAAGCCGCTCTCCTGGCTGTGGAACGTCACACGCTCGACGTGCCCTACTAGGACTTCCAAGGTCGAGGCCGCCGGTTGGTTCATTGCAGGCGCCTGGGCCCCACGACTTTCTCGGCGTCCTGAGTCGCGTCATGCATCTTTTTTGCTTCCATCAGCAGTGTTTCAGGCTAGCCGACCAGACTCCAGAACCCGCTCTTGCGTCCATATAGTTTGCGCAATCGTGCCTCATAGGCATCGTGGGTCTCGAACTCCCCGAAGTCGGGAACGTGTTGCGACAAGCTGGAGCATTCAAGCAGATGACGGGCGGCGTGCTTGTAACGGCTGGAGCGCGAATGGGTCAGCGTAAAGTCGATCATGGCACGCAGAACCAAGCTTGCCGCCAGAGGATATTTTGCTGACAGTGCGTCAGCGGCGGGCGTGAGATACTCGTAGTGATCCCCATCCAATTCGCCAGCCCGCCTCATGACGAGGCTAGCGGCGCGGTCGAGTGCAGGCCATGTTACGAAGAAACCCAGTGCACTCAAGATGCTGTGATAGGTCTGGGCATATTCAAAGGCCCGGTTTTCAGCGTCGATGTCATCAAAATCCGGCAGCCGCTTGAGGTGGTCGCGTAAATGCTGGCTCGACAGCGAGCGTTCAAAGCAGGACCAGCGCATGTCTTGCGCTTCCTGCTCCTGACCCAGCGCATCCAGCACGGCGATCCGGGCGTCCTCCCAATCGTACTCGGTCCATGCTTGATTGCGTTGCTCCGCTTGGTCGAGGATGGCGAGTGCTTCTTCGACACGACCTACATGAAGCAGGCGGTTGGCGATTTCGGCTGCGATCCTGGGGACCTTGCGTGTTTTATCATCATACTGGGCCATGAAACCATCGACATCGCCTAACGCATCGGCGATTTCCATGAGAGCAAGGCGCACGGTGCTCTCACGTGCGCGCGCATCGATTTCGTCCTGGTAGATCGAACCGGTAGTTGCGGACCAACCTATTCTCACGCGCTCCGCGTCTGCTGGCTTCGGCAATGATAGTTTTGAAATGGCCACAATCCGGCTCCTGAGATGGAGAAGCCCGGACTTCCCCATAACGGGAGCAAGCGCGGAAAGGAGGTCGTCATATTGACTGTAATGGTTTTTTTTTAGCGCATCATAGACTGCATCTGCCAATTGCGGAGGTTTGATACTGGCGCGGCTTGCAATCTCCGCCAGGTCCTCAACGGCGCCATGGAAGATGCTGATAACCGTTCCACTACTGTCATCACAACGTTCAAAGATCGAGTCCGCCAGACCCAAGAAACGCCACATCAGGGCCAAGCCCTCGTCTGGGTCTGACTTCGCGACCTGCTCTGCGATCGCCCGACGCTGCGTATTCAGGTCCTCGACAAGGGCGCGGCGGTTCTGCCAGTCTACGAAAGAACGAGAACGCCGGATCGTGCTCAGCCGCTTGTCCACTTCACGGGCGACATCAGCTGGGCTTTGCGCGCCTGCGAGCTCAAGTCGTAGGCGGCGCTTGGCCGCTGCATTGCCGGCGCTGATCTCGATGAGCAATTCGGCCAGGCGCGTTGCGCCAAGCTCTTCGAGGTTTTTCACATTCAATGCTGTTTTCGAGGCCAAGGTTTCTCTCTATCAGCTGGATCGCTGAAGCTTTGGATAACGGGCTACGTCCTCAATCGAACAGCCGTCCATTTGCGCTACGAGGTAGCCGGCACGCTTGAAGGCGCTCGCACTCGACGGGCTGAGGCGGTTCCAAGTGGCCGAAGAAGCCGGTGATCCGCCGCGGTAATCGGTTGAGTTTCATGCGTTGACTTAGCCGGACTGGGTGTCCGTTTTCCATCTGTGGACGCCCCCATCAG
>JADDQD010000110.1 GCA_016781555.1 Pseudomonadota bacterium | reverse complement strand
AGGGGGCGAGCGACGCCACGAGACCGTCTCGCGCTACCCCGCGAGACGGCGCCACCACGAACGGCGCTCTACTGATACCGGCATGAGAGTTGCGGGGGTCGCAGGAGTCTCAGTCGGTTTCATCAGGACCAGACGTTCAGCCTGTCCCTTCCAGCTATCACGGTCTTGGCGCAGCTCGTCACGGGAGGATCGCACCTCCTCAAGCAGCGCCTTGAGGCCCTGGATCTCGACCTCGAGCGCGGCAAGCCGTGCCGTCACCTCGGGGTCGCCAGCACCGTCACGGGGTCTCGTATCAGTAGTCGCGTGGTGCACCACGCGCCGGTCTTCCGTGACTGTCTCAAGGGTCTGAGGGCGGACGTCGTAGACGCGGCTCAACTCGGCCGGATCGATCTCATACGAACCACCATCCCGGCGGCTCGCCGAGAGTTTCCCCGCCTTGATAGCCCTGGTGATTGTCGTCTTCCCGAGACCGGTCAGGCGAGCCGCCTGACCGAGCGTCAACATCGCCATGAGACACCCCTGTCTCAACGGGTCACACCAAGGGGTGGCGTGGTGCACCGGGAGACTCCGTTCGTGACGGTCTCACGAGACGGTTAACGGTCGCTAAAGCGCTAAAGCGCTATTTAGCGAAAGCGCGAAAGGACGAAAACGCTAATTTTACGAGGAAAATCGGGGGTTTGACTTCCGCGCGGCCCGATGTCTCATAGATGAGCTCGACTCGGCGATTTGCTGGGGAGGGTGACAACACGGAGATGACGATCACAATCGCCGCGTAGGTCCACAAAAGCCAACGGCCCCTGGGCTACCACCCCCAGAGGCCGTCGAAAATCGTAGAGACGCTTCGGTCCCCTCAACACCCGGAGCCTCTCATAGCTCCCCTCTGGGAGTCAACCGAGATCACCATTTCTCGGAGCGGTGAGGCTATGTCCAACGCGGCCCTGAACGAGGGCCAGCCATGTTCGCCGACACCATCGCGGTGGCAATTGATGCCGCGCATCCATCGAAGCTTGACGACCTCTCCCGCGCTATCTGGCAGGGGCTCCAAGCGGGCGCTCTGAACGACGACGACGCCCAGCGTCTCGCCGAGATCATCCACGCGCGCAGGACTGCTGCCAAAGTCCCTACGATGACTCCTGGCGCCCGTCCGGGCCGCCCGAGCATCTTCCCCCTCCGGAAGCCCCAGCGCCCGCCTGTGCGCTCCCTAGCGATCGAGAGGCGCCGACGGCTCGCATACAGCGGACCGCTGCCCCCACAGCTCGCAGCACATTTCACCCTCGGCGAACTGGCTGTCCTTCGTATCATCACCGACGAGGTCAAGGAGCACGGGTTCTGCGCCCTCACCCTTCCGGCGATCGCAGCCCGAGCTGGATGCTGCCGGGAGCTCGCCCGGCGCACCATGCGCAAGGCGGAGCGTGAGGAGCTTCTGAGCGTCCAAGAGCGCCGGAGACCCGGCCAGGTGAACCTCCCCAACGTCGTCAGGATCATCAGCCGGGAGTGGATCGTCTGGATCGAGCGCGGCCCTCGACGTGCGAGAGGGGCTTCATCAGAGGGGATAGCCCCAACGAAATTTGCCCCCACGTCTACAAGAGGTTTTCGGAAGGAGGAGACGCGAGTGGAAAAGCTCCTGCGAGACGAGAATCGGAAGGGGGACAAGCACAAAAAACAGCACCTCAGACCCAGACGTTAGGGCCCTGCGCTCATCCAGCGCTCTGAAGACGGGGAACTGGGCTTGGCGACCATCGGCAACGATGAGGTCGAGGCGGAGGCGCGGGTGCTCCTGCGCCAGAAGATCGAGCGCTCAGGCTGGTTCTGGAGGAGGGCCTACTGACGCAAGCTCCTTCATGAGATTAGCCAATGGGTAATCGTAGATGAATCTACGTGTGGTGAGGCTCCTTGTATCCTGGTTGATGCACCTACCAGGCAGGGCGTTGAAGGGCTCTGGGAAGCCCGCTGACGGGCATGAGGCTCGTTCGGCTGCACACTAGCGCGCAGCAAAGGAAGCAGCTCCTTGACCGCCTAATGGAATTTAGAGCCGTCCCGGTGGGCGCCATGAGGCGCCTGGGAGAAACGTTGGAGATTTACGAATGCGTGATGCAGAAAATGTAGACTGGGACCTTGAAACTTAGGCATATAGCTACTACATAACGATAGCTACTACATAACGACTGCCTTCGAGTTGCCACTCGTGGGATTAGCGGCCTTGATTGAACCTGCTGGCGGAACATGACGCCACGGATGAGGCAGCCGCAGCCAAACGGATATCGGTTGGACCGCTCCCCTGGTGAGAGCCAGGACGCGCCCAGCCGGTTGCACCGGCAGTTCTCGGACTGCGAACGCGCCAAACAAGATGGAAGCTCTGCGTTGCCGCATCTTCCTCTCGCCGCTCGGTAGACGTGCATGAGCCCTGCGGCGAGGCGTCAGGTTCAGCCTGACAACCGCGTGACCCTCCTCGGGTCGGGAAGCGGAACCGCATGCTCGGTCAATGGACGCCACCGAGCTACGACACGGCAAAGTCGTCAGGTTCCTCGCCAACTTCATACGGAAGACACCTCCCTCCACATACCGGGTCATCAGAGGGATCTGTGACATCGGTTGTGGGGGGGAAAGCTCCTTCACCGGAAGCCCTAGAAGCCCTAGATGAGGCTCGATGTCCAGTTCAAGGTAACGGAAGCGGTAAGCAGAGTGCGAAGCGCGATGTGCCTGCGGACGTTGCCAGAAAAGAACGGGTTGCCGGCAGATAGACATGAACATCGAGGCACCGGGGACTTTGGGTTGGAGTTCGAAGCCCGGTGGTTCGTGGCCCCTGCTGTGTCGGTGGATGCATCAACCCGTCCGCAGAGAATGCATGTTGATGCATCTACTCGGTTTGTGGAGGCGGTGGGTCTTCAGGTCGACCCATCTGCGCTGAGGTCTTCAAGCCTTTGAGAGCCACTTGGATAACGCGTCGGTCAGCTCCGGGCGCGGCTTTCTGCGCCGCACCAGCGCCTCCTGGAACATGTAGTCGTATCTGTGTCTCCTCGATGGGCATGGTCGGGACCGCACGAGTGAGCCATACTGCACGAATGGCCAGACTCACAGAACAGCTTCTCGACTACATCAAGCGGTTCCCTGGCAGGGATGATGATGAGATCGCAGCGGCGCTCAAGATCAGCCCACGGCAAACGGTGAACACTTACTGCCGCAAGCTCTGTGAGCAGGGGCTGCTTCGCCGGGAGCGAGGCCCACGCGGGAAGATCGTGAACATCCCGGTGACTTCGACATCCTCAACCTCCATGAGCGCAAAGACGCCGAAGCCGCTCCCTAAACCGCGACCATCCCCACCATCTGGTGAGGCCCTAACGGAGGATCAGGTCAAAGCTGCCGTCGCTATGATGCTGACCACGCAAGGCTGGTCGCCGGACATAAAGTGGGGCAAGGCGAGAGGCATCGACATTGTTGCAACCCGAGGAAGCGAACGCTGGGTGATCGAGTGCAAAGGCACGGGCTCCCTGGCTCCTATGCAAAACAACTACTTTGTCGGTGTCATTGGTGAGCTTGTGCAGCGCATGGGTGATCCCGATGCCAAGCACTCCGTGGCCCTCCCGGACATGCCGAAGTTCCGTCGCCTCTGGTCGGAGCTTTCGCCGCTTGTAAAGCAGCGGCTCGGCGTCACCGCCTTGTTCGTTGCGGCAGATGGAACTGTCAATGAACTCGCTTGAGGCGTTATCCCTGTCCTCCGGTTGATGCATATACGCCGGAACCTTCAAGCCCCTGAGAGCCACTTGGTCAACTCATCGACTAGCTCCGGACGTGGCTTCCTGCGCCGCATCAGCGCCTCCTGGAACGTGGTCTCGTATCGGTTTCTTCCGATCTCCTCCATGACATCCGCGGGTTGCTTGCCGCGGGTGATCATCGCATCCCATAGACGACCAATGGCGTCCCCGGTGAAATGCCCATCAGCCCCCGTCAGTGACGCTGTCCCGCGTGCAGCCGGTGGGCCTTTAGCCTTGCTCGCGATGCCGTGCTGGGCCTTCAGCCATTCCACGAACTGGTGCTTCTCAGCCGAGGTCATGCCCTTCCACTTGCCTTGCATGAGCTTGAGCCTCGTCGGTCTCTCCTGCAGACCGGCTCGATACGTGGCCTCGTTTACGGACGGGATCTCCCGGCGCTCGAGCTGCTCATAGATGGCGGGAGCCTCTCTCTTGAGGCGTGCCCGCCAATATGTGGAGTCCCGCTTCTGCTGCCGCCTGCCGGGCGGCGGGAGAACCAAGTCCTCAATCTCAACGGTCATGGATGCCCTCTGGTGTGATCGCTACCACGGACTGGACGTCCTAGATGGGATGTGTCCTCGCGGAGGGAGTGCAGCCTGAGTCCACCAGGAGGAGCGCTCCTGTCCTTGGCGGTCGTAGCGAAAGCGCTTAAGCGCGAGATTGCTCCACCGTAGTGATATAGCCTGAACCGCCCACATGAAGAACGCCACCATCATCGTCGCTCTCCTTGCTCTCGGTGCCTGCAACGACGCCATGGCCCAACACCCGATAGAGACCGAGGCCCACACCAACCTCCTCGCCCTGCGCTGCCAGACCCTCGAGCAGGCTAAGGACTTCTTCTACCGGGACGGTGCGGTCCAGGAGCTCGCCCTCAAGGGCGTCTGCGGCCCCACCCGCGAGGGCATCACCTACGTGAGCAAGCGCATCCAGCTCGACGGCAAGCCCTACGCCTGTCTCAGGCACCAGAGCGAGCGCGAATGCCGCTGGACGCTCGACGTTCTCCCCAAGAACTGACTCGGAAGGCCTCCCGAGGTCTATCTCCACGAGGTTAAGGCCTTAACCTAAATCTTAACCTCGCCTGTCAATTGACTGCTGATTTCCAGTCAGTTGACAGGCGCGGCGGTTAAGAAAAGCAGTCTTCAGAAAAAGAGGAGTTCGAGTTAACCTCGGACTTAACCATGACGAGGCGCAAGATTGAGCATGTCTTATAGCCCATATGTCGGTCAGATCTATGGGTTGAGCACAGACAAGCAGGCACTCCGGAATACCCATTGAAGCAATCTGACCTGGCGCCGACCTACTGACACGTTAGCCTCCTCAAAGCCTGGCAGAGCAAGGGGGAATACATATTTCGGTGAGCGTCCGATGAGCAGCGGCCGAGATCTGGGACGCGCTCCGGCAGATCTCTCGGTGACGGGTTTGACGCTCTCCAGAGCGCGCAGGAGAGAGCCGCTCCGGTGGCACCTCGATGAAGGTCAGTGTAGAGGGCGGAGTAATTTTGGAGCACCCGGCCGCCGCGGATCAGAGGT
>JADDQD010000298.1 GCA_016781555.1 Pseudomonadota bacterium | reverse complement strand
GCTGGTGATCGGCAACTACACGATCTCCAGCCTCATTCCCGTGATCGCCAGCGCGGTTACCGCAAGCCAAGTCTCGAACCTTCTCAGCGGCCCGTCCTTGATTGCCGAGACGGGCGGGGTCGGTGCCCCCGGCTGGCACGACTACGGTCTCGCGCTAGTGGTCGGGGTGTTGTGTGGACTGGCCGGCATCGTGCTGATGCGGGGCATGTCGCTGGTGGAAAGCGTGATACGCCGATGCGTGCCATGGTTATGGCTGCGACCCGCGGCCGGGGGCCTTCTCGTCGGCGGGCTCGCGTGCATCAACCTGGGTGTGCTGTCTGCCGGCCACGGCGCGCTACATTTCGTGTTCTCTACGGACATCGCGCCGCGTGCGCTGCTCGTGCTGTTGATGCTGAAGACGGTCGCTTGCGCGGTTTCGATCGGCAGCGGCTTCCGCGGCGGGCTGTTCTTCGCGTCGTTGCTGTTGGGGGCGCTGCTCGGGAAGCTGTTCGCGCTGGAGATCGTGCCGCTCGTGCCGGAAGTCGATCCGTTGCTGATGGCGATTGTCGGGACCTGTGCGTTCGGCGCCGCCGTGGTCGGCGCACCACTCGGCGTCACGTTTCTCGCCTTCGAGACCACCCACGATTTCGGGTCGCCGGCGTCGTCCTAATGGCGGTCATCCATTCGACGCTCGTCGTGCGGCGGCTCTTCGGCTATTCGTTTGCGACCTGGCGCTTCCACCTGCGCGGCGAGACCATCCGCAGTGCCCACGACATCGGCTGGGTGCGTGAGCTGACGGTCGGGCGACTCATGCAGCGCGACGTGCAGACGGTGCGTGCCGAGACGCGGATTACGGCGTTCCTGCGCCATGTACCGCTTGGCTCGGCAGAGCGCGTGGTGGCGTTGGACGATGCGGGTCGCTATGCCGGCATGATCAACGTTGCCAAAACCCACGCCGCAGGACCGAGCGACGAAATGGTCGGCACGCGGCTCCACCACACGAACCGCATGTTGCTGCCGCGGATGAATGCGAAGGAGGCAATGACACTGTTCGAGCAGGAGGAAGCGGACGCGCTGGTCGTCGTCGCTAACACCGACACCCGCCAAGTGATTGGCATCTTGACCGAGGCGAACCTGCTGCGCCGCTATGCGGAGGAACTGGACAAGCGACGGCAGGAAGAGGCGGGACTGACGTGAGCCCGTTCTTCAGTCCCGCGAAACTGCGTCGCGTGCGAACGGCGGTCGTCAAAGAGGGGGAGAGATGACCGGCATTACATCCAGGCGCACCACCGTGTCCGCAGTGTCGGCTCGTAAGGGCGGGTAGTTCAGCATTACCAGCGGGTCGTGGCCGGGAATGATTAGGCCGGGTGCGGTGGCAAGCTTGCGCACCGTCCGGAACGCCTCGTACATGTCGCCGAGATGGCAGATCAGCGGGAATGGGTTCTCCTCGCGCAGGTTCTGGTACAGGTGACAAGCGTCGGATGCTAGGACAAGCCAGCCCGTCCGTGTCAGCACGCGCACGACTTGCAGTCCTGCGCTGTGGCCCCCCGTCCGGTGGACGGTCACGTTCGGCGCGATCTCGTCCGTCCCGTCGTGGAACCGCACCCGACCCTGAAATACCGCGCGCACCATGTCGCAGACCACTTCGGCGCTGAATGCGTGCGCGAAGTGCCGGTGGGTCATGTAGCGCCCGGTCGCGAACGCCATTTCGGCGTCCTGGACATGGAAGGTCGCGTTCGGGAACTCCTCGATACCACCGGCATGATCGAAATGCAGGTGCGGTACGATCACATCCTGCACAGCGGAAGCGTCGACGCCCGCCATGGCTAGCGCCTCGCGCGGCGGGTGCGTGGTGGAACGCTCACGCCTTCTCGCTTCGCGTTCGTCGAAGCCGGTATCCACCACGATGGTGCGCTCGGCGTTGCGAACCACCCATACGAAAAAGTCGAGCGGGTACGGCGCATCGAGATGTCCGTCCGGCCGCAGCAGGTTGTCGCGTCTGGTCCGCCCGGCATAGGTCGCGTAGCGGACGGCGAGGACCTCGTACATGTCCTCGCTCACCGGGTCGGTCCCGGCCAGGTCTGGTACCGCCGAAGCCGGCCGAGGTCCGGCGTGGCGCCGAGCCCAGGCTCTTGCGGCACCGGGACCCGCCCTTCATGGACCGGCAGGAGCGAGCCGATGACCAGCTCGCGCGCGGCATTGGGGTGGCAGTCGAACTCGAGTAGCCCGTCGCCGCCCGTTGCGGCCAAAAGATGCAGCGACGCGATCAGGGCGATGCCGCCGCCGAACACGTGCGGGCAGAACGATTTTCCGCGGGCCACGGCGGCTTGGGCCACCGGGAAACTCCCGGTGAACCCGCCCCATTTCGTCATGTCCGGCTGGATGACTTGCAGCACGGAACCAGCGGCGGCCGCGTCCAGCTCAGGGCCGCGCAGGTTTTCGCCGCCCGCCAGCCTGATCGGCGAGGCCGCAGCCAGCTTGTCCCAATCGGAGGGCAGCGCATCCACGCGCAGCGGTTCCTCGAGCCAGTGCAGCTTCGATCCGGCTACCTCCCGGGACAGCCGCAGCGCCGGTTCGAGCGTAAGGGCCTGGTTGGCATCCACCGCAAGGATGGCGTTGGCTCCAAGCGTCGCCCGCAGCGCTTCGATGTTGCGGCGGTCCAGGTCGGTCCCGAACCCGATCTTCAGCTTGAAGGCGCGGTGGCCTTCTTCCTGCTTCGCCGCGGCAAAGCGCTCGGGAGCATCGGGGTTGATGCCGGTCACGTAGACGGGGACCGTTTCGACCGCCCCCGCGCCGAGCGCGCGGTAGAGCGGCAGGCCGCGCTTGCGGGCGGCCAGGTCCCAAACGGCAATGTCGATTCCTGCCAGGGCCTGCGCTATCGGCCCGACCTCGCCGGTCTGCAGGACCAGCACTTCGAGGGCTCGATCCAGCTTGCGGAATAAGTCGCCGGGCTCAGTGAAGGCCTGACCGACCAGCCGTTCGCCGATGTCGGCGACCAGGCGCGCCCGGTGCTCGGCACCGACCGCTGGCCAGTTGCACCAGGCTTCCCCCCAGCCTTCGACACCGTCCGTGTCGATGACCCGAACGTACACGGCGGGCCGGTCGCGGAAGGTGCCGAAAGCCACCTTGATCGGTTCCGCAATCGGGACCCGAAACGCGTACGCTTCGACGGCGGCGATCCGGATCTCGCTCATCGCGCGACTCCTGCCGCGGAGGCGGCGAGCCCGGCCCAGCTTGGCTCGGGAATGCCGCTTACGCCGGCGTCAAACGCGAACAGGGCGCCCGCGAAGGGATCGGCTTCGAGTTCCGCTTCCGACATGGCTTGGCTGGTCGAGGTGATGAACAGGGTGCGAAGTTGGGGACCGCCGAAGGAGCAGCTGGTCGGCCGCGGCGTCGGCACCCGGATGACCCGGTCCACGCTCCCGTCAGGCGCATAGCGCACGACCCGGCCGGCGTTGAACTCGGCGTTCCACAAGAACCCGTCCGCGTCCACCGCCGACCCGTCCGGGAAGCCTGGTGGCACCGTCCTCACGAATGGCCGCGCGCCCCCCATTTCCCCAGTCTCGGGGTCGAAATCGTGCCGGGAGATGGCGTGCCGCAGCGAATCGGCGAAATACATGCTCCGCCCGTCGGGGCTCCAGGCTAGGCTGTTCGGGATGCAAATCCCGTCCAGCACCGCGATGAGCTGACCGTCGGGATCGAGGCGATACAGCACGCCCTCCGGCGCCCGGGTCACGTTGTGCATCGTGCCGACCCAGAATCTCCCCTGGCGGTCACAGCGCCCATCGTTGAAGCGGTGGCCCGGGATGCGGGCGGGCAGTTCTGCCACGGTCTCCAGCCGGTCCGCTTGCCAGTCATACAGCGCGACCTTCTCGGCCAGCGCGACCAACTTCCGGCCCGGCCCGGCCAGCGCGATCGAGCCCACCAGACCGGGCATGGGCCGGGTCTCGGCCTCGTCGGTCGCCGGGTCGAGGCGGTGCAACGCTGGCCGCCTGATGTCCACCCAGAACAGCGCTTGCTCCCACTCGTCCCAGAGCGGGGATTCGCCCAGGATGTCGCGCTGCGTGCCGACGCGGGTCAGGCTCACACGGTGCGTCCGCCATCGACGGGAAAGTCAACCCCGGTGATGAACTCCGCCTCGTCGGAGGCGAGGTAGAGCGCCGCGTTGGCGATGTCGCTTGGTCGCGACAACCGGCCGAGCGGTATGGTCCCGAGAAAGCGGGCGCGGTTCTCCGGCGTGTCCGGCACTCCCATGAAGTTTTCGAGCATCCCGGTCTCGCCCATCACCGGCGAGATGCAACTGACCCGGATCTTCCAGGGCGCGAGCTCGACTGCGAGCGACTTGGACACCAGGTTCACGGCGCCCTTCGTGGCGTTGTACCAGGTAAGGCCTGGCCGCGGCCGGATGCCGGCAGTCGAGCCAACGTTCAGGATCACCCCGCCGCCGCCGTCGCGCATGACCGGCGCGATCTCGCGCACGAAAAGGTAGATCGACTTTACGTTCACCCGGAACATGCGCTCGAACTCTTCTTCAGTCACCTCCAGGATCGGCTTGTTCTTGTGCGTCGTGCCCGCGTTGTTGACCAGGATATCCGGCTTGCCCAGCCGGCTGGCCGTTTCGCTGATCACGCGCTTAACGTCTGCCGGGGCGCCGACATCAGCCTGGAGCGCGATGGCCTTGTCGCCGAGCGCGCGGGCGACACGGTCCGCCTCGTCTCCGCGCAGGTCCACCACGGCGACCTTGGCCCCTTCGGCGACGAAGCGGTGGGCGATACCTTTGCCGAAGCCGCCGCCTGCTCCTGTGATGATCGCAATCTTGTTGGCAAGCCTCACGCGACGTCCCTCCGTTTGATTGTTATCGTCGGCCTAGGGCCAGAGCATCTGCGTTTCGACCGAGATGAGCGGGTCGATCTGCGAGGTGAAATTCGGCAAGTCGGCGAGGAGGGTTTTCCCTTCCGGACTGGCGAAGGCTGCGTGCAGGTCCTCCTCCGAGTCGAACCAGAGCTCGGAGAACCCATCGTACCCGAATTTCGGGAACCGCTCGCGGTCGACCAGATTGACCGAGTACCGGCGCAGGCCCGGGAGCTTCTTGCACAGCGTGGCGTGCGTGGTCATCCAATGCTGGACGAACTGCTCATGGGTTAGGTCTTCGCGCTTGCGCAGGATCCCCAGCCGCTTCGTATAGGTCTTGCTCATGCGTGCCCTCACGAGATGACAGCCGCGGCCGGGCCCGCCGGCGCGGCTCCATCGACGACGATGATGTTGGAGCGCGAGGCCCGTTGGCGGATCTGCTTGGCTGGCGCGTATTCCACCGAGTTGGCCCACGC
>JADDQD010000067.1 GCA_016781555.1 Pseudomonadota bacterium | reverse complement strand
CTAATGTCGACGTCTCACACCAAAATGTCTGCCGACAGCTGATAACGCACGCTACACAAGCTATCGCAGGGAGGATGACGCGCCTCAGTTGATCTCGGTGGGCGAGGTCGGAACGTAGCGGCGCAGATCGGGGGGAGGTTCCTGCGCCCACACCTCTGTGGCCAGCCCGAGCATCATGCGCACGGCATCTTGCAAAGCAGGCGAGTTGGCGTGGACACGGACGCTCTCCAGAATGAGCGTTAGATGACGCCGATCCCGCCAAGGGAGTGCGGCAAGGCAGGTTTCCAATTCTAGGCGGGCTAACGGAGAGACCCCCGCCCGCTCCGCCACCTCCTCGATCTTTGTGTTCAGAAGACTCAGGTGATAGCTAATCGTGCTGGGCGGCAAATCCGACGAACGAACAGGCATGAACACGCAATCTCACACAGACCCGGTGACCCAGGCGATCTGGGTCAGCTTCTTTGTCAACCTTCGTTAAACCGGGTAGGAGCGGGATCGTTCCCGCCGGGGCTTGAGACGAACGGTCTCTCGGTCGCATGCTTAGTGGAAGCTTAAGAGCGCTTGCCGAGGCGATTGAGCCTCTCGATGCCCCCTCCACCCCCGCCTCGACGCAGTCTCCGCCGCCACGGCTCCCCTCGAAACGGGACTCGCGTACCTATATTGGGCGGTGTTCAGGTGCGTTGGCAGACCACCTGAACCAGCGAAAGTGGGGAAGCTCATGATCTTCGTAGTCACGGGAGAGGCTGAGAATGGACCGGTCTCCACCACCTGCGAGACCGCTGTCGCGGCCCTGGAGCGGGCGCGACAGCTTGCCGATGGGGGTGCCCGAGACGTGCTCATCGATGCTGGCGGCCAAGAGTACGCGCCTGCCGACTTCAACCGTCGCTTCGTCGAGCCCGGTCCGGCTGAAACTCAGGAGTGAGGTGGCTTCCTGGCTCCTAAGCCGCAGACGCAGGGAAGCGGACCTGGGCGTACGTCCCAGGCAAGCAGGTCTCAATCTTGTGCCGCCCCCCAAGCTGGGCGGCAAACGATCTGATCAGGCGCTGACCAAGACCGGTCGATGTGGCTGGTGAACCGCTACTGGGAGCGTCAGCGAAACCAACACCATCATCCCTGACGGCAAGGCAGAATTCATGGCCTGAGCGCGTAAAGGTCACGCTCACCCGCCCTTCTTGATCACCCGGGAAGGCGTACTTCAGCGCATTCACCACAAGCTCGTTGATGATGAGCCCGACCGAGACCGCCTGATTGAGCGGGATCGAGTGACTTTCCGCCTGAACGTCAAGGCGAAGTGCACGAGGGCCGATCAGTGCTGACTGAAGGTCCGTGCAAAGCTCCTCGATGAAAGACTGGCTGTCCGCCAACACCGCTCCATCGGAACGCACCAGACGGCGTTGTACCTTCGCCATAACTCCGACCCGCTCAGCGGCGGTGAGGAAGTCCTCGCGCGTCGGGTCCCTGACACTGCGGGCCTGGAGGTGGAGCAGGGAGATTACGGTGTGAAGGTTGTTCATGATCCGATGGTTCATCTCCTGCACAAGCTCGATCTTGTCGGCCTCTGAGGCACGTGTGGCCTCGTGCGCCCGTATGAGTTCAGCATGAGCCCGGTCAAGCTGGCGATAGGCGGCATGCTCCGCTTCGATGATAAGCGTGATCGCAATTCCGATAATCACGAACAGGCACCAGCCCAGGAATTGGCCTGGGTCTCTGATGGCAAAGCTGCCGATAGGCTCCAGAAAGAAGTAGGCGGCGAGGACAGCACTGAGCACAGTGGCGACAAGGCCACTGCCCCGGTCGAAGAGCACGGAAGCAAGAATGAGTGCCGGGAAAAACAGAAGGAAGGGGAAGCCGTTCAGCGACTCCGAAAAGGTATACCTGAGCACAAATGCCAGTGCGACAAGGATGCCCGTTGCTGTGTAGCGGACATGCCAAGGAAGGTGTCTGAGGGACCGCGTTTTCGCGAAGATTTCCTGCATAGCATAGAGGCTAATGGTCCTCGAACGGCTATGGTTCCCTATAACGTTCCTTGAGGCTGAATCGCTTTGCTGATTGTGGCCTAGCGATGCCCATCAACATATTGATTAAACGCTTAGATTTACGTCGCGCGCCTCAGGGATGTCATGCCTTGAGAGTTGGCCGCCAGAAGCGGGGTTGCCATGGCGGACTGGCGTGTCGATGACCTGTAGAGGCTCTGGCTGAACGGGCGCGGCCCATGGGGTGGCAGCAGAGATCGCTGGCTGGGGACACTCTGAGGCGGTTAGGTCGAGACCTCCGGGTCTCCTGAGGAGGCATCCATGTCACCTTGGCGGAAACCAGCCTTGGTGACGGGAGTTGAGCAATCAGAGGTGTGCTCGCGTCCATGACTGCGAGACAGTCTCAGCCGAGAGGAAGCCATGGTCCAGACCGATGCTCCAGGCGAGATGACGGGCACAAGCCCCTGATCGAGAGTGACCGCGTGGAGGGCACCACCGTCTATGACATGAGCGGGGCTCACATCGGCACGGTCAAGCGCCTGATGATCGAAAAGATCAGTGGCAAGGTTGCCTATGCGGTGATGTCCTTTGGCGGGTTCCTCGGGATGGGTGAGGAAGAGCATGCCATCCCCTGGGGAACGCTCACCTATGACACCAGCTTAGGCGGATACCGGACCACCATCACGGAGGAGCAGGTGCGAGGCGCACCCACCTTCTACCGCGAAGCGGGTTACGACTGGCTGGACCGGGACAAGGAGCGCGGATTGGCCGATCACTACGGCATTCCCTACTACTGGGGCATCTAATCCGATGAGCCGATCCCGAACGACGCTTGTCCTTCTGGTCCTGCTCGCCGCTGGCCCGGCCTTGGCGCAGTCAGCAGCCCCGACGCCAGGAACGGTGGTGGAGTCTCCGACGCCTCCGGTGCTCCCCCCAGAGAAGCAGACCCTCATCCGCGAGCAGGCGAAGCGTCAAGACCTTCCTGTCGTGCAACTGAGCGAACCGGCTCGCATCGACATGATCATCCCTGAAGAGGTCGAACTCATCGCCCTGCCGCAGGACATAACGACCGAGACGCCCACCACCACGAGTTATCGCTACCTCATCACGGGCGATGTCATTGCCGTCGTTGAGCCGCAGAGCCGCAAGGTCATTCAACTAATCACACGCTGAGCGGAGCCGCAGCAGCGGCATCGCAGATGCGAGAACGGAGTGACACCGGATGCCCGAGAGCGACAAGAACCTTCCCGAGAACTCCAAGGAGAACTTGGACCGGAAGCTGGATCATGCCGTGAAGGAGACCTTCCCGACGAGCGATCCGGTCTCGGTGATGATCACGAAGGGCGGAGCCATCGACTACGACGAGCGCGGCAGTTCCATCGTAGGCGATCAGGGGCAACAGAGCAGTACGCCAGGTGGTAGCCTGAGCCAGGCAGCAGAGACGCTGGGGAGCGCTGCTGCGACAGCATCGGAAATGGCGCGAGGAGCCTATGAGCAAGGGCAACGGTATGCCCAACATGCAGCGGAGCGCTACCCCCAAGCAGAGCGTCTATACCGGCAGGGCCGTCAAGCGGTTCGGGAGTATGCGCCCGAAAGTCCCGTTCTGGTCGCTCTTCTGGGAGTGGCTGTGGGGTATGGCATCGCCTGGATGACACACCACGAGAGGTGGCGCGGCGATGATGACGAGATGCCGGAATACGCCTACAGGCGCGGACGCTATCCGTTCGCGAAGTAGCGGCACCGTGGAGTAGGTCAACAGCCTGATCCGACGTGGACGCTGTGACAGTGATGCTCACCGTGGTAGCGTTCTCCGCGAGCTCGGACTCGTGACCGGCACTGTCGGCAAGAGTGGGGAGGCTTGTAAAGCAGGACGCGGCGGGCGACGTATGACTTACGAGGCCGAGGACGCCCGCGGCGCAGTATAGGATTTCACCAAGGCCGGGACAAGATGCACGTCTCCCGCGAACCAATCATCCTGGATGACCTGCGTCGAAGAAAACGCTCATAGCTTTACACGCGGTCGTGATCGATATCGGATGCTACTCACGACGGTATGCAATCTGATTGTAGCCTCTGCGAGTTTTGCGCTGGAGCCAATCTTCGAGGGCTTCTACAGCCTGAATACGATCTGGGTAGAGATCTAGTCTTCTGCAGCCTTGTGTTCCGATGCGCCCCCACTCCCGCACCAGCGCGACCTCATCGAACAGCGTCGGCTCGACCGAGAGCACATAGTAGCGCGCCATGTTCAGCATCGGGTCGACGCGCTCCAAAACAAGAACCTGCAGGGCGGGCGTTTCGCACGACATGCACCAGGTTTGCCGGCGCGCGTCGCTCTGTCCAATGCAAAGGGCGAATCGTTGGCCCGGAATCGATTCACGGCAGTGATGTCCAGATCCTGAGCCGCCGGCAACCTGGCCGGCTCACCCTCTATAGTAGACCTCCATCACTCGGAACCGTCCTTCGACACGGTGGCATTGCACCACAACGTCGACCAGCAGAGTGAGAAGCTGGCGGATGTCGTCGCGTGCAAGATCACTTCCACCCTCGCTCTCCTTGACGAGGAGCGTCAGCTGCTCAAAGGCGAGCCGGGCCGACGAGGCATGCACGGTGGTGATCGAGCCGGGATGCCCGGAATTGACGTTTCGGATATAGTAGAAGGCGGTCCCATCTCTGAGCTCTTGCAGCAGCACCCGGTCTGGTCGCATCCGCAGCGCCGCCTCGAGCAGATCTTTGGGGCGCACACGTGCCGAGCCCTGGTCGCCCTTGGAGTAGAACAGTCGCAGGACGTTCCGCTGCGGCAGCACAAGCTCCGGCGTGTCCTCGATCGTGACGAGGCGCTCAGTGTTCGGGATCTCGGCGATGAGAGCCTTTGAGAGTGTCGTCTTGCCTGATCCGGTTGCGCCTGAGATCAGGATGTTCTTGCGGGCCTTCACGGCGCCACGCAGGAAGCCAACAAAATTCCGGTCCTCCAACGCCTTGCGCATGCTGGCTGATGAGGTGTCGGGCAGCTCCCGGCCCGGTCCGGTCACACTCTTTTCACCCGCGATCACGGCTGTTTCCATGAACAATCCCGCAGCGCCGAGCTCCTCGAGCGAGAAGGTCCCCTTCGCGGGCTTTCGGATGGTCAGGCTAACGGTACCCGCGGGCACGGCTGGGGGAAGCACAATCTGGATGCGCTCGCCGCCAGGCAAGGTTGCCGAGAGGAGTGGACGGGCCTCATCGACGGTCTGGCTCGAGAACGATGCCACAGTG
>JADDQD010000183.1 GCA_016781555.1 Pseudomonadota bacterium | reverse complement strand
AGCATCGACAACCTTGAGCAGTGCTGGCTTACGCCTGGATGACACAGGCGCAGCATCAGCCACGGCGGGATCGTCCGCAGCGTGCGAAGCTTTTGCTCGTTCAACTGCGCGCCCGATCCTTTCGCGAATGAGCGCCCATTGCTGAGCCATGTCCGACATCAGGTCTTTGGCGCTTTCGCCCGCCGTGCCGATAGCAGCACGCGCGGTAACAGCGATTTCGGAGAGGGTTCGGCCCGCCAGGACCGGCGAGATTAGCGGCTCAGGCGCGGGGGAAACAGGCGACCCGACCTGCTGGGCACCGTCCCCAGCGCTCGGCTCTTCCACGGCAGTGCTGAATATCTCACGGATCAGCGCCGAGCGCTCGGCAGTCTGGCGCTCCCTGCAGGTTTTCTCCGCCTCAGCCGCGATTGCGCGCGCCGCCGCAGCAAGGGCTTCAGCATCGGAAGCCGGCACCACAGCCGAGGAGTTCGTGACCGAAGCGCGCTTCGACCTGCGCTTCTCGGCGGGCCGAGCTTCACTTGCACCGTGCACGATGGTTGGCAATGCGCTCTTGACCCGGGTCGATCGCTCAGCCGCGCACTGGGCGTTGCTGCCCCGTTCGGTGGCGTCGGGGTCGAGCGCTTCAGCGCCACGGGCTTGCGCGCTCTCGGGCTGCCGGTCGCCGTCTCGCTCCCAGCTCCGTGTAATTACTGCCGGCTCCTGTGCCAGTGGGGTGAAGGCGCAATCTTGGCAATCGGCGCCATCAGCTCCGGCGGGAGCTGGAAGAAAGGAGGCGAACTCCCGAGCGGGCTCTTTGTTGGCCGCTGCGAGGGCCTTTGCACGAGTGATTGCGGTGCCGAGCTTCTCCCGAAGGGCGCTCGAGCGCTCGACGACGGTGCAAACCATCTCTTTGAAGCTTTCCTGCGCCTGGGCGGCAGCCGCTTGCGCGGCGGCAGCGCGAGCCTCTGCTTCAGCAGCCTGGGCCTCGGCGGCGACGCGGTCGATGTCGTCGGTGAGGATGGCGGTTTCGATGACAATATTGCCTTCGGGCGCGAGCAGGATGAGATGCTCCCGTCCGTCGCGACGGATCAGCGCAACCGAACGACGCGCGTCGATGCCGGTCCGTTCAATAAGCGCGACGCGCTTACCGGCCCTCGGGGCCATGCTGCCCGGGAGACGTATGTTGTAGCGCTTCACGAACCACAACGCTCCAGCGAGCATTCCGAGCACCACACCGAGCGCACCCATGGTGCGAACAAAGGAAAGAAGATCCACTAGCGGGTCTTCTTCACGACTTCGGTGATTTCGAGCGACATCTTCTCGCCCGCGACCAGCACCTTGCCCTTCGCCACGAGTTGGTGGTTCACATAAACCAGCGTCGGATCTTCATGGCCGCAGCCGAGCGGGATCAAGGCGCCGCGGCTCATCTTCAGGAGCTGCCGGATCGGCACGTCGGCGGAGCCGAGGACGATGTGCAGGTCAATCGGGACTTCGTTTAGCACGGACATGGAAAGGCACTCCTCATGCCGATCTTATAGGAATGAATTTGATGCTCATTCGGCCGCGCTAGGAAAAAATTGCCTATAAGGTTGGGGAGCCGCTCGTGCGGTAAGGGGGAGATGTGATGGATCTCAAGAAGAGCATAGATGTTTCGGCGTCCGGGCTTCGCGCCCAGTCGCTGCGAATGCGGGTGATTGCCGAGAACCTCGCCAACGCGAACTCGCTGGCGACGACTCCGGGCGGCGATCCGTACCGGCGCAAAGTTGCCACGTTCGAAGCGGAAGTGAACAGGAGCACGGGCGCACAAGGCGTCAAGGTGCGGACGATCGACACCGACAAATCGGCCTTCCCGCGCATCTACCAGCCCGGCAACCCGGCTGCGGATGCTGCAGGCTACGTGCAGCAGCCCAATGTGAACACGCTCATTGAAGCAGCCGACATGAAGGCGGCGCAGCGCTCATACGAATCCAACCTCAACGCCATCGAAGCGGCCAAGAGCCTGACGATGCGCACCATCGACCTTCTGAAATAAAGGCAGACGACCATGTCCATTGGAGCACTCGACGCAGCAAGAGCTTATGGCCGCACTCTGGGCGGCAGCGCCTCGCCCGCCGGCAAGGTCGACATTGGCGGTGGCGCGGAAGGCGCAAATTTCGGCGTAATGGTCGAAAACCTTGTCACGGATGCCGCCTCGACCATGCGTTCGGCCGAAGCGGCCAGCGCGAAGCAGGTGGCCGGCAAGGGCGACCTCATCGACGTGGTGACGGCCATCGGCGCCGCAGAGATGGCGCTCGACACACTGGTTGCGGTTCGGGACCGGGTGGTCGGCGCTTATACCGACATCATGCGCATGCAGATCTGATCATGGATCCGGTTGATGCAATGGAAGTGGCACGATCGGGCCTGATGGTGACGCTCACCGTCGCGGGACCGATGCTGATGGCTTCGCTGATCGTGGGCGTGGTGATCGGCCTTTTCCAGGCCCTCACCCAGGTCCAGGAAATGACGCTCACATTCGTGCCAAAGCTCATCGTGCTGGGCATCGTGATGCTGCTCTCACTGCCGATGATCGGTCAGGCAATGTCCGGCTTCACCATGGAGCTGGCCGAGCGGATCGTGGCCGGCTAAATCAATGAATGGCCTCCCGCAGGAAGCGGCCGTCTTCCTGGTCCTGTTTGCACGGGTCGGCGCCGTGTTGATGCTGCTCCCGGTTTTCTCGGATGAAGCGGTGCCGGGACGGATCCGCCTGCTGTTGGCCTTCGGCTTCTCGGCAGGGCTGTGGGGCCTGCTCAGCGGCAAGATCGCGCCAGCGGTTGGCACAGAGGCCGCTTTGCCCGCAATCCTGCTTGCCGAGCTGCTCGTGGGCCTGGCGATGGGCATGATCGTGCGGCTCATGTTCTACGCTGCTTCAATGGCGGGCGCGATTGTCTCGATGCAGGTCGGCTTATCCTCCGTGCTGGTGTTCGACGCGACGCAAGGCAGCCAGGCACCCCTGCTCGGAAAGTTCGTGATGGTCGCGGCTGCGGTGGTCTCGATGGGCTTTGGCGTCCATCATCTGTGGATCGCTTCAATGGTTCAGTCCTACAGCCTGTTTCCTGTCGGCGGCCTGCCGCCCTTTGCCGATTTCGGCGCGCTCGCCGTCAGCGTCACCGCCAAATCAATGAGCCTCGCCGTAAGCCTCGCCGCACCGCTCATCGTCTATGGCATCGTGTTCAACGCCGCCCTCGGCCTTTCGTCGCGGATGGCGCCGGCGATCCAGGTCTTTTTCATCATGCAGCCGCTCAACCTGCTGCTCGGCCTCGCCTTGTTTGCGACCATGATCGGCGCGATGCTCTCCACCTTCGCACAGGCAATGGCAGCCTGGATGCAGGCGGGCTGGGCCTGATCCATGTCCGAAGCTCCCGACAAGGACCAGAAAACTCACGCTCCTACCGAGAAGAAGCTAGAGGACGCACGCAAAAAGGGTGACGTTGCAGTTGCCAGCGAGATCAAGCACGCGATCATGATGGGCGCCGCCATCGCCGTCGTCGGCGGCCTTGGCTCCATGACGCTGGCGAACCTCGGTTCGATGTTCGTGCGCTTATGGGGCGGAGCCGATGATTTCGCCCTCTCTCCCGCCGGTGCCCAGGACTTTACCGCTGGCATCATGATCGAAACAGCCTCCGGTCTCGCGCCGATCCTTGGAACACTCCTAGGGCTCGCCTTTCTGACGCTTTTCCTCCAGGGCCGACCGACGCTTGCCTGGTCTCGTGTCGGTCTTAAATGGTCGAAGCTTTCGCCGATGGCAGGGTTCGGCCGCTTGTTCGGCGGCCGAGCGATGGTCGAATTTCTGAAAACCTTCATGAAGTGCGCGGGCGTCGTAACCCTGGCGTCGATGGTCCTTTGGCCCAAAGCTGTGGGACTGGACCAACTGATCGGATCCGACCCAGTCGCCATCGGGCACGCGGCAGGCGAACTCGTTCTGGTCATGATCAAATCGGTCGCCATTTTGGTGGCTGCGATCGCCTTGTTCGACTTCGTCTATCAGCACCGCTCCTTTCTGAAGCGCATGCGAATGACGGCGCAGGAGATAAAGGACGAGTTCAAGCAGAACGAAGGCGATCCCCACATCAAGGCGCGCCGCCGATCGATTGCCGGTCAGCGCGCGCGCAAGCGAATGATGGCTGCTGTTCCAGGAGCGAGCGTGATCGTCACCAATCCTACCCACTATGCGGTGGCCTTGAAATACGCCCATGGCGACATGGCCGCGCCGGTGGTGGTTGCGAAGGGCGTCGACGCGATCGCTCTCAAGATACGTGAGATTGCCGCGGACGCGGGTGTGCCGATCGTCGAAAGCCCTCCCCTCGCCCGCGCGCTGTTCGCCTCGGTGGAAATCGACCGGCCGATCCCAATCGAACACTACGCCGCGGTGGCGGAAATCATCGGCTACGTGATGCGCCTCGCCAAGCGCCGCTGAGGAAGCCGCGGTCATGTCGTCGGGCTCTGGTCGACGGAGCGGCCCTTCGCCTTTGCTTACAGGCGATAGCGCAGGCTGAGTCGGGCGCTCCGTGGCTGAAACACGTGAAAGTGAATGCCTTCCACGCCTTGCGCCGGCTCGTTGGCCAAGCGGGAAGCGTAAAAGTAATCGATGTCGTGGTCCTTGCTGTTGAGAAGGTTCAGGACATCGAGGAAGGCACCGAGCTGGCCCCATTCGCGACCTGCTCGCAGGTTCACTAGGAGAGACCCGTCCGATTGCACGCTCTTGTCTTCGATGAGCGGATAGCGGCCAAAGTAGCGGACCCGAGCAGTTGCCAGCCACCCGCTGTCCGTGCGGGCGCTAACACCCCCGCTGACTACGAGCGGAATCGATCCGGGTATTTCCCGTCCAGCAGGCGCGTCGTCGCGAAACTTCGAATTGGTATAGGAAAGCTCGAGTTCGCCGCTCAAGTTCTTGCTGCCGAAATAGTATAGCCCGAGCTCAACGCCTTGGCGGCTGCTCGGCCGACTTGACTCGGTTGTGCCGGCGTCCCCCACGAAGAGCAGTTCGGATTCCAGCCGCAGTGTCCACAGCGACGCTGTTGCTTGCACAGCGTTCGACAGGAAGACCCGACCTCCGATTTCGGCACCTACAGAAGGAACCAGGGCATCAACGCGGTCCGCGACTTCCCCGGTTGCTGGATCGCGCGTGATCGTGGTTCCACGCGCATCGTTCGAATGAAAGCCTTCCCCGAAGCTGAGATAGAGTTCCAGAAGATTAGCCGGTTTGTAAATGATGCCCGCTTTCGCCGATACTATGTCATCATCCGCACTGCCCGAATTCTCGGGAAAGGTTTTCGCGTCGACGTCGAAGGCGAAACGGTCGTAGCGGAGGCCGAGATAGGTCCGGAGCTTGTTGCTCCACGCAAAGTCGTTGCTGGCGAAGAAACCGAAGCTCCCCTGATTGACCGCATCTTCACGCACGGTGCTGACGGGCTGGCGAGCCTTGGTTCGGAACAGGCCAACGCGATCGATCGCGTCGTAGCGGCCATCCGCCCCAATGCGCCACCGGCTTCGACCGCTCCCCCATTGCTGCGAAACTTGAAAACCGTACACGCGGCGATCGTCCACCTGTCGGAACTGGTCTCCGTTCACCGGGTCGTCCAACAGGTATGTAAAATTCGAAAAGAGGTTCAAGCTTGAGTCGATAGCGTAAGCATCGGCGCTGAACCGCCCACCGGCTAGAGACCCAACCCATCCTCCCGAGATGCTGTACCGTGAGGAGTCGGCGCCGACGCTGGTGTCGATCGAACCGAACGGCGAGAGCTTACCCTGTCTGACGGCGCGCTCGGGTATCTGGTCAGGTGAGTTCCAACTATTGTTGTAACCCATCACGATGAGGTGCGCGCGCCCGCTCGAAAGACGTCCGCTGTACCGCAGAAGGCTGGTTTTTTTGCGGACGGCCTCGTTGATGTCGGCCCAGGGACCGTCAAAAGCCTGAAGTTCGGCCCCGAACAGCAGATCACCGCCTCTAAGCGGCACCGAGTCCACAAGAACCCCCGGAGGTATCCGAACGATCCCGCCGTGAATTCCGCAATTCCCCGCGGCATTTTCTCTGCGATTAGAAATCGCGCTGATCCGGCTGAGGAGAAGTCGCCAACATCGGCATAATAGGTGCCTTTCCGATAGCGGATTTCCTGCACGGCTTCGGGAATCAAGAAATTGAGGTCGGTCCAGCCCTGGCCGTGCCCGTGTGACCGCATGTTGACGGGCATGGCCTCGACGAAGGTCGCGAAGTCTGTGCCATGATCGAGGTTGAAGCCGCGCAGGAAATATTGGTTGGCCTTGCCGCTGCCCGAATGCTGGGTCGCCACGAGACCGGGTACGAACTCCAGCAGATCCCCCGACCGCAGCAGCGGGCGGCTATCGATCTCTTGCCGGCCGACGCGGCCTTCGGAAGCCGACACGGCTTCGCCGACCAGACTCGAGCGGCGGCCGACCAGGATGATCTGGTCTTCGTCCCCCGGGGACTCTTCGGCCTGCCACTCGGCCGGTAGCGAACCGTCGTTCTGGGCGTAGAGTGCTGCTGGTGTCGAGGAGAGAAGAGCGAGCGAATAGAAGAACTTCGCCTTGACCAAGTTGTACTCCGTAACGGCGCGAAGACGAGCACCGGGAGCGGAGGTCCTAACCTGAGCTCGTTCCACCGTAAACGGCAGAATAGGGAAGCGCTTCGAGTGAGCACCAAATTGATCTGATGATCACAAAATTCGAGAGCTGATTTCGTTTTCCGTAGAAAGTTTTCCCTGCTCTGCTCCATTCCCTAAGGAATGTAGTTAACTGTAGCGGATAACAACCTGGATTATTGTGAGTTTTCACCTGTGTGGTAGCTCATGCAGGACATGGCTGTTATCTCGTCAATCGGGCAAGCTCTTAATTCTGCGCTGAAACAAACCGGTATAAAGCCTTGTTTTTATTGTTCGTCGGCGTCCCGGTCGTGCTTTGCGAGCTCGACCAAAGCGCGCAGCTCGATCGCGTCCAAAATCTGCGCCAGCTGAGGATCGTCGGGTCGCTGAAGACCTCGAGTCCAGGAGGCGAGCTCCTGCAGCTTTGCTGCGCTTGGCTCGCCCGCCTCGATCTCCGCCTGAAGCTCTTCAAGCGCAGCAAGGCCGTGTTCGGCCTGCGCCGCCATCCTGCGCCGGCGGTCCGCTTCACCTTCGGAGGCCAAGATGACCAGCATGTCAACCGATGTGGGCGGGTGAGCCGGAGCGGGTGCAGCCTGCTCTGCCGCCGCAGGCTCGGCAGGCGAAAAGGGGCCGCTCTTGGCCCTTTGCGCAGCGAGGCCCCGCAGCGAAGGCGGAGGATTGGGGGAGATGCGCACCTTATTTCTCCTGACGATCCCGCGAAGGGAGAGCTGCTCTCTCTATAATAACAGAAGCTAGGTGCCCAGTTAACATCCAACAGCAAAAGGTGATCATGCGTTTTTTGAGCTTTGCCAGCATGCTCCTCGCTATCGGAACGCTCGCATTGCCGCAGGCAGCGCCCGCCGCTCCGCGGATCAAGGACATCGTCGATGTCGAGAATGTGCGCGCCAACCAGCTCGTCGGTTATGGGCTCGTGGTCGGTCTCGCCGGCACCGGCGATCGGATCCGCAACGCACCATTCACCGAGGAATCTTTGAAAGGCATGCTAGAGCGGCTCGGCGTCAGCGTTCAAGGCACGCAGATGCGCACCCAGAATGTCGCTGCCGTTTCGATAACCGCGACACTGCCGCCGTTCGCGCGGACAGGATCCCAGATCGACGTTCAGGTGTCGGCGCTCGGCGACGCAACCAGCCTTCAGGGCGGCACGCTGGTCGCTTCATCGCTTCGCGGCCTCGACGGCGAAATCTACGCTGTCGCACAAGGTCCCGTCGCCGTCTCGGGTTTCAAGGCGCAGGGCGCCGGCGCGAGCATCACCCGCGGCGTCGCGACTTCGGCGCGAATTGCCGGCGGCGCGATCGTGGAGCGTGAAGTGCGCTTTGCCTTTAACTCGGCGCCGAGCCTCAAGCTCGCGCTCAAAAATCCTGATTTCACGACGGCCCGGCGCGTGTCGGAGACGATCAATCGCGAAATCCCGGGAGCCGCCGAAATGCTCGATCCGGCCACCGTCCAGATCACGCCGCGCGCAGGATCGGTGATGGACCTGGTTTCTCGCATCGAGAACCTCGAGGTCACCGTTGATCAGCCCGCACGCATTGTCATCAACGAAGCCTCGGGCACCGTTGTCATGGGGACGGACGTACGCATCAGCCCTGTGGCAATTGCGCAAGGAGGGCTGACGATCAGCGTCTCGGAAAACCCGATCGCCTCTCAGCCCAATCCGCTTTCGGACGGCGAAACGGTTGTGCTGCCGCGTACCAGCGTCTCGGTGGAAGACGGCGACGGCGGCGGGCTGGCAATGGTCGGCGGCGGCTCGTCCTTGAGTTCGCTCGTGAGCGGCTTGAACGCGCTCGGCGTCTCCCCACGCGACCTCATCACCATCTTGCAGGCTCTCAAAACAGCCGGCGCGCTGCAGGCCGAAATCGAGGTGCAATGATGAACCCCGTTTTCGTTCCCGCCGGCGCTCCGCACCCCTTACCTGACGAGCCGCGCCCTTCTCCTCCCGATCCGCGGGCGCAGGCCACCGCGCGCGAATTCGAGGCGGTGTTCATTGGCCAGATGGCGAAGCTCATGATGGAAACGGTGGAGATCGGTGACGAATTTTCCGGCGGCCACGGCGAGCAGATGTTCCGCGGCGTTCTCGCCGAACGATTGGGTGAGGAAATCGCGCGCCGTGGCGGCGTCGGCCTTGCGCCGGCGGTGCTCGAACAGATCATCAAGATGCAGGGAGGAAGCGACAATGGCCAGTAATCTCGTGGATCCGATCCGCTCGCTGACAGCGATCATGCTGGAGGAAACGGAGAAGCTTCAGTCGCCCGGCCGCTCGCCCGAACTCGCCGAACTTGCCGTGGCCAAGCAGCGCCTCGTTGCAATTCTCGACACCCGCACCGCGCAGCTGACGCGCCAGGATGCCGCTTGGCTCGAGGCGCTACCTGAGGAGACACGCGAGGAACTGATGCAAGCTCTGTCCGAGCTCAAGGATGCTTCCGCTTCCAATGCAGTGGTGCTCGAACGGCACATTCAGCTCACGCTTGAGATGATGTCGGCCATAACGGCCGAGGCACGGCGCATCTCGGGTGCACGCCACGCGGTCTACGGCTCGGCGGGCGGGCTTTCCCGCATCGAACTGGCGACGCCGATCTCTGTCAACTCGCAATTCTGACCGACTGCGGCGTCCGCGGCCGGCACTGCGCCACGCAGGGTAAACCGCCCGCCTGCTCGATCGGTTTTTAATAGCGCGGGCGCTCCGATCTGCCGCCGCCATTATCGTTAGCCGCGGAGCCATTCCTCAAGAAACCAGAAGCAGCGCTTCAGCGGCTCTCTCTCGCCGAGATGCGGAGGTTCGAGGCGCGGCTGAAGAGCCGCAACTACCCGAGGCTCACGGTTCGAAGCGAACTGGCCGAGGGTGGAAGATCACTTCACA
Organism: Pseudomonadota bacterium; assembly: GCA_016781555.1. Lineage (GTDB taxonomy): Bacteria > Pseudomonadota > Alphaproteobacteria > Sphingomonadales > Sphingomonadaceae > Allosphingosinicella. Next base: position 6,212 of record JADDQD010000183.1, on the reverse strand, counting down.
ATATTCCACGACGTTCATGCTGAACCGGGAACCAGACTACTTTACCTTCAAGGGGCAAAACAGGGCTTCAACGGGTACCCATGAAGTACTACTCTCATGGGATCCCTCGTAGGCTCAGCCCCAGCGAAAAGAGCACTGATCCCAATGTCACGCAAGTTGCTCTAGAAGCGAATCTAGTTACCCTTGCCGACCGCGGTCTTCATGAGCGACATCTGCTTGCGGTAAAGATTGGTCAGCGCGGTGAAGTCCGCCTGGATCTGGCCCATCTTCAGGAGCTGCTCCTCAAGCGTGACGTTGTTTCCGTCGGGTTTCGTCTCGGTGACGTCTTTGTCAAGCGTGATGCGGCCGCCAAGCGGCTGGCTCGCCCCGAGCGCTGCCATACCGCCGGTGATCTGGACGCGCGGCCGCGCCACGCGCCGGGGGCCCGCCGCGTCTCCGACCAGCTTGCCAAAATCAGGCGCTTCCACTTCGCGCGCCTTGAATCCCGGCGTCTCGCTGTTGGCGATATTCTGTGCGACCACGCGCTGCCGCTCGGAAAGGTGACGCATTGCGTCGCCGAGGCCAGTGATCAGAGTTGGCGGCTTCAATGAACGGGTCTCCTGTTACGAGCCGCTGCCGCCGGTGAGGCGGGCCAGGGCATCCTGATATTTGGCCAATTGGGCCTGCTGGTAAGGCGAGCCACCGCTGCCGGAATTCGCACCGTCCACCAAGCTGGCTTTACCCGAGTCCCAGTAAAGCGAGCGGAACGCGGTCTGAGTGATGGAAAGCGCGGACTTCACCGCTTTCAGCGCGACGCCGGCATCGCCAACGGTAGCTATGCCCATCGCGTCTTTCAGGCCCAGCCCGTATGAACCGCCCGGCTGGACCTTGGGGGCATTTTTGGCCGGCGTTGAGGGTATGGACAGTCGGGTCGGCTCGATGCCAAGCTTCGCGAGCGCGTCCCTTCCTTCAGGTCCGCTCAGCAACTCAACGGTATTACCCGGCTTCGTCTCGATCCTGAGCGCGCTCGTGTTACCTGTCTTCGGGGTAGAAACCGTCGCACTGGCACGGGTGATCGCCCGAATCTGGTCAGCCAACGACGCCAGCGTATCCCCACCTTGAATGATGACTTTCCTCGGCGCTCCTCCATTCACTCGCACCGTGAAGACGTCACCGGGGCGAATGCTGGTCTGGGCGGTGAGTTTGGGCGATATATCCACGTTGAGGATCCCGCGCTGAAAACCCAACGCGCCGGTGACACCCGCACCGCCATTCGCGGCTGCAATCCTCACCGGCTCGGTTCTAAGCGCCGCCTGGCCGAACTGACTGACGCTCTGGATGGCGCCAGTGCCGCTGTCGAGACGACTGACAAAGCCGTCCACGGCACCGCGCCGGACACCGTCAAGGTCGCCCGTCGTGCGTCCGCCAACATAGAGCGCGCCGCTCATGTAGGTGACGCTGTCCACCTGATCGTCGGCGCCGGTGCCGATGTAGGTGACGGTTGCGCCCGTCAGCGCGGCGTCGATCCGGGCAACGAAACCGTCCCGGCCGCCGCTCGGTGCGCCAACGGCTGTGCCGCTGAGAGTTGTTGACGTGGCGCCGGCGACTGCGATTTCGCCGGTCTCGGACACCGCAATGGCGCGAGCATCAGCCGCCCCGAGGTCGATGGCGCCCAAGTCACTCCCGAGCGCCTGCGCATCCAAGCGCCGGAGCCGTGCAGCGCCACCTTCTTTTGTGAGTGCAAGCAGCTCACCGCTGCCGTCGATCGCCAAGGCCGTGACGCTCTCGCTGCCTCCTGCGTCGATGACGCGGCGCTCGCTCAAGGTCCCGGTCGCATCGATCCGCGCGATGAATGCGTCCCCTCCCCCACTCGATGCTTTCCCGGCGACATAAATGGAGCCGTCTGGGCCGACGGTAACGGCGCTTGCCTCTTCGTCACCGATTGTGCGGACGGACGTGGCGAACTTCTCGTCACCATTGGTGTCGAAGCGGACGACCACCATGTCGCTGTCGCTATCCACGGAGCCGTCAAACGGGCCGGCAACCGTGCCTGCAACCACGATGTCGCCATTGGCAGCAACCGTCACCGCCGCACCCTGCGAGGAGCCGGCCGAACCGAGGGTACGCTGCCAGACGACCTTGCCTTCGCTGTTAAGCTTGGTCAGGAAGAGATCCTGGTCGCCGTCCGAACGGTTGCTTCCGAGATCGCCTGCCGTGGTGCCCACGACATAGCTGCTGCCTTCCGCGTCCGTGGCAATGGCTTGGGCGGTGGTCGTCGCCCAGACTTGGGTGGGCGGCGGGGTCGTTCCCGCCAGTGTCTTCGTCGGGGGCGTTAGCGCCGCCCGTTCGGTGGCTTCCCGGTCCAGCGCAGAGATCGTTCCCAAGGTTATGCGCGCCAACATGGCTGCGGGATCGTCGAATCGTAGGATCTGGGTTGCCGTGGGTGCATCGAGGGCGGTGCTGCCGCTTGCCACAATCAGCGCATCCTTGGCGCCCACCTGATCCAGCGCGACCTTCTCCACCGGCGAGGCGTTCAGCGCCAAGCCCCACTTTCCCGTTCCTTTATCGGCCGCGAAGCGTGCTGCGTACTTCGGGACCTCGTTTCCAGACGCGTCCAGCACGACGGTGCCATCCGGATTGCGCATCGGAACAGTCGCGATGGCGGCGTTCAGAGCTGCTGTAACGGAGTCTAATGTTGGCGGTTGCGGCGTCTGCGCAAGATCAACCGTGACAATGTCGGTCTGGCCGTTCTTGGAGAGGCTGACCTTCAGGACTTCATTGCCGGCGACCCCCTGAAGGGGGGCATCACGGGCGTCCAGGAGACCATTACCGAGCGTTTTTGAATCAAATGACTGGGTCGGGATGCCAACGCTCTCGGCGCGGCGTGTCGGCTGTCCGAAGGCGAGCTTCACCTTGTCGCTTGGTGCCGAAGCGAGGTAATTCTGAAGGTCCTCAAGACCCGCGTCGAAGGCCTTGCCCAGCGCGAGCCGCTCGGCGGAAGCAGTGCCGGTTTTCACGGCAGTTTCCGCGAGCAGGCGCAATCGGTCGAGCGCCTTGTATGCGGTGAAGGTTGCCTGGATGTCCGGCAGAAGCCCTGCTTCGCGAGCCGAGGGCTTGTCGATGATCGAGCCCATGCGCTTGATCATTGCAACTTGCGTGGGGATCGGTGTGCTCGGGGCAGGCTGCTGCCAGGGTGCAGTGATAACCGGCGCAGTGAACTGTGCCTTTGCCAGGCGCACGGCACGGGATTCCGGCGGACTCCCCGAGAAGAGTCCGAACAAGCCGCTGTTCCCCGTCAGCAGGCTAAGACCGATCAGGCCCCCGGAAAAATTTGCCGACATGTGCCTCCACACTCGTTGCCTTATTCTATGATAGACAGGTGAAGCGCGCCTCGGCGTCGTTAACCCTTTTTTTTGGAGTTGGTGATGAATGCCATGACGCTGGGGGAGCCGCCGGAGCTCAAGAAGTTCTCCGGCATACAGCGCGCCGCAGCGTTGATGCTCGCCCTCGGCAAGGAACATGGCGCACCGATCTGGGAACAGCTTTCGGTCGAAGAGATCAAGGAACTCTCGTCCTGCATCTCTCAACTTGGCCGAGTACCCGCCGCCGTCGTCGAGCACCTCCTGGTCCAGTTTTCGGGCGAGGTTTCCAGCATGACTTCGCTGCACGGCTCCTATGAATCGACCGAGCGACTGCTTGGAAGCATTCTCCCCGAGGACAAAGTCAAAGACATCATGGAGGACATTCGCGGCCCGTCCGGCCGGACGATGTGGGACAAGCTGTCCAACGTCAACGAGTCCGTCTTGGCTGCCTACCTCAAGAACGAATATCCGCAGACGGTCGCCGTGATCCTGAGCAAGCTCACCTCGGACCATTCGGCACGCGTGATCGCCGAACTGCCGCGCGACCTTGCCGTGGACGTGATCATGCGAATGCTGCGCATGGATTCGGTCCAGAAGGAAGTCATCCATGAGGTCGAACAGACGCTGAGAAGCGAATTCATGTACAACCTGTCCCGCCAGCAGCGGCGCGATCCGCACGAAAGCATGGCCGAAATGTTCAACGCGCTGGACCGCTCCGCAGAGGAGTCGCTGCTCAGCGCACTCGACGAACGTGCGCCGGATTCGGCCGAACGCATCCGGGCGCTGATGTTCACCTTCGAGGATCTGGCGAACCTGCTGCCTGCAGCCGTCGGTGCGATCGTCAGGGGCGCGGACAAGCGCGAAATGGCCCTGGCTCTGAAGGGCGCTCCGGAACAAATGAAGCAGCTCTTCTTCTCAACCATGACCGAGCGCGCAGCAAAGCTGATGCGCGAGGAAATGATCGCCATGGGCCCGGTTCGTTCGCGCGACTGCGAAGAAGCGCAGAGCGCACTGGTGCGGCTCGCCAAATCGCTGGCCGATGAAGGAAAGATCGTGCTCGTCGATCCGAGGAGCGATGACGGTCTGATCTACTGATCCTTTCAATCTGAGGTTTTCGATGGACGCGGCGTTTCACATCAAGCCATTCGCTTTCGATCGGGTCTTCACGGCCGCGCCCCCGCGCCCGGCCCGATCGAGCGCACTCGATCTGGAGCTGGAGGTCGAAAGCCTCCGCGCCGAGCTCGAGACGTTGAGGCGTGATCATGGCACCGAGCTTGCACGGGCTCGGGCCGATGGATTCGAAGCGGGACTTTACCAAGCCCGGACCGAGCGGGAAGCGGCGCTGCTTGCCGCTGCCGATGCGCTGCAGGCTTCGCTCGAAACGATCGACGAGGAATTTGCGGCGGCGACCGCAACCTTCACTCGTGACGCGACGGAGGTCGCGCTTGCGGCGGCCGATGTGATCGCTGCGCGGGCCCTCGAACATGCACCGGAACAGGCGATCGAAGAGGCGCTCGGACGCGTGCTCGAACAGGTCGGCCGCGGACCCACTTTGCTCGTCAAGGTCCACACGAGCCTTGCCGAGCAGATGACGCAGCTGGTTCAGCTGCGCGTCAGCCGCGAGCGCAGGCGGATGACCATTGATGTGGTGGGCGATCCTGCCCTCGCCGTGGGCGATGCCCTGATCCTTTGGAATGAGGGCGGCCTCAGACTTGACGCGGGCGCTCGGCGGGCGATGGTGCTTGAGGAATTGGCTTCGCTCCTCGGCGATTGATCCGGCGTTCGCCCGCTTAACCAGCGACCCGGCAAAAAATTCCTACTCGGCAAGAGTTGCCGCCCTCCAGCCTTCCTACAATGAAACTGGCACGGGAATCCGCCCTGCCTCTCGATCTGGGGCTTACGTTGAACGGATTGCGCAATTTCGCCGCTCAGCTCGGCACTCGCCGACTGATGATCATGGGGGGAGTGGCGGCGGCGCTGCTGCTGGTGCTCGGTGCGCTGGCGCTTCGCGGCCCTTCCGAACAGATGGGCTTCCTTTACACCGATCTCGAACCGGCCGCCGCCCAGGCCATCACCGACAAGCTCAAGGCGCAGGAAATCCCGTTCCAGATTTCCGCCGACGGCACGTCGGTCATGGCGCCGCAGGAGCGGCTCGCCGAACTCCGCATGGGGCTGGCCGCTGAACAGCTTGGCGGGAAAATCGGCTACGAAGCACTGGATGAGGAGGAGCCGTTCGGCGTGTCGGCTTCACGCGCCAAGCTGAATGAGACCCGCGCCATCGAGGGCGAGCTGGCCCGCTCTATCGAGAGCCTGGAAAATGTGAGCAAGGCACGCGTCCATATCGTCATGCCGGAACGGGCGATGTTCGCCGCCGAGGCGCGCAAAGCAAGCGCCGCCGTGACGGTGAAGACCCGTGGCAAGCTTCCGGGCCAAGCCGTTCAAGCAATCCGCTCCCTTGTTTCGTCATCAGTGCCGGAGCTTTCGCCCGAGAGCGTCTCCGTGGTTGACCAAACCGGCGCGCTGCTCGCCCGGGCGGGTGAAGGCGGCGCTTCGGGCTCTTCTGAATTCGACGATCGCCAGGCTGCGGTGGAAACCCGTCTCCGATCCGAAATCGAGGCAATGGTCGAGCCGATCGTCGGACTCGGCAAGGTACGCGCGGAAGTGGCGGTGGAGCTGGAGCGGGATTCCGCCCGCGAGGAAGCTCTCCTCTTCGATCCGGATCGTCAGGTCATCGCGCGCCAGGTCACGGTGGAATCAGCCGACCAGAATCAGGAGAACGACGCCGGCGCCGATGCCGCGACGGTTGGTGCGCAGCTGCCGGAGAACCAGGATCAGCCGCAAGGGGCGCCCGGAGACACGCGGCAGTCGGCG
>JADDQD010000301.1:4929-31395 GCA_016781555.1 Pseudomonadota bacterium | reverse complement strand
GCTCTGCTGCGCCGCAGCGCTAACCGGCACCAGCGCCGTTGCGGCCAAAGAAATAATGGCAATCCGCTTCATCGTCGCGTCCCCTGTTCACGAAAACCTGGCGCGGCCTCCGTGAGAGCTGGAGCCGCTTTAAGACTTTTTTAACTCTCGGCCGGGGCTTTTTCTACCGAGGGTGAGGCGGGGTGCGAGCGTCTGTGCCAGTTCGAGACAGCCGGCAACATCCTCGGCATCGAAGCGCGCGAGCGAGGGGCTGTCGAGGTCGAGCACAGCGATCAGTTCACCTTGGTGCACGATCGGCACGACCAGCTCGGATCGCGACGCACTGTCGCAGGTGATGTGACCGGGAAAGGCGTGAACGTCTTCGACACATTGCGGCTCTTGGCTGGCAGCCGCGGCGCCGCAGACTCCCTTTCCGAACGGGATGCGGATGCATGCGGCGCGCCCCTGGAACGGGCCCAGGACAAGCTCGTCTCCTCCGTTGCGGTAGAAACCCGCCCAGTTGAGATCGGGCAAGCTTTCCCACAGAAGCGCCGAGATGTTGGCCATGTTCGCGACCGCGTCTGGCTCGCCATCTGTGAGCGCGTCGGCTGCCTGGATGAGTTGACGGTAGAGCTCCCGCTTGTCATCGGCTGCGATCCTGAAATCGTACATGTGCTAATCGATCCTCGGTTTCGAACGCGCCTGCTTTACCGAGCTCCGCTCTTTCTTGGCATCGACGCGGCGCGCCTTGGCGGCCCTGCTGACTTTCGTCTTCACGCGTTTGGCTTTCCGGATGTGGGCCTTGGCAATCAGATCCGCCAGCCTTGCTCGCGCTTCTTCACGATTGGCTTCCTGGGTGCGGTGGGTGCGCGCAGTAATGACGATTTCGCCGGCGGTCGTCATGCGGCTTCCCGCGAGTTCCTTCAGCCGGGCATAAACCGGCGGCGACAAGCCGAGTTTGAAGACATCGCAGCGCAGCTGGACCGCGGTCGCCACCTTGTTGACGTTCTGGCCACCCGGCCCGCTGGATGCGATGAACCTTTCCTCAAGCGCTTCTTCGGGAAGGACATAAGGCTCAATCGAGGACATCGCCGAAACCGGCACTGATAAAGGTCGGCGGCAGCGGCGCTTTTGCCTCGATCGGCGCTTTGCCTTCGCGTTCCACCTTCAACGACAAAGCGTGGAGAAGCATCGGCCCACGACCGGCGCCGTAAACCGGGTCCCCGGCGATTGAAATTCCGAGCCCTTCCAGCGCATGGACGCGGAGCTGGTGCGTCCGCCCTGTTTCCGGCGAGAAGATAATGACGGCACGGCCGTCCCTGACCGCGGCAACCTTCCACCTCGTAAGCGCCGGCTGCCCGTCCGGCTCGTGGACCATGCGCCAGCCCTCCGCAGCGGACGAGACCTTGCCGAGCGGCAAGTCGATCGTTCCCTCGGCGTCCTTGGGTACCCCGTCGAGCACCGCAATGTATGTCTTGGTGACCTTCTTCTGCTCGAAGGCACGCTGGAAGCGCTTGTGCGCCTTCGGGTTGCGCGCAAGGAGCAGACAGCCGCTGGTATCTCGATCCAGCCGATGCACGGGGAGCGGGAGCCGCTGGAAGCCGAATCGGAAATGGTGGAGATAATCCTCCAGGCTTTCGCGCGTTTTCGAACCCGGATGGACGGCAAGTCCGGCCGGCTTGTCGATGACGATCGCCTCGCCGTCGATGAACAGGACGTACTTCTCCCACATGCGCCGGCCCTGCCATGCCTGTTGCAAGCGCGCAACGATGTCTTAGCGTATCTTCCTAACCCTCTCGTTTACGCGGAATTAACCTTTTAAGTTCACTTATTGCGTGGTTAATCAAGATTACCGCGGTCGGAAGCCTGGATTTGGGGGCCGCAGGAAAAGGGGGCAACATCCATGCGTGTTCTGCTGATCGAAGACGAGCCGACGACCGCGAAGAGCATCGAACTGATGCTCTCTTCCGAGGGTTTCAATGTTTACACCACCGATCTTGGCGAGGAGGGTTTGGACCTCGGCAAGCTGTACGACTATGACATCATCTGCCTGGACCTCAATCTCCCGGACATGCACGGCTACGACGTGCTGAAGAAACTTCGGGTGGCCAAGGTTGGAACACCGGTTCTGATCCTTTCCGGCATCAACGAAATGGATTCCAAGGTCCGTGCGCTCGGCTTTGGTGCTGACGATTATGTCACCAAGCCGTTTCATCGCGATGAACTCGTCGCCCGTATTCACGCCGTCGTTCGTCGCTCGAAGGGCCATTCGCAATCGGTGATCAAAACCGGCAAGCTTGCGGTCAATCTCGACGCGAAGACGGTGGAAGTCGACAGTGCCCGCGTGCATCTCACCGGCAAGGAATATGCGATGCTGGAGCTGCTCTCGCTTCGCAAGGGGACGACGCTCACCAAGGAGATGTTCCTCAACCATCTCTATGGCGGCATGGACGAGCCCGAGCTCAAGATCATCGACGTCTTTATCTGCAAGCTCCGCAAGAAGCTGAGCCTCGCGTGCGGCGGCGACAATTATATCGAGACCGTCTGGGGCCGCGGCTATGTGCTTCGTGATCCCGAAGAAATCGTTGAAGCAAAGGTCGCCTGACCCACTGAATCGTTTTGGGGGAGGCCGGCGCTGCAGCGATGCAGCGCCGGCCTTTTCTTTGCACATCGCGCGGCTTCGAGCCATGCTGCCGGCATGAAGCTCAGATCCGGGATCCTGGCCGCGCCTGTTTTGCTGTGCGGCTGCGCAACCGCGCCTCCACCAACTCCACTTCCTCAGGCCGCGAGCCACGCATGGATCAGCTTCGATGCTCAGAAGGTGACCGCACGCGGTACCGAAGGGCTCGCGGATAGGTCCCGCCAACGCGCGCTCACAAGCGCAGACCCGGTCCGAATCGCCTCCGTCTCGAAGCTTGTGGTGGCGCTCGGTGTCTTTCGGCTTGTCGAGCAGGGTCGGCTCGACCTCGACCAAGATGTCTCGGAAATCTTGGGCTGGCGGCTCCGCAACCCGTCTTTCCCGGACCGGCCGATCACCCTCCGGCTGCTGCTCTCTCATCAGTCGAGCCTCCGCGACGGCATCGACTATGCGATTCCCGTAGGAAAAGAGCTCAGAACCGCGCTGGCGGCGCCGGCTGCCTATGACGGGGAGCACCCACCCGGCACTTACTTCCGCTACTCGAACCTCAACTTTCCCGTCGTGGCGAGCGTCATGGAATTGGCGGGCGGCGAGCGATTCGATCGGCTCATGGACCGGCTTGTTCTGGCCCCGCTCAGCCTCGAGGGCTGCTTCAACTGGAGCACCTGCAGCGATGCCGCGATCAAGCGCGCGGTGGTGCTCTATGGCAAGAACGGTTCCGTGCTTCGCGACGACCTTTCCGGTCGACGCCCCGCCTGCCCGGTGCTCGCGCCCGAAGGCGTGCCGTGCGACCTCAGCGGCTACCGGCTCGGCAGCAACGGTGCTTTGTTTTCGCCGCAAGGCGCCCTGCGTATCTCTGCCGAGGGGCTGTCGGTGATCGGGCGGCTTCTGATCAACGGCGGCAGGGCGAACGGAAAGCGCTTCCTTTCGGAGGCAAGCATCGACGCGATGCTTTCACCTCAGTGGCGCTTCAACGGCTCCAACGGAGAAACCGAGGATGGCTTCTACTGCGGCTATGGGCTTGCGGTGCAAATCCTCCCCAATTCCAGGTGCCGCGATGACATCCTCGGCAACGGCACTCGGCTGGTCGGGCATGCCGGCAACGCTTACGGCGTCAAATCCGGACTTTGGATCGACCGGCGCCGTGCAGTGGGCATGGCTTATTTCGCCACCGGCATTGCCGAAGACGCGCCTCAGGGGGAGACCTCCTACCGCATGATCGAGGAATGGCTGGCAAGGAGAGCTGCGCAAGCGCAGCCGTAAGCTGTGTTGGAGTTCGTTGAATCATCAGGCGATCACCGACGAAGCGGCCCGTCTGGACTGGGAAAGTCATTGCGAGCGCAGCGAAGCAATCCAGCCTCCTGAAGTGGATTGCCGCGTCGCTTTGCTCCTCGCACGACGTTTCGACCCATCTTCCACCCTGGTCTAGGTTCCGAGCGGCAGCTCCCGCTGGTCAGGCTCAAACTTGCGCCACCCATCGGGGCCGAGCCGCTCGAGCGGCCGGAACTTGCCCTTGTAGGCCATGCGGCGCGAACTTTCGACCCAATAGCCGAGGTAAACGTAAGGGAGGCCCGCGCGCGCAGCGCGAACGATGTGGTCGAGGATGATGTAAGTTCCCAGCCCCGGGCGCTCGGCATGGTCGGGCTCGAAAAAGCTGTAGATCATCGAAAGTCCGTCCGACTGCTGGTCGGTGAGGCAGGCGCCGACCAGTCGCCCGGGGCGGCCGTCGACCGAGAGCTCTCGATATTCCACCACGTAGGTTTTGACGGGGCTCTGCTCTACCATGTCGGCAAAGTCGCTTTCGTCCATATCCACCATGCCGCCGCCCGGGTGACGGGCCTTCAAGTAGCGGCGGAGGAGCGCATATTGCTCCTGGGTCGTCCAGGGCTTGCAGGCGGTGACCTCAAGGTCGGAGTGACGGCGAAGCGTTTTTCGCTGGCTTGCATTGGGCTGGAATTCGCCCGCCACCACGCGAACCGAAATGCAGGCGGAGCAATCGACGCAGCTGGGGCGGTAAGCCACACCCTGACTGCGCCGGAACCCGATACGGCCGAGCGCATCATTGAGCTCGGCGGCATGCTGGCCGGTCAATTCGGTGAAGACCTTACGCTCCGTCTTACCCGGCAGATAGGGGCAAGGCGAAGGGGTGGTCACAAAAAACCGAGGAAAGCGGAAGGGTGCGCTCACCGAAACTCCAGAGGGCCGATGCTGTTTGCTAAAGTCTTATGGCGCCCTGGTGGTTGCAAGGGAAGAGCGGTGCCGCGCGAAAAATTGCTTCGCGGGGCTCCGTTTCAGCATGGGACGTACTTTATTGGATTTCTACCGGGTGCACATTGTACCCGGCGCCCTGGAGATCGACCACCAAGCGCTGGAGGTGGCTCGCATCACGGGACTCGCACTCGATGTCCGCATACAGGCCTTTGGCCGGCAAGCTGGTGAACAGCCGCTGGTGGTAAACCTCGACGATGTTGACCTGATGCTTGTCGAACAACTTCACCACGTTGAACAATGCGCCGGGCCGGTCCTGGAGCTGGATCCGCAGCCGGGCGAGCCGGCCTGACCGCGCGAGATCGCGAAGGAGCACGGTGGCGAGCAGACGTGTGTCGATGTTGCCGCCGGTAAGAATCAGGCCGACTTTCCGGCCCTTGAGCCGTTCGGGATGGGCGAGGAGTGCCGCGAGCCCTGCAGCGCCCGCTCCTTCGGCCACGGTTTTCTCGATCTGGAGAAGCAGGCTGACGGCAGTTTCCATTTCCCGCTCGGAAACCAGCAGAATTTCATCGACGACATGCCCGATGATCTCCGACGTCATCTCTCCAGGAGCCTTGACCGCAATTCCCTCGGCGATCGTGTCGCCGGAGGAGGGAAGTTCGTGCCCGGTGATCCGGCAGTACATGGAGGGATACAGTTCGGCCTGAACGCCGATCACCTCGATGTCGGGCCGCAGCGCCTTGCTGGCGACACCGACGCCGGAAACCAAACCGCCCCCGCCGATCGGCACCACGAGGCAATCGATGTCGGGTGCATCGGCGAGCAGCTCCAGCCCCACGGTTCCTTGACCGGCTATGACTTGGGGGTCGTCGAACGGGTGGACGAAGGTCAGGCCACGCTCGGCTTCGAGCTGGAGCGCGTGTGCATAAGCATCGTCGAAGCTTTCGCCGTGAAGGACGATGGTGGCGCCATGCCCCTCCGTCTGCATGACCTTGATGATCGGCGTGGGCTTCGGCATCACGATCGTCACGGGGATTCCGAGCCGCGCGCCGTGATAGGCAACCGCCTGCGCGTGATTGCCCGCCGAAGCAGCGATCACGCCGCGTGCGCGGGTCCGTTCCTCCATCTGCAGCAACTTGTTGAGCGCGCCGCGTTCCTTGTACGCGGCCGTGAACTGCAAATTCTCCAGCTTCACGTAAACCGTCGCTCCCGTGAGATCGGAGAGCGTTTGACTGTGAACGGTCGGCGTGTGAACGACGGCGCCCTTGATGCGGGTGGCGGCGGCGCGGATGTCCGCAAGGGACACCGGCAGGTCTATTTTGGGGGCAGGGCTGGCCATCGGCTTTGAGGCTGTAACGCATCTGGCGCGGCGCGCAAAGAAGGCTTATCGGCAGAGGCCATGGCACGGATCGCTTTTATCGGGCTCGGCGTAATGGGCGCCCCCATGGCGCGCCACCTCGCAGGGGCTGGGCACACGCTCGTCGTCTACAACCGTACGGCCGAGCGCGCGCGCGAATGGGTAGGGCAGCACGGCGGGACTTTCGCCGCAACGCCGGCCGCCGCGGCGGGCAATGCCGACGCGGTGATTTCGTGCGTTGGAGCGGACGCAGACGTCGAGGAAGTGACGCTCGGAGCCAATGGCGCCTTTCGCAACATGCGCGAAGGCGCTTTGTTCATCGATCACACCACGGCCTCGGCACAGCTTGCCCGCAAGCTCGCCGAAGCGGGGGTGAGGCATGGCCTCGCCTGCCTCGATGCACCGGTGTCGGGCGGCCAGGCGGGTGCGGAAAACGGGCAGCTCTCGATCATGTGCGGCGGAACGCCCGAAGCGTTCGGTCTGGCGGAGCCGATCATGCGCGCTTATGCGGCCCGGATCGTCCATGTTGGCGCCGACGGGACCGGGCAGCTGACGAAAATGGTGAACCAGATCGCGATCGCTGGCGTGCTGCAGGGTTTGGCCGAGGCGGTTCACTTCACTCGCGCTGCGGGGCTCGATCCGGACAAGGTGTTCGAGGCGGTTTCAGGCGGTGCGGCGCAGAGCTGGCAGATGATCAACCGCTGGAAGACCATGAGCCAGGGGCAATTCGAATTCGGTTTCGCCGTCGATTGGATGCGCAAGGATCTCGGCCTGACGCTCGATGAAGCCCGATCGAACGGCGCCCGCCTGCCGCTCACCGCCCTTGTCGACCAGTTTTACGCTGACCTGCAAGCGATGGGCGCCGCGCGCCATGACACGTCATCCCTGGTGAGAAGACTGAACACATGAGAAAGCTCCTGGCCGCGCTCGCGGCCCTGTTCTGTGCCCATGCGGCAGCGGCCGACACTTTGGTCGAGAATGTGAACGGCTACACGCTGGGCGCGAACAAGGAGATCGTCCGCTTCACCGGCCTCCTCGTCGGCAACGACGGACGCGTCAAGCAGCTCCTCCAGCGGCGCGAGCGGCCCGCCACGCGGCCTGATTACCGGGTCGACGGCAGAGGCAGGACCATGATCCCTGGCCTCGTGGATGCCCACGGGCACGTCATGGGCCTCGGTTTCCAGGCACTGCAGCTCGATCTCAGCGACACGCGGACCCTCCAGGAAGCGCAGGCCAAGCTCGCTGCTTATGCCGCCGCCAATCCAAGCCCGCGATGGATCGTGGGCCGCGGATGGAACCAGGAGAGATGGGGCCTCGGCCGCTTCCCGACGGCGGCGGACATCGATTCTGTGGTGCCAGGCCGCCCGGTATGGCTCGAACGGGTCGATGGGCATGCGGGCTGGGCGAACAGCCTGGCACTGAAAGAGGCCGGAGTCACGGCCGCGAGCAAATCCCCGCCTGGCGGGCGGATCGAGACCGCGGGTCGGCAGCCCTCCGGCATCTTCATCGATGCGGCGATGCAGCTTGTGGACAAGGCCGTACCGCCCCCGCTGCCGCGGGTCCGCGACACAGCGTTCGATACGGCGCAGAATATCCTCCTTCAAAACGGAGTGACGGCCGTTGCCGACATGGGAACAAGCGCGGACGACTGGCTGGTCATCCGCCGGGCCGGGGACGAAGGGCGCCTCAACGTTCGGATCATGTCCTATGCCGCGGGCATCGAGCCGCTGCTGACCGTGTCGGGAACGGAGCCAACGCCGTGGCTCTACGACAGCAAACTCAAGATGGTCGGCGTGAAGCTCTACAGCGACGGCGCGCTCGGCTCTCGCGGGGCCTGGCTGAAGCAGCCTTACAAGGACAAACCGGGCGAAAAGGGGCTCGCATTCCTGAACGACGCAACGCTCAGGAACCTGATGAGCCGGGCGGCGATGGACGGCTTCCAGGTGGCCGTGCACGCAATCGGAGACGCGGCCAACGCGCAGCTGCTGGACGCGATCGAAGAGCTGGCCGGCACTTATAAGGGGGACCGACGCTGGCGCATCGAGCATGCGCAGATCGTCGACCCAGCCGATCTGCCGCGCTTCGGGCGGAACGGGATCATCGCTTCGATGCAGCCGGTGCACCAGACCTCCGACTGGCGCATGGCCGAAGCTCGGATGGGTTTGGGTCGCCTAGGCGGCGCCTATGCCTGGCGGAGCATGATTGCGAACGGCGCACCGCTTGCCTTTGGATCGGATTTCCCGGTGGAATCTTCAAATCCCTTCCACGGGCTGGCGGTCGCGGTCAGCCGCGAGGACGATCAGGGCCAGCCGCCCGGTGGGTGGCTTCCCGAGCAGAAGGTGACGATGGCGCAGGCCTTTGCCGGCTTCACCCGCGACGCTGCTTTCGCGGGCTTTGCCGAAGATCGTTTCGGCACGCTGGAACCCGGCAAGATGGCCGACTTCATCTTCATCGACCGCGACATCTTCGACGCGGCTCCGCGGGAAATCCGGCAGACGCAGGTGCTCGAGACGTGGGTGGGCGGCCGGAAAGTGTGGGAGCGGAAGTAGCGCTTGTACCCTGCTGGCCTCGGCGGAAGACCTCGACTAGAGCAGACTGCGCTAAATCTGACCCGTTCGCCCTGAGCCGGTCGAAGGGCTGTCCTGAGCGACACCACAGGCGGCGTTGAAGGGGGCTGTCCGTCTTGCCCCTTCAAGGGGAGAATAGGGCTTCGACAAGCTCAGCCCGAATGGGGAAAAGAGCGCTGATCCCGATATCACGCAAGTTGCTCTAGCCGACCGCCTCGGCGAGGCGGCGCGTGGTCAGTATCTGCGGGAGGATTTCGGCAGGCTGGCCCGGCGCATAGTAAAGGTAAAGTGGCACTCCCGTTCGGCCGTGCCGATCGAGAAACCGGCCGATGGCGGGATCGCCGCGCGTCCAGTCGCCGACCAGCACAGCAACGTTTCGGGCCGCAAAGACGCTTGCCACTTCCTCCTGCTCCAAAGTCGCCTTTTCGTTGACCTTGCAGGTGACGCACCAGTCGGCGGTGAAGTAGACAAAGACGGGGCGGCGCTCCGCCCGGAGTGCAGCGAGGCGCGCTTCGCTGAAAGTTTCTGCGGCGAGCCGGCCCTCAGGACTGGCGGCGGCAGGTTCGATTGCGACTGGCAAGAGCAGGATGGCCGCTGCCGTTGCCGCGGCAGCCGGTGCGAGCGGGAGCCATGCCCTCCCCTGCCCTTGCCTTCGCCCCACCCACCACAAGGCAAGGCCAAGGATGAGCGCTGCGGCAATGCCGAGCGTCATGCCCTCGACACCTGCCTGCCTTCCCAGAACCCAGGCCAAGCCAAGTCCTGTGACGAACATCGGAACGGCCATCAGCCGCCTGAAGCGCCCCAGCCAAGGTCCCGGCTTCGGAAGCCGGCGGCGAAGCGGCGGCACGAAGCCGAGCAGCAGGAAGGGAAGAGCAAGGCCAAGCCCGAGGCCTGCAAATATCGCCAGTGCGGCTGCGGTGGGGAGAACCAAAGCCGCGCCAAGTGCCGCGCCCATGAACGGGCCCGTGCAGGGCGTGGCGACGAAGGCCGCAAGCGCGCCAGTCCAGAAAGCCCCTGCGCTCCCGCCGCTGCGCGTCAGCCGCTCGGGCCCGCCGAGCCCCGGAAGCTCGAACAAGCCGGCCAGGTTGAGTGCGATCGCCGTGACGAGCAGCAGCAGCAGCATGATCACACGCGGATCCTGGAGCTGGAATGCCCAACCGATGGCAGCGCCTCCCGCTCGAAGCGCCAGCAGCAGCGCGCCGAGCGCAAGACAGACGAGGATGACCCCCGCAGCATAAGCACACGCTTCGCGGCGGGCAGCGGCTTCGTCGCCGCCTACCTTTGCCAGGCTGAGCGCCTTGAGGCTGAGGATCGGGAAGACGCAGGGCATGATGTTGAGAAGGAGCCCGCCCACCACTGCGCCGATGAGCGCGAACAGGATGGGCGAGAAACCCGCCGCGCTTCTTTCCGCGAGCGCGTCCCCAGCGGCCGGCACCGGCCCTGGCCGCGCGACCAAGGAAAGGCCAAGCCCGTCGCCAAGCCCCAGGACGCCCTCCACCCTGCCGGGACGGCCCTGCCCCGCCGCCGTCTCGACGATCAGATAATCGCCGTTGCGAAAAACGCTTTGCGGCGCTGCATAATCGATCGCGCGGTCGGTCAGCGGGAAGAAATAGGCTTTCGATACGGCCATCGAGGCAGGAACGGGCACGGCAAGACGGAACGTGCCGGCTTGCAGCTCGAAACGACCCTCGCTTCCGAGCGGGTTGGGAAGCGCCTGCCGGTAAGCATCGAAACCGGGGCTGCGCTCGCGCGCGTCGGCGCCGATGGCCAGGCTCGTCGCCACATCGGCGCTTTCAGGAACGCAAATTTCGTCGGTGCAGGCGAGATAATCGATCCGCGCTCGGATCGGGAAAGCAGTCCCCCCTGCAGCGCTCGTCGGAACTTGCACGTCCACCAGCAGCGCATGATCGCGCTCGTAGACATAGTTCATCAGGCCTGAGATGATCAGCCGTCCGGGCACTGGGTAGCGAAGCGGGCCAGCCTTCCCTCCCGGCGGAAGGGCCCATTCGATCCGGCTTTCGATGCCGGCATCGCCAGGATTTTTCCAGTATCCGTGCCAGCCCCGCTTTGGCCGCATCAGGATTGCGAGCGTGACCGTCTCGCCAGGCCTCGCCTGCCGGAATTCCGGCAGCAGCGACACGCTGATCGCATTTCCCCCCTGAGGCTGCGGCGTTTGGGCAGCCGCGCCCTGCCCGACCAGCGCAAGCGCCAGCCAGAGATACGTGAGCAGCCTGAAAACCCAATCCCGCAACAAAGCACCTTGTCGATTCACGCACCCTATAGCATTGCACTTGCACCAGTGATGAATTGCCTCCGGATCGCCTCGACCCTGCTTGCCGTCGGCTTAGTAGCCCTGCTCGGAGCCGCTTCGGCTGCTGCACAGAGCCAGAACCGGCCCAAGCTCGTGGTCGCCATCGCCGTTGACCAGCTCTCGTCCGACCTGTTCGCCGAATATCGCCCGCATTTTACCGGCGGGCTGAAGCGCCTGGCGGACGGGGTCGTGTTCCCCTCGGGCTATCAGTCGCACAACGCGACGGAAACCTGCCCCGGCCATTCCACCATCCTCACCGGCGCACGCCCCGCGCGGACCGGGATCATCGCCAATAACTGGTTCGATCCGAGCACAAGTCGGGAAGACAAGCAGATCTACTGCGCCGAAGATGAGCGCGTGCCTGGCAGCACGTCGGGCAAGTACACCGTTTCCACCTATCACCTGCGGGTCCCGGCGCTCGGAGACCTTATGAAGCGGACGAACCCGCAGAGCCGGGTCGCCGCCGTGGCGGGCAAGGATCGCGCGGCCGTGATGATGGGCGGCTATAGCCCGGATCAGCGCTGGTGGTGGGGCGGAACGGGTTTCGCCCCGGATCCCAGCAGGGGGCAGCCCGCCCAAGCGGGTGCGCTCGTCAACGCCAGCATTGCCCGCACCCTATCACACGCGCGCGCGCCGTTTGATTTGAGCGCCCTCTGCGGCACTCGGAGCCGTGCGGTTGGTGTGGCAGGCGGAGGAAAGCCCGTCGGCACCGGCCGCTTCGCGCGCGAGGCGGGCGACAGCCGCGCGTTCCGAGCATCGCCCGAACTCGATGGTGCCACTCTCGCACTTGCAGCGGCGCTCCAGCAGGAGATGCAGCTCGGTAACGGCCCCGCCACCGATCTCCTCATCGTCGGCCTGTCGGCAACCGATTATGTCGGCCACAGCTACGGCACGAACGGCAGCGAGATGTGCCTCCAGATGCTCGCTCTGGACCGAAGCCTCGGCGACTTCTTCGGACATTTGGACCGCGCCGGCATCGACTATCTCGTCGTGCTGACCTCAGATCACGGCGGCCATGACCTCCCCGAACGTCTACGCGAGCACGGCATAAACGAGGCCAACCGGGTCGACCCGACGCTCAATGCACCCACCATGGCCAAAGCCCTCGCCGGGAGGCTCGGCCTTTCTGGGCCGGTGCTCTACGGCGACGGCGCGTTCGGGGACATGTACGTCGATCGGGCGCTCACGCCAGCGCAGCGCCAGCGCGTCCTCGATGAGGCCGTGCGGAGCTATCGGACGCATCCGCAGGTGGCGGAAGTATTCACCGCAGCTCAACTCCGTAACGCCCCCAGCCCCACCGGCCCCCCGGACCGGTGGAGTCTGCTCGACCGCGCCCGCGCCTCCTTCGACCCGGAGCGCTCCGGCGACTTCGTGGTGCTGCTGAAGCCGCGGATCACCCCAATCGCGGACACCAGCCGCGGCTACGTTGCCACGCACGGCAGCCCTTGGGACTATGACCGGCGGGTGCCGATCCTCTTCTGGCGAAAAGGCATGCGTCCTTTCGAGCAGCCGCTTGCCGTGGAAACGGTCGACATCATGCCGACGCTCGCTCCGCTTCTCGGCGTTCCAGTGCCGATGGGAACCGTCGACGGCCGCTGTCTTGACCTTGCCGTCGGCTCGGACACGACCTGCACGCAATAACCTGCCGCTAGAGTAAACTGCGCTAATCTGACCCGTTCGCCCTGAGCCTGTCGAAGGGCTGTCCTTCTTTAACCTCAAGGGCAAAGCAGGGCTTCGACAAGCTCAGCCCGAACGGAAAAGAGGACTGATCCGATCCTGCGTAAGTTACTCCGGACTAGTCGAGGTTTGGTCGGAGCCAGCGCTCGGCCTGCTACACGCTGACGCCGCGGCGTGCGGCATAGTCCTCGAGCTGATCGCGGCCGATCCGGGCCACGCCGAAATACTGGCTGTCGCGATGCCCGAAGTAGAAGCCTGATACCGCCGACGTGGGCAGCATCGCAAAATTGCTGGTGAGCTCGATGCCCGCGGGTGCGCCGCCGAGCATGTCGAACAGCACAGGCTTCAGGCTGTGATCCGGGCAGGCAGGGTAACCGGGGGCCGGGCGTATGCCGATGTAATTCTCGCGGATGAGCTGCTGATTCGTGAGGTGTTCGTCGGCATAGCCCCACACGCTGTTGCGGACGTGCGCGTGGAGCAGCTCGGCGAATGCTTCGGCCAGACGGTCGGCGAGAGCCTTGAGGAGAATATCCGAATAGTCGTCATTGGCTTGCTTGAAGCGGGCGAGGTGCGGATCGAGGCCGTGGATTGCGACCGCGAATCCCCCGATCCAATCTTCGCCTTCGGGCGAGATGAAGTCGGCGAGGCACATGTTCGGCCGCCCTTCGCGCTTCTTCACCTGCTGGCGTAGGAAAGGAAGTCGCGTTTCGTGGTTCCCGGCCAGGGCATAGACGTCATCGCCTTCCCGCCGGCAACGCCACAGGCCAACCGTGCCGCGGGCGGTCAGCCAATGCTCGGCTATCATCTTGTCGAGCATCGCCTGCGCATCTGCGAACAGCGCACGGGCGCTTTCACCGACAATCTCGTCGTCGAGTATGGCGGGGTAGTTACCGGCGAGCTCCCAGGCGCGAAAGAACGGGGTCCAGTCAATCGAATTGCGAAGGTCCCGGATCGGCCACTGCCCGAAATTATGGGTCCCCGGCCGCTTGGGCGGTGACGCCATGCCTTCAGGGTCGAAGGCGAAGGCGTTCGCGCGGGCTTCCTCAATGGTCGCGAGTTCGTTGTGCCCCCTTCCAGCGCGTGCGGTCCGCACCGACTCGTAATCTTGCGCCGTCTTCTCCACGAGCGGTTCGCGCTGCGTCTCCGAGACCAGCGACGAGGCGACACCGACCGCTCGGCTCGCGTCCAGCACGTGGATGACTGGACCTTCATAAGCCGGGTCGATCCTCAGCGCGGTATGGACCTTGCTGGTCGTTGCTCCCCCGATGAGAAGGGGGAGCCGCATGGCTTCGCGTTGCATCTCGGAGGCGACGGTGACCATTTCGTCCAGGCTCGGCGTGATCAGCCCGGAAAGGCCGATCATGTCTGCCTGATTCTCGTTGGCGGCTTTCAGGATGTCCTGCCAGGGCACCATCACGCCCAGATCGATCACTTCGAAGCCGTTGCACTGGAGTACAACGCCGACGATGTTCTTTCCGATGTCGTGGACGTCGCCTTTGACCGTGGCCATCACGATCCGGCCCTTGCCCTGAGTAGCGCCGCTCTTTTCTTTTTCCTCTTCGATGAATGGAATGAGGTGGGCGACCGCCTTTTTCATGACCCGTGCGGACTTCACCACTTGCGGAAGGAACATCTTGCCCGAGCCGAACAGGTCGCCGACCACGTTCATGCCGTCCATCAGCGGACCTTCGATGACGTGGATCGGCCGGTCGGCGAGCTGCCTGGCCTCTTCGGCGTCGCTGACGACAAAAGCGTCGATACCTTTGACGAGCGCGTGTTCGAGTCTCTTCTCGACCGGCCAGGCGCGCCATTCCGCAGCTGCCTTGTCCTGAACGGCATCGGTTCCGCGGTACTTTTCGGCAAGCGCGACCAGTCGCTCGGTGGCGTCACCGCCATCCTTGGGCTGCCGGTCGAGGATCACATCCTCACAAGCCTCGCGAAGTTCAGGGTCGATCGCATCATAGACGTCGAGCTGACCCGCATTGACGATTGCCATGTCGAGGCCGGCGGGAATGGCGTGGTAGAGGAAGACCGAATGCATCGCCCGGCGGACGGGCTCGTTGCCGCGGAATGAGAAGCTGAGGTTAGAGAGGCCGCCGGAGATGTGCGCGTGCGGGCAGCGCGCCCTGATCTCGCGGCACGCCTCCAGAAAGTCGAGCGCGTAGCGGCGGTGCTCCTCGATACCCGTGGCCACTGCGAAGATGTTGGGATCGAATATGATGTCCTCGGGCGGAAAGCCGTCGGCAACCAGAGCCTTGTAGGCGCGCTCGCAGATCTCGACCTTACGCTCCTTCGTGTCGGCCTGGCCGGTCTCGTCGAAGGCCATCACAACGACGGCAGCCCCATAGTCCCGCACTTTGCGGGCGAGGCGGAGGAACTCCTCCTCGCCTTCCTTCAGGCTGATCGAATTTACGATCGGCTTGCCCGAAACGCATTTCAGCCCCGCCTCGATCACGCTCCACTTGGAGCTGTCGATCATGAAGGGCACCCGCGCGATGTCGGGCTCCGCGGAGATGAGTTTCAGGAACGTCGTCATGGCATACTCGGCGTCGAGCAGGCCCTCGTCCATGTTGATGTCGATGATTTGCGCGCCGTTCTCGACCTGGCTACGCGCGACTTCGACCGCAGCGGCATAATCGTCGGCCATGATGAGCTTCTTGAACTTGGCCGAACCGGTGACATTGGTCCGTTCGCCGATGTTCACGAAGGTAGCCGTCTGAGCCTGAGAACCCGGCTCCTCGGGAGCGGGAGGCGAAGACGGAGCGTCGTTGAAAAGGGCGGTGGCGTTCATCTTGTCTCTATTCTGATGAGGGTCGTGCAGCGGCCCCTCGCCGGCATGGGCGTCGGGAGGGGCTTCAGGTCAGGCAGCGAGCGTCATCCTTTCGAGGCCAGCGAGGCGAGTCGCGACGGGCGCGACGGGAAGCCGCCGCGGAGCAAGACCGCCGATCGCCTTTGCCATTGCCGCAATATGCGCTGGTGTGGATCCGCAGCACCCGCCCAAGATGTTCACAAAGCCTCGCTCCGCCCAGTCCGCAACGAGCTCCGCGGTCTGGTGCGGCAGTTCGTCATATTGGCCGAGTTCGTTGGGAAGCCCGGCATTGGGGTAGATCATGATCAGCGCGTCGGCAATCTGCGCCAGCGTTTGCACATGTGGCCGAAGCTGCTTAGCTCCGAACGAACAATTGAGGCCGATCGTGACCGGGCGGGCGTGCCGAACCGCGTGCCAGAAAGCTTCAACGGTATGGCCGGACAGGTTGCGACCGGAAAGATCTGTGATCGTCATTGAAATCATTTGCGGCACGTCGCGGCCCCGCGCGCGCGCCGCTTCCATCCCGGCCATGATGCCTGCTTTGGCGTTGAGCGTGTCGAAAACCGTCTCGATCAGGATGAAATCGACGCCGCCGTCGATCAGCGCGTCGCACTGCTCACGATAAACTTGCTTCAGGCCGTCAAAATCCACTTCCCGAAAGCCCGGATCATTGACGTCGGGGGAGAGCGAGAGCGTCTTGTTGGTGGGGCCAATGGCTCCCGCGACGAAACGTGGCCGGCCATCCTTGGCGGCCACATCGTCTGCAGCAGCGCGCGCGATCCGTGCCGAAGCGAGATTGATCTCGCGGACGAGATGTTCGGCACCGTAATCAGCCTGGCTGATGCGGTTGGCGCTGAAGGTGTTGGTGGCGATGATATCGGCGCCTGCCGCAAGATAATCCTTGGTGATTGTCTCCACCACCTGGGGGCGCGTGAGCGCGAGCAGATCGTTGTTGCCTTTCTGGTCGCGCGCTAAGCCGAGAGCACCGGCATAATCCGCCTCGGCGAGCCCGCGGTTCTGGACCTCAGTCCCGAACGGGCCGTCCTTAATGAGGATGCGCTCGCTTGCGGCGCGGATCAGTTCCTGGCGCGGGTTCATGCGGCCTGCTCCTGTTCGTGTCGGTTCGGCCGCAGTCCCAGCAAGTGGCAGATCGCGTAAGACAGTTCGGCGCGGTTCAAGGTGTAGAAGTGAAAGTGCCGGACCCCGCCGGCATAGAGTTGCCCGCAGAGTTCGGCCGCGACGGTGGCGGCGACGAGCTGGCGCGCGGCGGGAAGATCGTCGAGCCCTTCGAAGAGCTTGTCCATCCAGGCGGGTATGGTCGCGCCGCATTGTGCGGCGAATTTGCGGGTTTGCGCGACGTTGGACAAAGGCAGGATGCCGGGGACGATCTCGGCGTCAATTCCCACCGACGCCGCATGATCTCGAAAGCGCAGAAAGGATTCGGGCGAGAAGAAGAACTGAGTGATCGCCCTGTCGGCGCCGGCGTCGATCTTGCGCCAGAGGTTGTCGAGATCAGCCGCTCGATTGGCCGAATCCGGGTGGCATTCCGGATAAGCTGCGACCGAGATCTCGAACGGCGCGATCCGCTTCAGCCCTGTGACGAGCGCAACCGCGTTAGCATAGCCGTCTGGATGCGGTTGAAAGGCTTTCCCTTGTTCGGGGGGATCGCCGCGCAGCGCGACAATGTGGCGGACACCTGCGGCCCAGTAGCTGCGGGCGATATCGTCAATCGCCGCGCGCGTGGCCTCGACGCAGGTGAGATGCGCCGCCGGGGCGAGGCTTGTCTCGCGCACGATCCGTTCAACCGTGGCGTGGGTGCGGTCCCGAGTGGAGCCACCGGCGCCGTAAGTGACCGAGACGAATCGCGGCTGAAGCGGTTCCAGCATCCGGATCGCCTCCCACAGCGTCTGCTCCATCTTGTCCGTCTTGGGCGGGAAAAACTCGAATGAAACGTCGATGTCACCGGCCACATCTTCAAACAGCGGCTTGGACAGAGTACGTATCGAGGGACTGATCGGGTTCATGCAACCACCTTGAGGCGCGCGCGCGGCTGCTCGCCTTCCCACAGAGTAACGGTAAGCTCGCCGCCTTGAAGATGCTCGACGACGCGCGCGGCCAATCCCGCCGTAGCCATCCAGCCGAGCACTGCTTCATCGGCAAAGCCCAATCGAGCATGCGCGTCCCGGGCGCGAAGCTCTTCGCGATCATGCGGCGCAAAGTCGACGATCAGGAGCCGTCCGCCGGGAGCGAGCAGCCGCGCTGCCTCAGCAACAGCGGCCGCGGGCTGCTGGGCATAATGCAGGACCTGATGAATGATCACCGTGTCCGCTGATGCAGAAGGCAGCGGCAGCGAATACATGTCCCCCTGCCTCAGCTCGGCCGCAGGCAATCCCGCTTCGGCAAGCTTCACACGGGCAAGACGGAGCATTTCAGGCGAACGGTCCACGCCCACCGCGCTGCTGGCGCCTGCTGCGAACAGCTCCAGCATCCGCCCGGTCCCGGTCCCGATATCGACGAGCCGCCCGATCGCTTCCTCGCCTAGCGCCCGCGCGATCGCCGCCTCCACCTCGCTTTCGGCGATGTGTAGCGAACGAAGTTCGTCCCAATCCTTTGCGTGGAGCGCAAAATAACGTTCGGCGGCAGCCGCTCGATCGGCGCGAACGGCCGCAAGCCGGGCAGCGTCGGCAATGGCCCACGGATCCTCGCCATCGATCCCGGACCAGGCGTCCAGCAACGCGAACAGCGGCTCCACGCGGTCACGCCGCCCAAGGCTTAGGAAAACCCAGCTGCCTTCCTTCCTGCGCTCGACAAGACCAGCTTCGATGAGAATCTTCACGTGGCGTGATACGCGAGGCTGGCTTTGTCCCAGCACTTGGGCAAGTTCGCCCACCGACAGCTCCATCGCGCGCAGAAGCGCAACGATGCGCAGCCGCGTCGGATCGGCGAGGGAGCGAAAGATTTCGGGCGTTGCAGACATGAGATAACGATATAAAGATATCTTTATATGCGGGTCAAGGAAGATATCCTCCATGGGTCGGCAGATCAGTTTGCGACAAACCGAAGCACCTTGCCTACCAAAGTGGTAGACATAGATCCGCACATTATATATTTGCCGCAACGCTGGAAGCTGCCGGATGCCCCTGGCAGCACCTCGCCCAGCAGCCAAGTTACTCCACTTCAGGAGAGAGAAGTCATGAAAAAGATCGCTCTGATCACCGCCGTCGTTTCGTCCCTCGCCCTCGTCGCGTGCGGCGGCGGCGAAGCTGCTAACAACGAAGCCAACATGGCCGAGACCAATACCGAGGCAACTGCCGACGAAGCCAACATGGACGTCAACGCCGCTGCTACGGACGCTGCGAACATGACCAACGGCGCGCTCGACGCCGCCGGCAACGTCGCCAGCGACGTCGGCAACGCCGCGGGCAACGTGGTTGACGCGGCCGGCAACGCCGTTGACGGCGCAACGGACGGCGCAACCAACGCCCAGTAAGCCTGTCAAAGGCAAGTAAGGAGAGGGCCGGGTCGCCGAGGGTGCCCCGGCCCTCTTTCTTTGCGCAGGTTGCTTCACCATAGGAAAAGAGCCTGATTGACGCCTTCGGCGGAAGCGCTTCGCGCTTCCACCTCAGCCGATCAGGCCCTAGGCTTCGCCCTGGACAACGGAGGCTGAAGCGGATGAAATATTCGATGGGATTTGTCGCGGCTGCGGCGCTGGTGCTTGGCGCATGCGGGGGCCCTGATGAGAATGCGGGCGGCCTCAGCGGCGAGGAAAATCGCAAGCTGGACAATATCGCCGAAACACTCGACGCCTCGCCGGATAGCCTCAGCGCGACTGACGAAACAGGCCTTGGCAACGGCGAACAAAGCGCGGCTGAGCCAGGAGACCTCCCCGTGGCGGACGAGGCGGCCACCAACGGGCAGTAAGCGCCCTTCCGACTCTGCGCCACAACGATAAGGGCCGAAGGAGCATGAAGCTCCTCCGGCCCTTTCTCTTCAGCTGAAGCGCTAACGGGAAGTTCATTGGACTTCCCGTCCCCCCCGCGAACGGGAGGGACGGACAGATTAGAAGTCCATGCCGCCCATGCCGCCCATGCCGCCGCCGGGCATCCCGCCGGCTGCAGCCTTGTCGTCGGGGAGCTCCGACACCGCCGCTTCGGTGGTGATGAGGAGACCCGCAACAGAGGCGGCGTCCTGGAGCGCCGTGCGAACGACCTTGGTTGGGTCGATCACGCCAGACTGCACCAGGTTTTCGTAGACCTCGGTTTGAGCGTTGAAGCCAATCGTCTGGTCTTCGCCATCGATCAGCTTGCCTGCGACAACCGCGCCGTCATGGCCGGCATTCTCGGCGATCTGACGCAGCGGCGCCTGAAGCGCGCGGCGAACGATGTCGATGCCGCGGGTCTGATCGTCGTTAACGCCACTGAGGCCCTGCAAAGCCTTGGTCGCGTAAAGGAGGGCCGTACCGCCGCCGGGGACAATCCCCTCCTCGACCGCCGCACGCGTGGCGTGGAGAGCGTCATCGACGCGGTCCTTGCGCTCCTTCACCTCGACCTCGGACGAACCACCGACCTTGATCACGGCAACGCCGCCGGCGAGCTTGGCGAGACGCTCCTGGAGCTTCTCGCGGTCATAGTCGCTGGTGGTGTTCTCGATCATTGCCCGAATGGCCTCGACCCGGCCCTTGATCTGATCGGCCGCCCCCGCACCGTCGACGACAGTGGTGTTGTCCTTGTCGATGGTGACGCGCTTGGCGCGGCCGAGCATGTTGATCGTAACGCTCTCGAGCTTGATGCCGAGGTCTTCGCTGATCATTTCACCGCCCGTCAGGATGGCGATGTCCTCGAGCATCGCCTTGCGACGATCGCCGAAGCCGGGCGCCTTGACGGCCGCGACCTTGAGGCCACCGCGCAGCTTGTTGACGACGAGCGTGGCGAGAGCCTCGCCTTCGATATCTTCGGCGATGATCAGCAGCGGACGCCCGGACTGCACAACCGCCTCGAGGATCGGAAGCATCGCCTGGAGGTTCGACAGCTTCTTCTCGTGGATGAGGATGTAGGGGTCGCTGAGCTCGACCTGCATCTTCTCCGGGTTGGTGATGAAATAGGGGCTAAGATAGCCGCGGTCGAACTGCATGCCTTCGACAACATCGAGCTCGAACTCGAGACCCTTGGCTTCCTCGACGGTGATGACGCCTTCCTTGCCGACCTTTTCCATCGCCTCGGCGATCTTTTCGCCGACCACGGTGTCGCCGTTGGCCGAAATGATGCCGACCTGAGCGATTTCATTGGAGCCGGAAACGGGCTTGGAGCGGCTCTTGAGGTCCTCAACCACCCGCGTGACCGCAAGGTCAATGCCGCGCTTCAGGTCCATCGGGTTCATGCCGGCGGCAACCGACTTCATGCCCTCGCGCACGATCGACTGGGCGAGCACGGTCGCGGTGGTGGTGCCGTCGCCGGCGAGGTCGTTCGTCTTGGAAGCGACTTCGCGCAGCATCTGCGCCCCCATGTTTTCGAACTTGTCCTTGAGCTCGATTTCCTTGGCGACGGTGACGCCGTCCTTGGTGATGCGCGGCGCGCCGAACGACTTGTCGATCACGACGTTGCGGCCCTTGGGCCCGAGAGTGACCTTCACCGCATCGGCGAGGA
The DNA here is from genome assembly GCA_016781555.1 of Pseudomonadota bacterium. Taxonomy (GTDB): domain Bacteria; phylum Pseudomonadota; class Alphaproteobacteria; order Sphingomonadales; family Sphingomonadaceae; genus Allosphingosinicella. The sequence goes on along the minus strand of JADDQD010000301.1, from coordinate 10,207 downwards.
TATCGACGCCGCGGAGGATCCGCTCACGGGCGTCACGCGAAAAGCGTACGTCTTTCGCTGCCATGTTTGTTGTTCCCTTGGTTTAAGATGTTTGTTGAGCGCTGAATCAGCCGATCATTCGGTGCTGCTGGCTTAGCCAACGATGCCCAGAATGTCGGATTCCTTCATGATGAGGAGGTCTTCGCCATTAACGCGAACTTCGGTTCCGGACCACTTGCCGAACAGCACGCGGTCACCGGCTTTGACGTCGAGCGGGCTGACCGTGCCATCCTCGCTCTTTGCGCCGGCACCGGCGGCAACCACTTCGCCTTCCTGCGGCTTTTCCTTGGCAGTATCCGGGATGATGATGCCACCGGCCGTCTTTTCCTCGGCCTCGACGCGGCGAACGAGCACTCGGTCATGGAGCGGACGAAAATTCATGCGCGTTCCTTTCTGTCTTGTGCGACAGCCCCCACATGCTTCCGCATGGAAACTGATCGCTCCTTGGTTGATCCTGTTAGCACTCACCCCTCGCGAGTGCTAATGTCGCGGATGTAGGCTGTGTTCATCTCGGGTCAAGCCTCTTCCCCGCGCGGATCGGAATTTTTGATAAAAGCGGCAGGCTTGGCCTGCATTTACTCCCACGCGGGGGTCGGTTAGCGCCGCAGCTGGAAGGAAAAAGGAATATGCGCTTCATCGGCAAGGTCTGGCGGCTGCTCGTCGGCGTGAAGGACGGGCTCGTCCTCGTGCTGATGCTCGGATTCTTCGGGGTTCTTTTCGCGGCGCTGTCCGCGAATCCTCATGCCGGAAGCGCAGCCGAGGGCGCCCTGGTGCTCGACCTCAGCGGGACGATTTCGGAGCATCCGGCGGAGCCGGGCACTCTGGACGTGCTCGCCGGGGGATCGCCCGTCATGCGGGAATATCGGCTGCGGGATGTTGTTCACGCCCTTGAAAGCGCTGCACGCGACGATCGCGTGAGGGCCGTCGCGCTCGATCTCGACCGCTTTGCCGGGGGCGGGCAGGCTGGTCTCAGCGACGTTGCTGGCGCGCTGGACGGCGTGCGTCGCGCGAACAAGCCGGTTATCGCTTATGCCACCGGCTACAGCGACGACGCTTATTTGCTCGCCGCCCATGCGAGCGAGGTCTGGCTGAACCCGCTTGGTGCGGTGCTCATCACGGGCCCGGGAGGTCTCAACCTTTATTTCAAGGGCTTGCTTGAGAAGCTTGGAGTGACGGCCAACGTATACCGGGTCGGCGCCTATAAGGCAGCCGTGGAGCCGTTCACCCGCACGGACATGTCACCGGAGTCCCGCGAAGCCAGCCTCGCGCTTGCCAGCGCCTTGTGGCAGACATGGCAGCAGGATGTGCTGAAAGCCCGCCCGAAGGCGCGGCTTCAAGGCTATGTCATGCAGCCGGTCGAGCGCTTCGCTGCGGCAGGTGGTGACATGGCAAAGGCCGCTCTTGCTTCGGGACTTGTCGACCGGATCGGCGAACGCGCCGCGTTCCATGATCGGCTGCGGGAGCTTGTCGGCACCGACAACGAAGACCTCCCCGGCAGCTATCGCGCCATCAAATATGATGCCTGGCTCGCGGCCAATCCAGCCGCAGAGCCCGCCGGCCAAATCGGTATTCTCACCGTGGCCGGCGAGATCGTCGACGGAAAAGCGGACCCGGGCACCGCGGGCGCGGAGACGATCGTGGACAATCTGCAGAAGGGCCTCAGCCAGCACGACCTGAAGGCGCTGGTGCTTCGGGTGGACTCGCCCGGGGGATCGGTGACTGCCTCCGAGCGGATTCGCCAGGCGGTGCTCGAAGCCAAGGGACGTGGTTTGCCGGTCGTCGTGTCGATGGGTTCCGTCGCCGCAAGCGGCGGCTACTGGATTGCTACCCCTGCCGACAAAATTTTTGCCGAGCCGGAGACTATCACCGGCTCGATCGGCGTCTTCGGCATCCTGCCAAGCTTTGAAGGCGCGCTGCAAAAGCTTGGCGTGGGCGCGGATGGAATCCGAACGACGCCGCTTACCGGGGAGCCCGACCTCCTCCGAGGCCCTTCGCCTGTAGCCGACCGCCTGATTCAGCTCAGCGTCGAGAACATGTACCGGCGGTTCATCGCGCTCGTATCAGCGTCGCGCAACATGCCCGCCGCAAAGGTCCATGAGATCGCCCAAGGCCGCGTCTGGGACGGCGGCACCGCCCGGCAGCTTGGACTTGTCGATTCGTTTGGCTCGCTTGACGCTGCGGTTGCGGAGGCGGCGCGCCGGGCCGGGCTCGAAGGCGATGGCGCCAACGTTGTTTATCTCGAAAAGCCGCCTGGTTTCCTCGACCAGATGCTGAGGGGCATGACCGAAGCCGACGAAATGGCTGTGGCTTCCGCGGACATTTTCGGAAGGGTCGCCATCCGGCCGCAGCTCATGCTCATGCGCGGTCTCAACGATGCTCGGAAGATACTGTCGGGGCCGGCAATCCAGGCTCGTTGCCTGGAATGCCCGGCAGCGGCAGTTCCGCTGGCCAGGAAGGAGCAGGCTTCGCTTGCGGCTTGGCTCGGCGGACTCTTCGCCCGATGAAGCTCGGCGCAGCGACGCGGCGCCGAGGAGGTTCTCGTACTAGAGCAACTTGCGCCCAATAGGGATCAGTGCTCTTTTGCGTTCGGGCTGAGCTTGTGAGGGATCCCATGAAAGTATTACTTTCATGCACCCGTTGAAGCCCCATTTTGCCCTTTGAACGGAAAGAAAGACAGCCCCCTTCCACGCCGCCTGCGGTGTCGCTCAGGACAGGCCCTTCGACGCCGCCTGCGGCGTCGCTCAGCACAAGCTTCGACAGGCGCAGGGCGAACGGGCGGTCTGCTCTAGCCCCACCACCGCATTGAGGGTTCGCAGGGCCTTTGGAGGCTGCTTGCCTGAACTCAGATGTGGATCGGCAATCCCGTGACCGCCATCGCCGCTTCCTTGAGCGCCTCCGAATGGGTCGGGTGGGCGTGGCAGGTATATGCGATATCTTCCGAGGTCGCGCCAAACTCCATCGCCTGCGCTGCCTGCGCGATCATGGTTCCGGCAAGCGAGCCCACGATATGAACGCCCAGCACACGATCCGTGCGGGCATCGGCAACCACCTTCACGAAACCGTCCATGTCGCGGTTGGTCTTCGCACGGCTGTTCGCCATGAAGGGGAACTTGCCAACCTTGACGGCAATGCCTTCGGCTTTGAGCTCGTCCTCGGTCCGGCCGACGCCGGCAATCTCCGGATGCGTGTAGACCACCGAGGGAATGACTTCGTGATTCACGATGCCGGTCTGGCCGGCGATGTTCTCGGCGACCGCGATCCCCTCGTCCTCCGCCTTGTGCGCGAGCATCGGGCCAGGGGTCACATCTCCGATCGCCCAAATACCGGGCACTTTGGTCGCGAAGCGATTGTCGACGTCGATCTGTCCGCGGTTGGTGACCTGTAGGCCGGCCTTTTCAAGCGCAAGCCCTTGAGTGTTCGGGCGCCTGCCGATCGAGACCAAAACCACGTCCGCCTCGATGGCCTCGGCAGCACCACCCGCCGCCGGTTCCACCGTCACGCTGGCGCCAGCGCCGGTGCGCTCGACCTTGGTCACCTTGGTGGAGGTGCGGAATTCGAACCCCTGCTTTTTGAAGATCTTGCGCGCTTCCTTGCGGACTTCGCCGTCCATGCCGGGAAGGATCTCGTCGAGATACTCGACCACCGTCACCCTTGCCCCCAGCCGCTTCCAGACCGATCCCAGTTCAAGGCCGATAACGCCGCCGCCAATCACAACCAGATGTTCCGGGACTTTGGGCAACGCCAGCGCACCGGTCGAGTCGATCACCACTTCATTGTCGATCTCGACGCCCGGCAGCGAAGTGACCGATGATCCGGTCGCAACCACGATGTTCTTTGCGGCATAGCTCTTGCCTGCCACATCGATGCTGGTCGCACCATTGAACGAAGCGTGGCCCTTCAGCCACTCCACCTTGTTCTTCTTGAAGAGAAACGCGATCCCCCCGGTCAGCTCCTTCACCGCCTTGGCTTTTTCGGCGTGCATTGCGTCGAGATCGAGTTCGACGGAGCCGACTTTCACTCCGAACTTGGCAAGCGCTCCATTGCTAGCTTCGTCGAACATCTCGGAGGCATGGAGCAATGCCTTGGACGGGATGCAGCCGACGTTCAGGCAGGTGCCACCGAGGGTCTCCCGGCTTTCAACGCAGGCGGTCTTGAGGCCAAGCTGCGCCGCTCGAATTGCGGCCACATAGCCGCCCGGACCGGCGCCGATTACGATCACGTCATAGTCGAATTCAGCCATTTTCTTTCCCTTGTTCCCGCGCCGAAGCCCGGGCTCTCGTGCGGCCTCAGGCCGGGCAGATCCTCACAGATCGATCAGCAGCCGTGTCGGATCCTCGATCGCTTCCTTCATCCGGACCAGGAAGGTGACGGCTTCGCGGCCGTCGACCAGGCGGTGGTCGTACGACAAAGCCAGGTACATCATCGGCCGGGCGACGATCTGGCCGTTCTTCACCACTGGCCGCTCCTCGATCCGGTGCATGCCGAGCACCGCTGACTGCGGCGGATTGATGATTGGCGTCGAAAGCAGCGAGCCGAAGACACCGCCGTTTGAAATCGTGAAGGTGCCGCCCTGCATTTCCTCCATCTTCAACGTGCCGTCCTTGGCGCGGCGGCCAAAGTCCGCGATCGTTTTCTCGATCTCAGCAAAGCTCATCTTGTCCGCATTGCGGATAATCGGAACCACGAGCCCATTCGGCGCCGACACCGCGACCGAAACATCGACATAATCGTGATAAACGATCTCGTCGCCCTCGATATAGGCGTTGACTGAGGGGATGTCCCGGGCGGCAAGGCAAGCGGCTTTGACGAAGAAGCCCATGAAGCCGAGCCGGATGCCGTGCTTCTTCTCGAACAGATCCTTGTAGCGGCTCCGCGCGTCAATCACCTCCGACATGTCGACGTCGTTGAACGTCGTAAGAAGCGCTGCCGTGTTCTGGGCTTCCTTGAGGCGACGTGCGATCGTCTGGCGGAGGCGCGTCATCCGGACCCGCTCCTCCCGCCGATCGCCGGAAGCCGCTGGAGCGGCCTTGGGGGCCGCCGCGGGAGCCTCCGGCGCCTGCGGCTTTTCGGCTTTGGCCGCCGCGAGCACGTCGTCCTTGGTGAGGCGACCGTCCTTGCCGGTGCCTTTTATCCTGGAAGGATCGAGGCCGTGCTCGAGCACCACGCGCCGAACAGCGGGCGAGAGCGTAAGCGCGCTCGACTCGCCAGCGCCATCGTCAGCATGCGGAGCGGTCGGATC
>JADDQD010000301.1:0-4806 GCA_016781555.1 Pseudomonadota bacterium | reverse complement strand
GCCGACTGCGACGGTGTCGCCTTCAGCCACAACATGCTCGCTTATGGTGCCTGCCACCGGAGAGGGGACCTCGACGGCAACTTTGTCGGTCTCAAGGCTGGCGATCGGCTCGTCGGCTCGAACCGCGTCGCCAGGCAGTTTCAGCCATTGGCCCAAAGTCGCTTCGGTAATCGATTCCCCTAGCGTCGGTACGGTGACGTCGGTCGCCATGTCTTCTCAATACCCTTCTTGTCGCATGGTCGAGCCGGAAAACCGGTCCCCGCCTCGTCTGATGATGCTCATCCGGCCCTGCGCTGCTGCGCTGCTTCCCCGCTATGACCCAAGGCTTCGGCAATCAGCGCCGCCTGTTCGGCCGCATGGCGCTTGGCGAGCCCGGTGGCTGGAGAGGCCGATGCCGCCCGCCCCGCATAAGCCGGACGCTTGGGCTTAACGCCCGCTTCTGCCAGGCATTGTTCGATCAGCGGCTCCACGAAGAACCAATAGCCTCCATTCTTCGGTTCTTCCTGCGCCCAGACCACTTCCTCGAGCTTTTTCATGCGGCTGAGGCGCGCTGTGAGCGGCTCCGACGGGAAGGGATAAAGCTGCTCGATGCGGACAATGGAGGTCGCGCTGTCGCCCACCTGGTCGCGCGCTTCGAAGAGGTCATAGGCAATTTTGCCCGAGCAGAGCACAAGCCGCTTCACGTCCTCGTCTCGCGGCGCACTGGGATCGGACAGGATCCGCTTGAAGTGGCTGTCGCCTGTGAAGTCCGCGAAGCTCGACACCGCAAGCTTGTGCCGGAGCAGCGACTTGGGGGTCATGATGATGAGCGGCTTCCGGAAATCGCGCAGCATCTGGCGGCGCAGGATGTGGAAGTAATTGGCCGGAGTCGTGCAGTACGCCACCTGCATATTGTCTTCGGCGCAAAGCTGCAGGAACCGCTCGGGCCTGGCCGAGCTGTGCTCTGGACCCTGACCTTCATAGCCGTGGGGCAGCAGCATGACGAGGCCGCTCGCACGGAGCCACTTTGCTTCGCCGGACGAGATGAACTGGTCGATGATGACCTGCGCGCCGTTGGCGAAGTCGCCAAATTGCGCTTCCCAAAGGACCAAGGTCCTGGGGTCAGCGATCGAGTAGCCATATTCGTATCCGAGAACGCCGAATTCGCTCAGCGGCGAATCCCGAACTTCGAACCGGCCGCCCTCGATATGGGCCAGCGGAATGTATTTGCGGGCGGTGTTTTGATCGACCCAGACTGCATGGCGGTGGCTAAAAGTGCCGCGCCCGCTGTCCTGGCCCGAAAGGCGGACACCATAGCTGTCGCGGACCAAAGTTCCGAAGGCAAGGGCTTCGGCAGTTGCCCAGTCGAAACCTTCGCCACTCTCGAACATCTGCCTTTTGGCCTCGAGGATACGGGCAAGCGTCTTATGGATCTCAAGATCGTCGGGCACGGCGGTCAGGGTCCGTCCGACCTCGCGCAGCGTCCCCTCGGGCACGGCAGTGCCGACGTTGCGGCGCCCGGTTTCCGGCGAATCGGGTCTACCGAAACCCTGCCAGCGCCCCTCGAACCAATCGGCCTTGTTTGGAAGGTAGGATTTGGCCGTCTCGAATTCGGTTTCGAGCAGGCTTGTGAACTGGGCAATGGTCCCATCCATCCAGCCGGCATCGATGACGCCTTCTCGCACAAGACGCGCGCCGTAAATCTCGGACACGAGAGGGTGCTTGCGGATCTCGGAATACATCAGCGGCTGCGTAAAGCTCGGCTCGTCGCCTTCATTATGGCCGAAGCGTCGATAGCACCACATGTCGATGACGATGTCGCGCTTGAAGGTCTGCCGATATTCTATGGCGAGCTTGCAGGCGAAGGTCACCGCTTCGGGATCATCGCCGTTGACGTGAAGGATCGGCGCCTGGACCGACTTCGCGATGTCGGAGGGGTAAGGCGAGGATCGCGCGAAGGCCGGCGAAGTGGTGAAGCCCACTTGGTTGTTGATCACGAAGTGGATCGTACCCCCGGTCCCGTAGCCCGGAAGGCCTGAAAAACCGAAGCACTCCGCGACCACGCCCTGCCCCGCAAACGCAGCATCGCCGTGCAGCAGCACCGGAAGCACCTCACTCGCCTCGGTGTCTCCACGTGTCGTCTGGATCGCCCGCACCTTGCCGAGCACAACCGGATCAACAGCCTCGAGATGGCTTGGGTTCGGCACCAGCGACAAGTGAACCTTGATGCTGTCGAACTCGCGATCCGCCGAAGTGCCCAGGTGGTATTTGACGTCGCCCGATCCGCCGACATCCTCTGGATTGGCAGAACCGCCGGCGAATTCGTTGAAGATCACCCGGTAGGGCTTGCCCATGACGTTGGCGAGCACGTTGAGGCGCCCGCGATGCGCCATTCCGAACACCATCTCGCTGACGCCATATTGGCCGCCATATTTGATGACGCTCTCGAGCGCCGGGATCATCGATTCGCCACCATCCAGGCCGAACCGCTTGGTGCCGACATATTTTCGGGCGAGGAACCGCTCCCACTGCTCGCCTTCGATCACCTTCTGGAGGATCGATTTCTTACCGAGCTCGGTGAAGTGAATGGTCGCCTCGCGACCCTCCATGCGCTCCTGGAGGAAACGCCGCTCCTCGAGGTCGTTGATGTGCATATATTCAAGGCCGATATGGCCGCAGTAATTGGCGCGGAGGCACTCAACCAGCTCGCGCACGGTCGCATATTCAAAGCCCATCGTGCCGCCGAGATAAACCGGACGATCAAGCGCAGCGCCGGAAAAGCCGTGGAATTCGGGTGTGAGGTCAGCTGGAAGCTCGCGCTTGGCGAGGCCGAGCGGATCGAGATCGGCAGCAAGATGCCCACGCACACGATAGGTGCGGATCAGCATCATAGCGCGGATCGAATCGTCCGCAGCCTGACGGAGGTCGGCGTCCGACTTGCCGGCGGCAGCCGCCGCCTCGCGGGCTTTCGCGGCCACTTTCTCGATGGTCATGCGGGTCGGATCGAGCCCCGCATTCACGTCATCAAGGTCGCTGACAGGCCAATTGTCGCGTGCCCAGCTGGGGCCCGCTTCGCGCTCGTTATTGCCAAAGATATCCACGGTCATACGCCTTTATAGCCGCGCAACGGACAACGCGCGGGATCCGGTGCTCTATCCTTTAGCCGTTCAAAAGCTCAGCCAAAGTCCTGCCAAGCTCAGATGGGCTTGGCGATACGCGAATTCCAGCCCGCTCCATCGCCTCGATCTTGTCGTCCGCGCCGCCTTGGCCGCCGGAGACGATCGCGCCGGCATGGCCCATGCGGCGTCCTGGAGGTGCGGTGCGACCGGCAATGAAGCCAACTGTGGGTTTCGAGCGACCTCGCTTTGCTTCGTCGGCGAGGAACTGGGCCGCTTCCTCCTCGGCCGAGCCGCCAATCTCGCCGATCATGATGATCGACTGGGTGGCCTCATCGCCCAGGAACAACTCGAGGACGTCGATGAAGTTCGTCCCGTTCACCGGATCGCCGCCGATGCCCACTGCGGTCGTCTGCCCCAGTCCCTCGTTCGTCGTTTGGAACACTGCCTCATAAGTGAGCGTGCCGGATCGGCTGACAACCCCCACGGAGCCATTGGAGAAGATGTTACCCGGCATGATGCCGATCTTGCACTCGCCCGGCGTCAGCACGCCGGGGCAATTCGGCCCCACAAGCCTGGACTTAGAGCCCAAGAGCGCGCGCTTCACCTTTACCATGTCGAGCACGGGGATGCCCTCGGTGATGCAGACAATGAGCGGGACCTCCGCGTCAACCGCCTCGAGAATCGCGTCGGCCGCGCCGGCCGGGGGCACGTAGATCACCGATGCATCCGCGTCCGTGGCCTCGCGTGCTTCGCGCACGGTGTCGAACACTGGAAGCCCGAGGTGCGTGCTGCCGCCTTTCCCCGGCGAGGTGCCGCCAACCACCTTCGTGCCGTAGGCGATCGCCTGTTCGGTGTGAAAGGTCCCCTGCTTGCCGGTGAAGCCTTGTGTGATGACCTTGGTGTTGGCGTTGACGAGAATGCTCATTCTTGTTCCCTTTGCGCCCCATCTAAGGCCGGGGCCCAGTTCAAAAAGTGATAAGGTCGCTCACGGTGGCCGGATCCACGCGGGCGCAAAAAGCCTCAGGCCAGAGTCTCGTCAATAGCTTTGCAGGCAACCAGCAATTCCTTGACGGCGTCCACCGACACCTCGAAATTGGCGCGCGCCGTTTCATCCAGCTCGATTTCGACGATCCGCTCGACCCCACCGGCACCGATCACTACCGGCACGCCCACATAAAGGTCGTTGACCCCATATTGGCCGGTAAGATTCGCCGCCGCCGGAAGGACCCGCTTCTTGTCCTTCAGATAGCTCTCCGCCATCGCGATCGCGCTGGTGGCGGGAGCATAATATGCGGAGCCGGTCTTCAGAAGCTGAACGATCTCGCCGCCGCCCGAGCGCGTCCTCTGAACGATCGCGTCGATCCGCTCCTGCGTCGACCACCCCATCCTGATGAGATCGGGAATGGGAATGCCCGCGACGGTCGAATATTGCACGATCGGCACCATCGTATCGCCATGGCCCCCGAGCACGAATGCGGTGACGTCCTCGACCGAAACCTTGAACTCCTCGGCAAGGAAGTGGCGGAAGCGGGCGCTGTCGAGCACGCCCGCCATTCCCACCACTCGGTGGTGCGGCAAGCCTGAGAACTCCCGCAGCGCCCAGACCATCGCGTCCAATGGGTTCGTGATGCAGATGACGAAACTGTCCGGCGCATGGGTGCGGATGCCCTCGCCCACCGCCTTCATCACCTTCAGATTGATGCCGAGG
>JADDQD010000253.1 GCA_016781555.1 Pseudomonadota bacterium | reverse complement strand
GCCTGAAGAACAATGCCGATCCGCCCTTGGCGCGCGCGCGCCAGGTCGTCTTCGCCAAGCGAGGTGAAGTCTGCGCCGGCGATACGGATGCTGCCCGAGGTGGCGCGCTCCAGCCCCGAAAGGACCGCCATCAAAGACGATTTTCCAGACCCCGAGGGCCCCAGCAGCGCAACGCTTTGGCCGCTCGGGACTTGTAGGCCGATACCGCGCAGGATTTCCACGCGCGACAACCCAGCGCCGAGCGCGAGGGTAACATTCTCGGCGTCGATCACGTAGGGGCTGGCCATGAAGGAAAAGGAGGTCCGATGTCGTTATGCCGGCAATATGGGTTCGCCCGGCTGTTTGTCTATCTCGGGCTGGTGATCATGGGCGGAACGGCGGCTCCGGCCGCGGCTCAGGATCGGTACGTGCTGGCGTTCGGCGACAGCCTGACTGCTGGCTACGGATTGCGTTCCGGTGAAGGCTTCGCGCCGCAGCTTGAGGACACGCTTCGGCGGAACGGCATTCGGGCGCACGTGATCAACGCCGGTGTATCGGGCAACACCGCGGGGCAGGGGCGGGCGCGGCTTGGATGGACTTTGGACGGCGTCAAGGTGAAGCCCGATCTGGCCATCCTTGCTTTAGGGGCGAACGATATGCTGCGGGGGCTGCCGCCAGCGCGAACGCGCGAGGATCTTGAGGCAATCATTGCCGAGTTCAAGCGCCGTGACATCCCGGTCGTCATCGCGGGAATGCTCGCGCCCCCAAATCTGGGACTGCGTTACATGACCGATTTCAATTCAATCTTCCCGGATCTGGCGCGAAAATATGGCGCGCCCCTTTATCCGTTTTTCTTGGCGGGAGTGGCGGGCGACCCTAAGCTCAACCTACCCGACCGGGTCCACCCCAACTTCCAGGGGGTGAAGAAGATGGTGAGCGGGATTGCGCCGACCATCATCCGAGCGCTCGGGGATTAGCCATCGCACACCACCGGCGGGTGGTCAGTTCAAGCCAACAGCTTCGATAACGGCTAGCGGATCTACGGGCTCGGCGAACTCACCGCCGACACGTCCGCCCGATGACCATAGGACCAGGGCGTTGACCCTGCCCGCGGCTGGAAGGGCTAGCCAGACGCGAGCGCCCGGGCGAATGTGCGCATGCGTTTCAACCATGAAGCCGCGGCTGGAAATGTTCATCAGCCGGGCTTCCACGGCGGAATGGCCGAGCGGGCGAAAGCCAATCTCGGCGGCCACTTCGACGCGAGGCTCCGACCGGCGGAGATCAAGCTCAGTGCCGAGGGTGATCTTTGCGTGCAGCATTTTATCCAAGAACGATTTCGTGACCGAAATTCAGGCCGACGCGGCCCCCACGCACCCAACGGACGAAAGCGTGGATGCTGGTGCAGTTGTCAAACTGAACAACCACCGCCTCCCCGATCCGTGGAACGATATCGGTTTCGAGCATGGTTCCGCGTGACGAGATGTTGAGGACGAAGACGCTATGCTGCTCGCCCCGGAATGTGATGAGCGCGCGTTGGACCAAGCCTTCCAGCCGGTTTTCGGCGCGCTGGTCCACCTGGCGAGGCTCCAGGCGGGGAATGAGTGACCCCGCAAGACCCAGGTTCCTTTTGTGCATGCCCATACGCGTCCCCCGACTGCAACGGGGCGATTATGCACAAGGAGGGTTACTGAAACCCTAGCGAAGGAGGTTGATCGCCCCGCACTAGACCTTGATCGGATCAGGGTGAATCAGCCTGATCCGTCAAGCAAGGTCTCCACCATAGAAAAAGGGCTAAGGCGCGGGGCTGTTTTGCTACTGCCGTGCAGCTGGCGCGCTACGTGCTTCGCTCTCCCAGAAATAAGGCTGGCGCTGGCGGGTGCCGGTAACTTCCTCGTTCAAGGTGGCGGCATCGTAAAGGCGGCCGTTCAGCATCACCTTCGCGATCTCATCGCTATTCTGGATGTCGACCGTGGGGTCGGCATTGAGAATGATGAGGTCGGCGAGCTTGCCCGGCTCGAGCGAACCGATATCCCGAAATCCGAGCGCGCGTGCAGGCGTGATCGTTCCAGCCTTCAGCGCTTCTACGGGAGTCCAGCCGCCCCGGGCGAATGACCACATGTCCCAGTGAGCAGCAAGACCCTGCTGCTGCCCGTGGCCGCCGATGCTGACGGGAACGCCGCGCTGCGCCAGCAACCGGGCGGTGCGGGCGCTCACCTTGTCCACATAATCCTCTTCCGGGGCCTTGGTGACGCGGACGAGCTCGGGATTGAGGACGTCGGCGGGTACGTGCCGGGTGAGGAGCGGGTGCCGGAAGACCTCGCTTTGCGAGATCCAGTAAGGCTCTGCACCGAGCCCGCCATAGGTGACGCCCAATGTGGGAGTATAGCCCACCTTGGTTTGGCCGTAGAAGCTCAGAACATCCTCGTAGATCATCGCTTGCGGGATGTTGTGCTCCAAAGTGGTATTGCCGTCCGCGATGAGCGCCATGTCCATCTCAAAGACGGAGCCGCCTTCCGCCACCACCGCGATATTCTCGGCGATCGCGGCCGCGACAACCTGCTGGCGCTGGTCGCGGCGGGGCTGGTTATAGTTCTTGATGCTGTGCGCGCCTTGCAGCTTCAAGCGGCGGACATGCGCAAGCGCATCCTCGTAGCTGTCGATAACGGCATAGCGGCCCGGGGACCGCGCGCCATAAACGATCTCGCCGGTTGAGAAGATGCGCGGCGCGAGGATCACGCCAGCGCGCTGCATCTCGCCAGCAGGGAATATCTCGCTGGACGTGCTCGACGGATCATGGATGGTGGTGACGCCGAATGCGAGGTGCGCCAATGCCTCCCAGTTCTGCTGCGGGATCAGGTCGTCCTCGCCCTGAGCTCCGTGCGCGTGAGCATCAATGAGGCCGGGGATGATTGTCTTGCCGGTTACGTCGACCTGGCGCGCACCAGCCGGGATCGCGACCTCGCCGCGCCGGCCGACGGCCCGGATTCGGTTCCCCTCCACAACGACTACGCCGTCATCGATGATGCCGCCAGCGTCGTTGGCCATGGTGACCACCTTTGCGCCAACGAGTGCAACCTGCCCCTGCGGTACGTCCGCGCGGACGGGCATTGCCAGCGAAATGCCGGTCTTTGGTACGCTGTATTTCCCGCCGTCGGCCCGGATTAGCGCGTTGGTGGCAGTCGAATAAAGCGTCGGGCCGAGGCTCCAGCCGAGAGTGCCGCTGTTGCCGGCCCAGTGAATGTACTGGCCCCCTTCGCCCGTCGCCTTCGTGATCGGGAGCTGGGTGCCCTTGGCGCCAAGCTCGAGCGTCTTGGCGCCGGCAAAAAAAGGCGCAACGAAGACGTTGTAGTTTTCGCGGAAGGCCAAGTGGTCGCCACCCGGCGCGACCTGATATTCGACGATCAGATCCCCCTGCGCGTGGGTGCGCCGGTCCTTTCCGTTCATATCGACGCTGATCAGCTTCAGCTTCTGATCTTCGCTCAGCTCCATGTACACACGGTCGCTTGTCGCGCCGAAGTGCGGGTTGCCGCCCTCGCGGGTGAGGCGCGTCGCCGCGCCTCCGGTCGCCGCGATGCGAAAAACGCCTTTGTCTTGAGACCAGCGGTCGGAGGTCAGCGCGCCGCCGCCGCCGCGTTCAAAAACGACCATCTGTCCATCTGGGGAGAAGCGCGGGCGCCGGTAATGACCAGGGTCTTGCGTCAGGGTGCTGAGGCCCGAGCCATCCGCGTTGACCGTGCGGATCTCGGCGAGCCGCTGATCATTCCAGCTGATGAAGACGAGCCGGCTGCCATCGCGTGACCAGGAGGGATCGAGCTGGAAATCTTCGTCATTGGCGGTGAGCTGGCGTGGAACGCCGCCGGCGGCGTCTTTCAGATAAAGGCGACCGAGGCTTTCGAAAACAACCCGCCGGCCATCGGGCGAGAGCGTTGCGAAGCGTGGCATTTTCGTAGTGAAGGTTTGGCTGAAGGCATCTACGGCTGGACGCGGCGGATCAACCACGTCGCGCGTGTCTGAGACCTGGAACGGGATTTCGGAAGCCCCCGTTCCATCCGGGTTGACGCGGCGGATCTTGCCGCCCGCCCAGAAGACGATTGAGCGACTATCGGGTGTCCAGCCCATGTTCGGATACACGCCGTGGATGGCCCAAGTCTCCTGCATGTCCTGGTCCAGATTGTCGTAGATCTTGCGCTCCTCGCCCGAGCGAAGGTCCTTTACGTAAAGCTTCGACTTGGCGCGCTCGCGGTGAACATAAGCGAGATAGCGGCCGTCCGGCGACGGGCTCGGGCGTACGGCGCCGCCTGGTCCGCCCGCCACGTTGGTTCGTTCGCCTGTTTTCAGGTCATAACGATCGATTGCGAAGACCTGCTGGTTCGAATTTTGAGCGTATTCGAAAATGTCGCCAGGAGTGGTGTTGCGGCTGAAATAGATGGCATCGCCCGCCGGTGTGAACATCGGCTCCCCCAATTCCTTCTGGAAGCGAGGGTTTGGCCGCTCAACCAGCGCAACCCCGGCGCCCCCGGCGACGTGGTACATCCATATTTCGCCAGTTCCGGCCGAGCGTTGAGTGGTGAAATGCTTGCGAGCCGCGACATAGCGACCGTCGGCGCTCCAGGTCGGGTTGTTGAGAAGCGTGAACGTCTCTTTGGTGAGCTGCCGCCGGTTCGACCCGTCGACGTTCATCAGCCAGATATTCTCGCCGCCGGCCCGATCGGAAGTGAAGGCGATTTGCCGGCCGTCCGGCGAAAATCGGGGCTGCGTTTCATAAGGCAGCCCTGCCGAAATCCGACGCGCACGGCCGCCGCCGATCGGGATCGTGTAGATGTCACCGAGAAGATCGAACGCGATCGTCCGCCCATCCGGACTGACGTCGAGGTTCATCCAGGTCCCTTCCGAAACGTTGATCGGCACCGCGCGGGTCTTCATCGGCGGAGCGGCGACATCCCACTTCTTCTGGTCCTTCTTCTCGTCCTTTTCCTGCGCGAGCGCAGTCGAGGAAAGCAGAACAAGCGCAAGCGCGGCGATACCTTTGGTCATCGGGGAACTCCTGGCGCTCGAAGAGCGCGGGTGAGGCGGGATTTTTGTTCGGAAAAACCTGCGATATGGACGGACGGTATGCAAGGCTGATCTGTCCAGATCTGGGAAAGAGTCTGATCTACATTAACAGAAGCTTAGCAAGCGGGAACCGCAGCGCCGGAACGGGTGTTCGTTACCCACCCGTCAGGAATTTCGGCTGCTGCATATGAGAACAAACGAAAACCCGCCTCACAACGCAAAGCTCCAAATGTGGGGAGGAGTCGAATGTACCGTTGTTCGCCTAGGCGATGAGTATCGTGACCAGAGTGAAGAAACGGGCCACACCTATCGACGCGACGATATCGATCTGATCGCTGACCTCGGGGTGACAACGGTTCGCTATCCCATTTTGTGGGAGAATGTGGCGCCGGAGCGGCCGGACGATTGCGACTGGGCCTGGACCGACGAGCGCTTGGCGATGCTAAAGGAGCGCGGCATTGCGGTGATCGGTGGCCTCACCCATCATGGTTCGGGTCCACGCTATACCGAACTTCTTGATCCCGACTTTCCGAAGAAGCTGGCTGATTATGCGGCGCGGGTGGCGGATCGCTATCCCTGGATCAAGATGTGGACGCCAGTGAACGAGCCGCTCACCACCGCTCGTTTTTCGGCGCTTTACGGCCACTGGTATCCTCATACCAAGGACTACGCCTCCTTTCTTCGCGCGCTGGTCAATGAATGCAAGGGTGTGCTGGAAGCGATGCGGGCGATCCGCAAGTCGATCCCTGATGCGCAGCTCGTGCAGACCGAAGACTTGGGCAAATGCTTTTCGACCGCGCCGCTGCGCTACCAGGCCGGTTTTGAGAACGAGCGGCGCTGGCTTAGCCTTGATCTGCTGTGCGGGATGATTGCTCCCTCGCACAAGATGCACCGGCTCCTGCTCGGTGCGGGGATCGGCTGGGACGAAATCCAGGAATTTGCAGGCGGCGAAGCCAAACCGGATATTCTCGGGATTAACCACTATCTGACCAGCGAACGCTTTCTCGACCACCGTGTGCACCTTTACCCGGGCCATGAAGCGGGTGGGAACGGGCGCGATACCTACGTCGATGCCGAGGCTGTGCGCGTAAAAAGGCTCGAGGCCGATACCGGGTTCGCGCCGCGACTACGGGAAGCCTGGGATCGCTACCGTCTGCCGATCGCGATCACCGAAGTCCATCATGGCTGCCATCGTGATGAGCAACTGCGCTGGTTCGTCGAGGTTTGGAAGACCGCCCAGCAGTTGCGCGAGGAAGGAATGGACCTTCGCGGAGTCACCATTTGGTCGATGTTCGGCAATGTCGACTGGCGTTTTCTTCTGACGCAGAAGAAAGGCTTTTACGACACCGGAGCATTTGACGCGCGCGGCGAAGTGCCGCGGCCGACGATCGTGGCAAAGGCTGCAAAGGCACTGGCTCACGGC
This sequence comes from Pseudomonadota bacterium, assembly GCA_016781555.1. GTDB lineage: Bacteria > Pseudomonadota > Alphaproteobacteria > Sphingomonadales > Sphingomonadaceae > Allosphingosinicella. The sequence goes on along the minus strand of JADDQD010000253.1, from coordinate 9,241 downwards.
GAGGAATTCGATCATCCGGTGCTTGACTCGCCGGGCTGGTGGCGCCGGCCGCCCCGGCTTTACGAATGGAACGGCCGTTGCAAGCCAATGGAGTGGGGCGGCCGCAAACTGCTGATCACCGGCGCGACCGGCACGCTCGGCAACGCATTTGCCCGCGTTTGCGACGAGCGCGCGCTGCCTTATTGCCTCACCAGTCGGGACGAACTGGACATCTGCGACGATGCCTCGATCGCAGCGGCGATCGAGAAGCACCGGCCCTGGGCGATCATCAACGCCGCCGGCTTCGTTCGCGTCGCCGATGCGGAGCGCGAGCAGGATGCGTGCCTCAAAGCGAATGCGGTCGGGCCCGAAAAGCTCGCCAAGGCCTGCTCGGCCGCCGGGGTGAAACTCGTCACCTTCTCGTCCGACTTGGTCTTCGACGGCCAACTCGGGCGGGCCTATGCAGAGGACGATGCGGTCTCGCCTGCGAACACCTATGGGCTCAGCAAGGCCAAGGCCGAGCAGCAAGTTCTGGGGATCTTCGAGGACGCGCTTGTTATTCGCACAAGCGCCTTTTTCGGCCCGTGGGACAAGTACAACTTCGCCTGGAACACGCTCAGTGCCCTCGCCCGCGGCGAGCCGGTGCGCGCGAGCCGGTCGACTGCCATTTCGCCGACCTACGTGCCGGACCTTTGCCACGCGACCCTCGACCTTCTCGTCGACGGCGAGACTGGTATCTGGCACTTGGCCAACCAGGGTAAATTGAGCTGGCACGAATTCGCCACTCATGTCGCCGCGGGCGCGGGCTACGATCCGGCGCTAGTCCTTCCGACCGAGGAGAAACCAGCGAACACTGCACTCACCAGCACGCGCGGGATCATGCTGCGGCCGGTGGAGGACGCAATCCATGACTATCTGGGGTCAATCGGAGAGTTGGCAGCCGTTCGGACCGAATTCGACGTGGCGGCGGAGTAAAACTCGACGTCTCGGATCCGGCCGTCGCAGCCTGATCCGATCAGAGCTTAAGCGACTGCGAGTTCGTTGCTCATCAGCGTCGGGAAGAAGGCCTCATTGGCACGGCGGAGATCGTCGAGCGCGAGCTTGCGTTGGCCTGCGACATCAAGGTGCAGTGCCTGCTTTGTCTGGCCGATCTTGACGCAGCGGACCTCGGCTGCTCGGGCCGTTTCGAGCAACGCGTCGCTCGAGCCGGTGGTGATGACGTAGCGGCCCTGATCCTCCCCGAACCCCCACTCGTGGTCGGGTAGGCCGCTGCCGTTGTGAACGTCGATCCCGATCTTTCCGGCAAGGGCCATTTCTGCAAGCGCTACCAGGAGCCCGCCATCGGCGATGTCGTGAACGGCGGTCGCGATCCCGCCGCGGATCAAGGAGCGCACCAGGTCGCCCGCACGACGCTCCGCTTGAAGGTCGACCGGAGGGGGCGGCCCCTCTTCTCGGCCGCCAATTTCGCGCAACCAAAGCGACTGGCCAAGATGACCTGAGCCGTCCTCGCCAATCACCCAAATGTCTTCACCAGCTTGCTTCAAGGCCACGGTTGCGGATTTCCGCCAGTCGTCGAGCAGGCCAATGCCGCCTATGGCAGGCGTAGGGAGAATGGCCGATCCGGTGCCGTCTTCATTCTTGGTTTCGTTGTAAAGCGAGACATTGCCCGAGACGATCGGCATGTCGAGGGCGGTGCAGGCTTCGGCCATCCCTTCGATGCAGCCAACGAACTGGCCCATGATTTCGGGCCGCTGCGGGTTTCCGAAGTTCATGCAATCGGTTGTGGCCAGCGGCTTGGCTCCGACCGCGCTGAGATTGCGGTAGCATTCAGCGATCGCCTGGCGGCCACCCTCGACCGGGTCCGCGAAGCAGTAGCGCGGGGTGACGTCGGTGGAGATTGCAAGCGCCTTGGGCCCATCGCCAATCCGCACGATCGCGGCGTCGCCCCCGGGCCGCTGCACGGTGTTTGCGCCGACCATGTGATCATATTGCTCCCACACCCAGCGGCGGCTGGCGAGATCGGGGCATCCCATCAGCTTCAAAAGGTCGGCTGCGACGTCGGCGCTTTCCTGGACATCATGCAGGGGCGCGCGCTTCGGCGTGGGAACCCAGGGGCGATCGTAACAGGGCGCATCATCGGCAAGCGGGCCGAGCGGGATGTCGGCTGCCGTCTCGCCGTTCCAGCGTAGCACGAGGTGCCCCGTATTTGTGACGCGGCCGATCACGGCGAAGTCCAATTCCCATTTTCGGAAGATGGCCTCGGCCTCGGCCTCACGGCCTGGCTTCAGGACCATCAGCATGCGCTCCTGGCTCTCGGACAGCATCATCTCATAGGGGGTCATCCCCTCCTCGCGGCAGGGCACCGCGTTCATGTCCAGTTCGAGGCCGACACCGCCCTTTGATGCCATTTCGACGGACGAGGAGGTAAGTCCCGCCGCCCCCATGTCCTGGATCGCAACGATCGCGTCGGATGACATCAGCTCCAGGCACGCCTCAATCAGCAGCTTTTCCGTAAATGGATCGCCTACCTGCACAGTTGGGCGCTTTTCCTCCGTATCCTCGCTGAAGTCAGCCGAAGCCATGGTGGCGCCATGGATGCCGTCGCGGCCGGTCTTGGATCCGACGTAGACGACCGGATTGCCCAGGCCGGCGGCGGCGGAGTAGAAGATCTTATCCGTATCGGCGAGCCCAACCGTCATGGCGTTGACGAGGATGTTGCCGTCATAGGCTGGATGAAAATTGACCTCGCCGCCCACCGTGGGGACGCCAACGCAATTGCCGTAGCCGCCGATGCCGGACACGACACCGGCAATGAGGTGACGCATCTTCGGGTGATCGGGGCGGCCGAAGCGAAGCGCATTCAAATTGGCGATCGGTCGCGCCCCCATCGTGAACACGTCGCGGAGAATCCCGCCAACGCCTGTTGCCGCCCCCTGGTAGGGCTCGATGTAAGAAGGGTGGTTGTGGCTCTCCATCTTGAAGATGGCGGCCTGGCCGTCGCCGATGTCGACCACGCCCGCATTCTCACCCGGGCCCTGAATAACCTGAGGGCCGCTGGTTGGCAGCTTCTTGAGATGAATTCGCGAGGATTTATAGGAGCAATGCTCCGACCACATGACTGAGAAAATGCCGAGCTCAGTGAGGTTCGGCTCTCGGCCGAGGGCATCGAGGACCTGCTCATATTCCTGCGTTGAAAGGCCGTGCTCGGCGACGACTTCGGGTGTGATCTTGGATTCGGTCATGGCGGGCCTGTTAGCGGCCGCCGCACGGCTGTCCAAGCGCGGCTTTTATGTCGCTTGGCGTGCCTTTGCCCTTCCGCACCAAAACGGCTTCAGCCACTAAGGTTCAGACCTGTACCTTATGATCTCGTGCAGGTCATGTAAGGGGCGCAATCAAGAGCCGAAAACACGAAGCGCCGGCCGGACGTGCCGACCGGCGCTCAACGAACTGCGAAGCCCTAGGGCCTGATCGGCTGAGGTGGAAGCGCGAAGCGCTTCCACCGAAGGCGTGAATCAGGCCCTCTTCCTATGGTGGAGACCTTGATTCACGGATCAGGCTGATTCAGCCTGACCCGATCAAGGTCTAGGCTTTGCAGCTTTGGGTGCCCTTGTCTGGCGAGTTGTAAGTGATGCTGTTGCCGGCGACGCTCAGCGAGAAGCCTTCGGACACGAACGGTTGGCCGGCAGCGGGGGCCTTGAGCGTGGCAACGGGGGGCTCTTCCTGCTTGTCGCGGACCATCGCCGTTACGTCGTCGGCCAAGTAGGTGACATAGACGAGGCTGTTATCCTTGCAGCGATAGGTTTTGCTTTCCCTGATGGCGGGTGGCAGCGTCACCGGCGGCGCTTTTGCAAGCTCCGCTGCCTGGGGATCGGGGTTGGGGTCGACCACCTCGGGCTCATTGCTGCAAGCTGCGAGGGAAAGCGAGGCCGCAACGGAGGCGGCAGCAAAAACGATCTTGTACATGGACGCGCCCCTGCGCGACCACAGCATCGCTCGTCAAGAATTTTGTTAACGTTTCGCAATAGCGCTGCGGCGCCGCGCTCGCCAGGGTTCGACAAGCCGATGTCACTTCGTTACGCTAGGCTCGTGAGGTGGGGATGGAGAAACTGAGCGGCATGCAGCGTGTCCGTATCGGCTTGACGGGACTTGCTTTTGTTTTCGTGCTCGTGCTGCTGGCGGCGGTGTTTACGAGCCCCAGCGAGGAGCCGCCGATCACCGCCAACAGCATCGAGCAGCAGCTTGCGCCGGGAGGCGTCGACGTTAATGCGGCCCAGGCCGAGCCGAAGGAACCGCTCGCTGAACTGGGCGTAGCGCCCGGCAATGCCGATTCGAACGAGAACCAGGAAAAGCCAGAATCACCGGGCGAACCGCGCCCCTGATCCACGCTTGAACGGCTTGCCGCGACTGCTGGCCGCCGGCGCTGCGCTGGCAGCGATCGAGCTCCTTCTCGCAGTCCTTCTGGGGCGTTTCTTTAGCTGGGGCCGCGCTGAGGCGCTTCTCTTTTTCGCTTTCCGACCGTGGCTGCTGCTGGTCGCTGCCTTTATGGTCTGCCGCTGGCCTGCGGTGGAGCGGGCAGGGCTTTATGCCGCCTTTCTTCTTTTTGCGGCGATTAGCGAAAGCCTGTTTTTAATCAGCCTTGGCGGGCAGGAGCCCTGGCGCGAGGCCGTGCGCGGCTTGGCGGCAGGAGCGGCGCTTGCGCTTGCGGTGGATCTTACGCTTCAACTCGCACAACGGCTGTTCGGAAGACTGGGACACCGAATCGCTGCGGCCGCAGTTCTTGCCCTTTTTTTCGTCCCGGGTGCGCTCGCCCCGTACGAAGCAATCGCAATTGGCTCGGCTGGCAACGCTGCTGCCGAAAAGCGGGATTTGATGATGATGACCGGCTTACCCCTCGTTTGGGGAGAGCATGGGCCGCTCGATCCCCGTTCGCGACCTGCCGGGGCCTTCAAAGCACTGGAGCAGGAGTTCAACGTCCGCCCGCTCGATGTGCTCGACGCGAGGAGCCTTGCCTCGGGCAGGCTGCTGCTTCTTGCGCAGCCGCGACCGCTGGCGCCATCAGAACTCGTGGCCTTGGACAATTGGGTCCGCCAGGGCGGACGAGCATTGATCCTGACGGACCCGATGCTGCTTTGGCCTTCCGACCTTCCGATTGGGGACTCCCGCCGTGCCCCGGCGATCGGACTTTTGGGGCCGTTGCTCGCTCATTGGGGCGTCAGCATGAAGATCCCGGCCGAAGCGAGGCTTGTGGTCGAGGAGGTCCGGACGGGCGGCGAGACGCGAAGGCTGATCGTGTTCGCGCCAGGGCGTTTCGCATCAGCAGCCTGCGCGATCGGGTCTCAAGCTTTGCTTGCCGATTGCCGGATCGGGGAGGGGAGGGCAATTCTCGTCGCCGATGCCGACATGATGCACGACCGACTCTGGATCGGCCCGGGCACGGCCGGCGCGGAGCGGCACGGACGTGTGGCGGACAATCCGCTGATTGTCGCTGACCTTCTGGACGGACTCGTCGGCGCGCGGCGCCCTCGTCCGCAAGCGCCGGTCGCATGGCTCGACTCGGATGCCGACCGGCGCCGCGCCTTTCTTCTTGCTCTGCTGCCGCTCGCGTTTGCAGCCGCGCCCGCGGCGTGGCGTTTCGCCCGAGCGGGCTGATCAACTTCTCCCCCAGACTTATCCACAGGGTTGTCCCGCCAGAACGTGGCTAGAACACGATCGTGAACAAACCACGAATCTCCAGAAGAATCCCAGGCGATGGCATGAAATCCCCATGTACGGCATGAAAACCCTTTCATCCCCAATGTCTGTCTGTTATCCACTGCCCTTAGAGTTTTGGGGCACTTCCTGGCTGAAGCAGCAAGTCACACGGGCGCGAACAGCATGCGTCCGTGAACGGGAGCGCCGTGTACCAAGGGGGGCGCACGCAAGGTGGAGTTGGAACACCTCTTCAACGGAAGCGCGCTGACAGCGGTGGACGCCAAGGGGCGTCTGTCGGTGCCGGCGTTCATCCGCGGGGTGATCGAGCGCCGCTCTGACGCCAAGGCAGTCGTCATCGGGATGCATGAGGTCTCCTCCTGCCTCAACGCCTACGATCGGGGCTATGCCCGCATCCTCTACGCCGAGAACGAGCGCCGCCGCCTGGCGGAGGAGAGTGCCGGCGGAGACATCGCATCACACCACGCCCGGGCCCGCCGCACATTCGGCCTCACCGAAGATGTGCCCTACGACAGCAGCGGCCGCATCATTCTGCCCCCGATGATGCGCCGCAAAGGCCGTATTGAGGACCTTGCGCTGTTCGTCGGAGTCGGCGGCACCTTTGAAATCTGGAATCCGCGCCTCGCCCTCGAGAGCGATGACGAAGATCTGCGCGATCTTGCCGCCTACCGCCTCGAAGAAAAGGGGATCGAGCTGTGATTCCCGGAGCTCCGCATGTCCCGGTCCTTCTTAATGAAGTGATCGCGGCGCTTTCCCCCAAGAGGGGAGAAGTTCATGTCGACGGTACTTTCGGGGCCGGCGGCTACACCAAAGCCATTCTGAACACCGGTGCGTGGGTTGTTGCTTTTGACCGCGACCCGGATGCCATCCGCGACGGTACTATTCTCGCGGGTGAGAGTGGGGGGCGCCTGACCCTTGTTCCGGAGCGTTTTTCCCGGATGGGTCAGGCGCTTGCCGACCGCGGTATCGAGGCGGTCGATGGCGTGACGCTCGATATCGGCGTTTCCTCCATGCAGCTCGACCAGCCCGAGCGCGGATTTTCCTTCCAAGGCGACGGGCCGCTCGACATGCGGATGAGCCAGGAGGGGGAAAGTGCGGCCGACTTCCTCAACACTGCCGACGAAGCCGCTATTGCCGACGTCATCTACCGTTATGGCGAAGAGCCGAAGTCCCGCCGTATTGCACGTGCGATCGTTGCAGCGCGGCCGATCGAGCGGACTGGCCAGCTTGCGGACGTGGTGCGCAAGGCGCTCGGCCATAAGCCGGGCATGAAGAAGGATCCTGCAACCCGCACGTTCCAGGCCATTCGCATCCACCTCAACCAAGAGCTTGAGGAACTTGAGGGCGGGCTTGAAGCTGCTGAGCAGGTGCTGAAACCCGGCGGGCGACTTGCCGTGGTCACGTTCCACAGTCTCGAAGATCGGCTCGTAAAGCGGTTCTTGCGCGAGCGGAGCGGTTCCGTCCCAGCCGGCTCGCGCCACCTTCCGGTGAAGACCGATGCTGGGCCGGCACCAAGTTTCGAAGCAGTCGCCAAGCCGGTTCGCGCCGGCGAGGCCGAGACTGCCATTAATCCCCGTGCGCGCTCTGCAACGCTCCGCGTCGCGCGCCGTACATCCGCTTCCCCCTGGTCACACGCGTACAAAGGAATGGCTTCATGATAGCACGGGGTTTCAAGCCCGTTGGGTTGGTCGCGGGCGTCGCTGTCGCGGCTTTATCTTGCTACATGCTCTCGCTGAACGTCGCCGCCGAACGCGCCGAGCTCGCCAAACTGGAGCGGCGTATCATCATGGCCAAGGGTGACATTCGCACGCTGCAGACGGAACTTGGTACCCGCGGGCGTCTCCAGCAGCTGGAAAGCTGGAACGCGAACGTCCTCGCGCTTGCGGCTCCGACCTCGGCCCAATTCCTTGACAACGAACTGACCCTTGCCCGATTCGACCAGCGCGAAAAGACCATGGAGGAGCGCGCCGCGGTGCAGCTTGCGGCTGCCGATACAACGGAGCCGCAGCCTAAGCCGCAGCCGAAGGTTGAAAGCCGGGCCGAAAGCGAAACGCGGGTCCAATATGCCGCTGCTCCCGCCCCGCAGGCGCGCTCGCTGGTTCAGCGCGCCTCGCTGACAGTGGGCGAAGTCAAACAGGCGGACGTTAGGAAAGCGGCCGTGAAGGCGCCGGTCGTCAAGAAAAACTCTGCCGAGCTCGCGCCGAGGAAAGCTCTGATCGACGACAAACTCGTCAAGGCGGTCAGCGAAGCTGCCAGGGAAGAAAAGAAGAGCGGGAGCGCCGCCGGACAATGAATGCGATGTCTGCCTTCCCGTTGGGCTCCAAGGCGCCCCTGCAGCGCCAGCAGGAATCGCTCGCGCTTACCTATCACCGCTTGATGTTAATGATGCTGGTTTTTGCTGGCGTGACCTTCTTGATCGTTGGTCGGCTGCTCTACCTCCAGCTTTTCACCGACCGTTCTGTGGCCGCGACGGGCAATCCCCTGCTTCCTGCGCGCGGCGACCTCGTGGATCGGAACGGCGCGCCGCTCGCCCGCACGATTGATGCCTGGTCGATCGCTGTTCACCCAAACAAGCTGATTGGTGACCCGAAGGAACTCGCGGTCAAATTGAACGAGCTGATGCCGGAGCGAACGATTGCACAATATGCCGCGATCCTGAAATCCGCCAAAAGCTTTGTCTATCTCAGCCGCCGCGCAATGCCCGAGCTGGTTTCGGCGGTGAATGCACTGGGCGAACCTGCCATCGAGTTTGCCCGCGAGCCCGAGCGGCTCTACCCGCAGACGGCCCTTGCCGCCCACATCCTCGGCTGGACAGATTTCGACGGGCGCGGCGTCGCGGGGATGGAAAAGGTGCTCGACGGGAGGCTTGCCGACCCCGCCTTGCGCGGCACCCCAACGGCTCTGTCGATCGACAGTCGCGTCCAGGCGGCGATGGAAAGCGAGCTCGGCGCCGCAATGATCAAGCACAGCGCGGAGGGCGGCACCGGAATCGTGCTCGACGTGAAAACCGGGGAGCTTCTCGCGCTCGCTTCATTTCCGACCTTCAACCCGAATGCTGCCGGCAAATTTGCTGCCAATTCGCAGTATAACCGGGCGACGATGGGCGTTTACGAGCTCGGCTCCGTGTTCAAGCCGCTAACCGTCGCGACGGCGCTGGATGCCGGCACAATCACCTCACTAGCGAAGCGCTACGATGCAGGTTCGCCGCTGGCGATCGGGCGGTTTCGCATCTCGGACTACAAGGGCAAGAACAGGCCGCTCAACGTCGCCGAGGTGATCGCTTATTCCTCCAATATCGGCACCGCCAAAATTGCGGACGAGATGGGAGTCGAGCGGCTCCAGGCGGCATTTCGGAAGCTCGGCTTCGACTCCACGCCGCACATCGAGCTCAGGGAAAAGGCGCGGCCGCTCTGGCCCGCCGAATGGAGCCGGGCGACCCTTCTCACCAGCTCCTTCGGCCATGGCCTCGCAATCACCCCGCTCCATCTGGCCACCGCCTACGCTGCGCTGGTGAACGGCGGCGTCTGGCGCCCGGCAACGCTGATGAAGCTCG
>JADDQD010000031.1 GCA_016781555.1 Pseudomonadota bacterium | reverse complement strand
CATTGACCTGGAGCCTTTCTGATCCGACAAGGTGATTCCACCTTGTCGGGAAAGGCTCTAGTCAATCGCCTCCCAAGAGCCATTTCCTACGAGCATCAGTTCTCCTGACGTGCAGCGGTCTTCAAGAGTAGGAGCGAGCGGCTCGTCCGAGACGTCACTGCTTCTCACCGAGAAAATATGTATAGCGTAGGAATCCTGCATCGAAGCCCGCTTTGATGTAAAGCGCTGCAGGGAACTGCTCCTTGATCAGCCGAATGCCATCAGCACCGAGCGGAAGCCCTTTCCAGAGCAGCTGCGCGGCCTTTGCGAGCGAGAAGTCACGGATGCCAGCGATCGCGCGATCGTAGCCGAAATCCCAGTTGCGCCGGGTTTTGTCATTGAGATCGACATCTTCGATGAGGCGCAGGCCGGATTTTCGGAAATGCCGGCGATAATTTGCAGGCGTCTCCAGGCTCGGTATCCCCCAATAACGCATGAACGGGTGCAGCACTAATTCTTCCTGCAGGCCAGCGAGATCCTCGCGCTTGCACCATGCGATCAGGAGGAAACGCCCCCCTGGCTTCACGACCCGCGCGATCTTGGCCACGGCTGCGGCCTTGTCCGGCAGGTAACAATCGGCGTCCATCAGGATGACCGCGTCAAACCGCTCCCCAAGCTCGTCGACCCGCATGATGTCGTGATGGAGAAAGCGCAGATTAGGTCGTTCATGGCGCCGGGCATGGGAGAGTTGGGAGCGGGATATATCGAGGCCGAGCACCTCTCCGGAGCTATTGGCCGCGAGAAAGTCCGCGAAGCCTCCCCGCCCACAGGCGAGCTCGAGAACCTTGGATCCTCCCTGGATTTGCAGAGCCTCGAGGTAGCGTCGATGGGTCCGCTCGAATGCAGTGTCCCAAGCCTCCGCCTCGTCCTCGAAGATCGCGAAATGGAAGAAGTCGTTCCAATACTCAGCATAAAGGTCGCTGACGGCAGCGAACATCCGCTCCATATTTTCAACGTGGTGATCCCGAAACCACTCGAATTCTTCCTTCATCATCAGGTCTCCCTGGGCTGAGCCGCTATGCGTTTCTCGGGTAGGTGAAGCGGTCCCGCCGAGGTAGGATGAGAAAAGGCCATCTGAAGTTCCCGCACCCAAGCCGTTCCACAATATCTCACCGCGTGGCATCACCGATAAAATCCGGGGACACGATACTTAAAATCCGGGGACACGATACTAATTGCCTCCGGGAGAAGATGCCGCTTAAAATCCGGGGACACGATACTAATTGCCTCCGGGAGAAGATGCCGCATTGAGGCGCACCAGCGGACCAGCCGGGTTTACGGCGATGCCGACTTCCTGCGACAGCTGTGGAGCAAAAGGGGCGGACGCTCAACGACGCAAGCCCGGACCGAAGCCGAAGGAGAATTAGGCAGCGTGTCCCCGGAATTCTCCGGCTCAGCAGTGCCCGGTGGCCTTACGGCTCCGTCTTTTTTCGCAAATACTTGTCGAACCAGCGCACCGTCTCCTCAAAAATGTTTCTCGCGTTCGCTGGAGACTGGCTGAGGCCGTGCCCTTCGCCCCAATAGCGCAATAGCCGAGCCGTCTTCCCCTGCCGGTAAAGGCTGTAGAAGAAGGATTCGGCTCCCGACATGGGCCCCCGGACGTCTAACTCCCCGTGGATTAGCAGCAACGGCGTCTCTACCCGTTCTGCATAGGCAAGCGGCGAGTTTCGCCAGTAGAGCCAAAGATCCTCGTAAGGCGGTACAGCAAGCCCAAACTGCCCAGCTTCCGTAATCAGCCAGTTGTCAGATTTTTCATGCTCGATCCCGGGATATCCGCGCGCGCTTTGGTCGAACTGCGTGTAGTAGCTGACGAGATCGGTGATGCCGGCCATAGCGACCGCCGCGTTGAAGCGGGTCGTTTGAGCGACCATCGCATAGACGCTGTAGCCGCCAAAGCTCTGGCCCATGACGCCGACGCGATCGCGAACAGCGATGCCGAGCTCTACCAGCCGATCGACTGCGCCCAAGGCGCCCTTGGGAATGTCGAACAAGCTGTCGTTCTTCTTAGCGTCACGCTTGAGCGGCATTGAGGGAATCAGCACCACGTAGCCCCGCGCTGCATAGAGGTAGAGGTTGTAGAAGCCGCCCATGTGCGGGTCGAGGAAATAGCCATTGAGATCGCGCACCGTGTATCCACCATACACCCAGGTGATGACGGGATAGCGCTGGCCGGGCCGGTACTCGGGCGGGAGTATTACCGCGCCTTTCAACGTCTCGCCGTTCTCGCCGCGATAGTCGATCAGCATCTTTCGGCCCCAGTCCACAGAGGCGAAATGGGTGCTTAGCGAAAGGAGGTTTCGAGAGCGGCCGGTGGTGAGGGATGTTTCGCGAAGGAACAGGCCCTTGTGCGTGGCTTCGCTCGAGAGGACCAGGCCGTGTTCTACGTCGAGGTCGATCAGTTGCGCGCCGCGCGGTAGGGAAAAACTTCGCGAGACAGGTGTGGAGCCATCGATCGAGATAACCCGGAGCAGCTGATCGCCGCCACTTGCGCCGTGCGACACGAGGATCGCCGATGTCTCTTGGCCAGAATCTTGCGGCCACGCAATCGATCCCTGTTCCTTTGCGAATCCCGTGACGGGTTCAAGCCGCCGCGAGGCGATGTCCAACCACATAAGCCTGCCGCCGACCACCGCAACGAACCGACCGCTCGACGCCCGCCGGAAAGCGGTCGGCGCCTCCGATACTGCGTCGGTAAGGTTCAGGGGTTCCGTGCCGGGCGACAGCAGCCACCAGTCTTCTCGTGGGTGCGCCGAGCCTGGGCCCTGGCCATTCACGCGCGCCAGCAGGCGGCGTTCATCGAGCCAGAAGAGGGGCGATTCCTTGGCTACATCAGCCCGGGCAAAACGGTCGCCTACCGACATTTTGGCCGGCCCGGCCGCGACGACGGAGAGGTCCTCGGCGGAGGCGACGAACAGTGGGGTTGCGATATCCTCCACGCGGGCGCGGGCGCGGAATGCCACCCGACGGCTGTCCGGCGACCAGCTTAGGAGCTCAAGCGGATATTTCGCTTCGGCCGGCATTGTCGACCAGCGGAGGGGAGCGCCGGCCGTCAGATCGAGGAAGCCCAGCCGCTTCTCGACCATCCAGGAATCATCGTTGACAGTGCTGCCATGCCCAACGACGTGAGGGATCATGCCAGTGGTTGCGAGCACTGACAGCCGACGCCGGTCCGGAGCGATGCTGACGGTAAGATCACCCCGGAATGGATGAATTGGCACGCTCGTAACGGTCACCGCCTCGCCGGTGTCCGCGTTGATCGTCCGAAGCACCGTATGATTAGCGAGTTCATCGAGCGGGATCCCTTCCGCGCCGCTCCCTACCGCCGTCACGGTTGGCGCGTTTGCGTCCCGCAGCGCACGCAAGGTCTCGCCGGCATGGCGGAGCGGCCGCTCGAATTCGTCTATCAGTCCAGAGACGCCACCTGGCGGGAGCGTGAGCGCAAGCAGGCGGCGATCGTCGAGCCAGGCAAACGGCGCGTTTTCATACGAGTGGCAGCTATGCGGCACGGTGGTCCGGTCGGCACCGCCACGAAGGTCCAGCCGATAGAGCGACGACCTCGTCTGGGTCACCACTGCCGCGTCGCTGAGCCGGCTGAGAACACCCGTGGCGCGATGCCAGACGTAAAGCCGTACGTTATCCCCACCGCGCGGCTCGCTGCCTTGCGGCTGAGTTGAGAGCATTGCGAGCTTGCTGCCGTCCGGCGACCACGTAGCGCACCAGAAGCCGGCTGCGTCCTTAGCGCCTAAGGTGACGTTCCGCCGCTGGCCGGTCCGGCGTGAGATCAGCCAAACGTCGGCCCTTCCAGGATCGATCTCATAGAAGGTGCGGCCATAGACTTCGCCAACCCCCGCCGGCCGCTGAAGGACCGCTGCCAGCCACTCACCGTCGGGAGATGGGGCGACGCGATCTATCCGCTCGAGACCCAGCACGTCATCAATTGTAAGCGCCCGAGGAGTTGCTTGAACGGGCAGTGCCAGAATAGCCATCACGACAAACAGAACCGAGAAAAGAAAAGCCCTGCCGGCGCAGAGGTAGCGGTTGGCGCAGGTCATAATTCTGGGCAGCGTCCATGCATTGGGTTCGTCCGGGTTGGAGCCTCCTGCGAACAGTCCGTTTATGACTGGTGCCGCCACTAGTTCCGATCTTCCCTGGTTCCCCTAGGTTGCGGCATACCGGAGCTCAGCCTGCTCGTCTAATCTCCGCTAGGGTCGAGGCTGGGGAAATCCGCGGACACCATAGCTAGTTGCCCGCGCGAGAAGATGCAGCATTGAGGCGCAGCAGCGGAGCAGCCGTCTTTGGAGCGATGCCGACTTCCTGCGGCAGCTGGAGGCGCAAACCAAGCGGAGGCTGAAGCGGCGGAACCCCGGACCGAAGCCGAAGAAGAACTAGGGACTATCTCCCGGAATTCTCCGCTGCAGCCAGCAACCTCAAACGTCCAAATTCGCCACGTTCAGCGCGTTTTCCTGGATGAAGTCGCGGCGCGGTTCGACCACGTCGCCCATCAGGCGGGTGAAGATCTCGTCGGCGACATCGGCCTGCGCCACCTCGACCCGGAGCAGCGACCGGTTCTCTGGATCGAGCGTTGTCTCCCAAAGCTGGTCGGCGTTCATTTCTCCGAGGCCCTTGTAGCGCTGGATGGAGAGGCCCTTCCGGCCCGCAGCGAGAATCCCCTCGAGAAGCTCCGTGGGGCGGCGGACGAGAACGCCCTTGGCGTCCGGCGCACGGTCGGCCGGCGGAACGCCCTCCACCTTCTCGTGCGGATCGTCGCTGTCGGCATTGGATTCCCCCGCGTCCGCCTGAGCGCCGGCCGTCCTCAGCGAGACGAGACGCGACTGGGCGCCGTAGGTGGCCGCCTGCTCCAGCGCGAGCGCGTGGAGCTTGCGGGCCTCCGCCGAGAGCAGGAATTTGTGGTCGACAACGTGCCAGTCGGTGACACCGCGCCAGAGCCGCTTCAGAATGTAATTACCCTCGTCGCTCGCTTCGCCGGTCCAGCTCGCGTCCTGGTCGGCGGCCTGGAGCCAGGCAGCGGTGCGGGCGGCCGCGCTTGCACGGGCGCCGTCCTTCAGTTCCGGGTCGAGCGCTCCGGTGAGCGCAAGCGCTTCAATGAGGGCCGGATCGTAGCGACGCGGGATATAGCGCATCAGCGTGCGGACACGGCGGGCGTGATCGGCAAGGTCGTGCAGGTCGCGGCCGGTGCGCGGGCCCTCCGCCGTGTCGAGCCGCATCGCGCCGATCCCCGCATCGACCAGATATTGATCAAGCTTGGAATCGTCCTTGAGA
>JADDQD010000220.1:3085-4967 GCA_016781555.1 Pseudomonadota bacterium | reverse complement strand
CTCTCGCTTGTGATCGCCATTCCGCTCGGAGTCATCTCGGCGCGTCGACCCTGGCTCTACGCCGGCGTTATGGCGGTCACAGGCGTACTCTACACGATTCCTGCGCTCGCATTGTTTGCTCTTCTCATCCCGCTCATGGGGCTCGGCACGGCCCCTGCCGTTACAGCCCTCGTCCTCTACTCGCTGCTGATCCTTGTCCGTAACGTCGCAACCGGCTTGCGGGAGATCCCGCACGAGATCCTGGAAGCCGCTGACGGTATGGGGTACGGGCTTTGGCAGCGGCTCCTGCGCATCGAACTTCCGCTTGCTCTGCCCGTCATTGTCGCCGGCATCCGCATTACGCTTGTGACACAGATCTCAGTTGCAACCGTCGCGGCTTATATCAATGCTGGCGGGCTTGGCGATATTATCTTTCAAGGCATCACCCAGGATTTTGGAGAAAAGGTCGTCGCTGGCGCGGTCGTCACCTCGCTGCTGGCGATTGTGGCTGACGAAGGCTTGAAGCTTTTCGAACGGCGCCTGCGGGCAGCGCAGGCCGAGACTCTTTGATGCTCTGGCAAGTTCTCACCTGGATCAGCGAGCACCCTAAGCCGTTTTGGACTGCAATGCAGCAGCATGTACTCCTGTCCGCGGCAGCACTCGGCCTTGCGATTGGCATTGCGTTGCCGCTAGCCCTAGTCCTGCTGCGCTGGCAACACGCATCTGGCGTCGCGATCGGGCTCGTCAATGTCCTGCGCACGATCCCAAGCCTTGCACTCCTTGTGGTCCTGCTGCCGGTGCTTGGGACAGGGTTCCAGCCTTCGCTCGTTGCGCTGACCCTCTATGGTCTCCCAGCGATCCTCATCAACGCGTACACGGGACTTCGCGAGGTGGACCCCGATATCATCGATGCAGCGCGTGGGCAGGGGCTGTCGAGCCGCCAGATTACGCGACGGATTGCAATCCCCATCGCGCTGCCGGTGATCTTCGCAGGCATCCGTACAGCAGCCGTGCAGATCGTCTCTGCAGCGACTCTTGCTGCTTTCATTGGCGGCGGCGGACTCGGGGAGCTGATCACTGCTGGAATGGGTACACTTGATATCCCGCAGCTCGTCGTCGGCGGGCTTGCCGTCGCCCTTCTCGCGATTGCGACGGAGCTCGGCTTCGGCTTGTGCGAACGTCACATGAACCGCACGAGGTTCCCATGATCACCCTCCAGGGTGTGTCAAAGCTCTATCCAGGCTCGCCACGCCCTGCTGTCGATAATCTCAACCTGCACGTGCCGGAAGGCGCAACTTGCGTTCTGATCGGCCCCTCCGGCTGCGGCAAGACCACAACGATGCGCATGGTGAACCGGCTGATCGAGCCGACACACGGGCGCATCCTGGTTGAGGGAGAGGATGTCACGCATATAGACGCAGTCGCACTCCGCCGCCGCATCGGCTACGTCATCCAGCAGATAGGGCTCTTCCCCCACATGACCATCGCTCAAAACGTTGCCACGGTTCCTGAACTCCTTGGCTGGTCGGCACCGCGCATCAGCGCCCGTACCGACGAGATGCTCAACCTGGTCGGACTCGACCCGGCACAGGTACGCGACCGTCACCCACGGCATCTCTCGGGTGGCCAGCGCCAGCGCGTCGGGGTCGCCCGTGCACTCGCGGCCGATCCGCCTGTCATGCTCATGGACGAGCCCTTTGGAGCTGTCGACCCCGTGATACGGGCAAGGCTTCAGGAAGAATTCTTGGCTATCCTTCGCCGCCTCCGCAAGACGGTCATCCTCGTGACGCACGACATCGATGAGGCGATCCGCATGGGTGATCTTGTCGCGATTATGAGCGACGGCCGCCTCGTGCAATGCGATGCTCCAGACCGCATCCTCGCTCAACCCGTGGACAACTTC
>JADDQD010000220.1:0-2553 GCA_016781555.1 Pseudomonadota bacterium | reverse complement strand
CGTAGGCGTAGCTATCAAGAGGGCCCACATCAATGCGGCTCTCCAAGAGCGCCTCGATGACACGCCGAGGGGTTACGAGGCGGCCGACTGCCTCCCGGTAGAGCGGCCCACCCTTCATCTTTCGGCGATATGTCGCGAGATGCGCGCGCACGGCATGAAACCCGGACTGCGAGTGCTGCACTGTCCAGCCGATCCGTCCCCCGAACGTATCGGGGAGTGTATGGAAGGAGCTGTCCGCCCGAACGACGAGATCCGTGGCATAGAGGGGTTGGCCACAATAGCGCTCCCCCGCCGGCAACGGAGCCGCGACAGGCTGGATTGGAAAGGTGCCGAGAGCAAATGGATAGCCGCAGGCGAAGGTAACGCCGAGATCACTGCGCCGCCAAAGGTCCTCGAGCGGCGCAGGCGCCGCGTGATCGATGTACGTCAGCGGCTCCCCAACCTCTTGGGCCACCCACGCGAAGAGTTGAACCCAGAGATCGCGGATGCCGGGCGTCAGCGCGTACATCCGCGCATTTGCGACGAGATCCATAAATTTCAAGCCCAGCGCAGACGCTGGCCGATCCCGAGGCGCTCCGCCTTGGTCAGCATGGCGTGACCAAGCGCAATGTCGGAAAGGGAGAGGCCACGGTGCCAGAACAGGTTCGTCTCGGCGTCTGTTTCACGTCCCGGCTTTAGACCAGCCACGATCTGCCCCATCTCTGCATACAGCGTCGCCTCCGACAGACGCCCGGTCTCGACATGCGCGCGCAAGGACCCGAACTGGCCTCCCTTGCACTGCCCCCAGTCATCGACCACAAGCTTCGCCATAATATCCGTTAGGGAGAGTTCCACGGCACTCATCGTGCCGTAGGGGACCACAAATGCGCCAGGCTTGATCCACTCGGTGCGCAGGAGTGGCTCCGGCTGCATCAATCGCGAAGCCTCGACCACAATATCGGCTCCTTCGACGCAAGAGTGCCAGTCGTCGGTAGCGCGAACCGGCTTTCCAAGGTCCCGGGACAGGCGCTCCGCGAAGGCATTGCGGCTATCGGCCCGCCGAGAGTGGACGCGGATTTCCTCAAAGTCGAACAAGTGATCGAGGAGCCGCACGTTCCAGTAGGCCGTGCCGCGGGCACCGATATGGCCAAGCACCTTGGCATTTTTGCGTGCTAAGTACTTAGCACCAATCGCTGTGACGGCACCGGTCCGCATGTCAGTCAGATGGCTGCCGTCCACGATTGCTGTCGGCGCGCCTGTCATGGGATCCATCAAGAGGAGAATGCCCATCTCAGAGGGCAAGCCCACTTTGTAGTTGTCGACGAAATCGCCGATCACCTTCACGCCAGCGCGGCTCATCGGTGCTCTGAAGGCTCCGCGCAGCACATTGAAATGCCCGTGAACTGCTTTGTCCGGAATGAGGTGCATTCGCGGTTCAATGACTGCCTCACCGCGCCCCTGCGCGGCGAGGCTGCCTTCTATGGCGTCGAGGATCTCGCCATCTGTGAGGGCCAGTGCCTCGACATCCAGGGCATTTAGAAAGCTCACGTACAAGGGGCGCATGATGGACCCTCTTTGATGCCCGCAGACTGGTCCGCAGTTGAGATATTGCTGATCATTGAGGGAGGCTTCGGCGGGGTCAAGGAGGCCGAGTGGGTTTCCAAGCAGAAGACCTGCCGGTTAGACATCGCGGTGCCGCATATCACATAGGCGACGGATATGAATCGAGAGCGATGGAACAATCTCCCGCGTTTTGCAGATCTAACCGCGAGTGCAACTGTGGCCGGGTATTCAGCCCCGGTGCTGCTCACCTGCTCGGATTGGCTGAGCGAACTTATTCTGGGATGGCGCTAATGGGCAGACCCACTGATCCGAGTAAGAGCAGGATGGATTGTAGGCGAAGTTGAAATCGAGGATGATCTTCATGTCTGCTGTCCAGCCCAGATCCGCGCCTTTGATCGTGTCGAGGAGATAGCGACCACCAGCGAAAGACTCGGAGCCGTTTGTCTTATCGCCAAAGGGCAGAAAAACTCCCCCTCCGTAACCGTCGATCCAGTAAAGGGTAAGTTCTGCGCCTAATCCATGCTCTAACCCCTGAGTTTTAGCGAATGGCCGCAGATTGACCGATCCGTCGCGTCCGGCTTGCATCGTTAGCGGATCGGCGCCATGCAGCTCATCGAGTTCGACCGTGAACCGGAGAGATGGCTCGTAGGGGAAGTAGTCTAGACCTGCGAAAGCCAAGCGATGCTCGGGAGGAATAGGCGATTGTGGATGATCGCGAAAGAGATGGTCACGCCCGAGGCGCCACCTGTGCCATCCGGCAAACGGATCTAGTGTCCGGACCTCCGCGTAGAGCTCGGATATCAGGCGCCTCCATTCCCATAGTCTCGCCTGCGGTATGTCTGCGGCACTCTGGACGACTGAGTCCCGGAGTTCGCCTTGAGGACCCCGCGACCGAGATGAGGCTAACCCTGCGTGCATGCTTGTTTTTACCTACGAGTGAGGAAGCGGCAATGAGCATAGGATGTGCGTTGGTCCGATATCTAGAACACGGTTATCCTTGAGCCATCACTG
>JADDQD010000189.1 GCA_016781555.1 Pseudomonadota bacterium | reverse complement strand
GGGGATAGGTAGGTTCGCGTGCCCGTTGGATCTGTGCGCACTATGATGTCGCTCGTACTCTCCGCAAGGAGACGATAGCGCGCCTCGCTCTCCCTCAGACCCAGTTCCGCCGTCTTACGAGGTGTGATGTCTTGCAGGATACCTACGGCTCGAACCGGCTGGCCGGTCTCATCGCCAAAGATGCGTCCTACCGTCGAGACCCAGCGAACCTCTGCGTCATTCGCGCGGATGACCCGAAACTGAGCATTCAACAGACCGCCAGCCTGTGAGAGGGTCCGGTCGTACCCCTTGACGACGCACTGGCGATCGTCCGGGTGTATGCGGGCGGCAAAAGCGTCGCGCCCGATCGGATCGGCAGCCGAGAGCCCCAGGATCGTGCGCATCTCAGGTGACCACTCGCGTCGACCTGTGCGCAGATCGATATCGAAGGTCCCGATCCCTGTGGCTTCGGTCGCAAGTCTCAGGCGCTCCTCGCTTTTGACCAGCGCCTCCTGGGCAGCCTTGTGCTCGTGAATATCCGTCAATGTGCCGACCCACTCCCGGATGGAGCCGTCCGGGTTGCTGAGCGGCACTGCTCGGCTGGAGAACCAGTGGTACTCCCCATCGGCACGCATGAGCCTGAATTCGGTGCCCCCGGCCTTGCCTGAGGACAGCAACCCGCGCCAATGAGCGATGACGTGCTCCCGGTCCTCGGGGTGGATGATCCCGGTCCAGCTATGACCCTGATAGGGGTCCACCAGTGCACTGACGACGTCCTCAGGACCCTCTCGGTCGATGATGGATCCGTCAGGTGCCGCTCGCCAGACCACCGAGGCACCCGCGGCCACAAGAGCCCGATACCGCTCTTCACTCCTGAGAACCTTCTCCTGAGCGGCCTTGTGCTCGTGGATGTCGGTCAGCATCCCTACCCACTCCCGGACGGAGCCGCCGGGGTGCTTGAGAGGGACGGCCCGAGAAACGACCCACCGGTACTCACCATCGGCACGCCTGACCCTGAACTCGGCTTCGACGGGGGTGCCGGAGGCGAGGGCCTCCTGCCAAACGGCACCAACCCGCTCCCGGTCCCCAGGGTGGACAGCCTCAAGCCAGCCATTCCCCTTGTACTGGTCCTCAGACTGGCCGGTGTAATCCGGCCAACCGAGGCCATGGGTAATCGCGCCATCAGGCGCCGCCCCCCACAAGGTCGAGGCGCTCGCATGGACGAGGGCGCGGTATCGCTCCTCGCTGGCCTGCAGCTCGGCCTCAGCTTGGCGTCGCGCCGTGATGTCCGTGTAGGTGCGGACGGCACCTCCATCCGGCAGTGGGACAGTCCGGATCTCGAGGACTGTCCCGTTCGGGCGTACCCGCTCGTAGAGATCGCGCTCGGCTCTGAATCCGACATTCGCGACCCACTGCCGGAAGGCATCATCGCTTTGGGCGAACTCCCCATGGGAAAGCTGGTACTCTCGGACAGCCCTGAAGCTCGGCTTGTCCTTCAGCAATTCGGGAGGGAGTTCGAGAAGCTCCAATGTCCGCTGATTGTAGACCCGGATCTTCTCCGAGGCATCGAACATCATGAGGCCCTGGTCCATGTGCTCCAGGGCGGCTTTGAGAGCGGCCGACGCCTCTCGTGCTTCGGCTTCGGCCTGCTTTCGTGCCGTGATGTCGATGGTGACGCCGGATAGAATGCGCCGACCATCCCGGCTCGTTTGCACCTCCCCTGTATCCTGGATCCAGATGACGGTGCCGTCTGGCTTCACGAAGCGGATCTCCACATCATACGGCGCACCTTCTGAGAAGGTCTTCTGCAGCGCCGCCTGATGCCGCTCCCGGTCGTCGGGATGCACCCTCTCGTCGAAGTCCTTGGCGATCTCGGAAGTCCACCCAAGAACCTCCACCCCATTGTCGGACCAGGTGAGGTGCCCGGTTTCGAGGTCCGACTCCCAAGCCACAATGTGCCCGGCCCGCAAAGCTCGGCTGAGGCGATCTTCCGCGACGTGCTTATCTGTATCTCGGCCGGACATTGGACCTCGACCACTGGAAACCTGTTTGTCCCCCTTCCATAGGGCTTTTGGGATCGAGTGGTAATACCTTGCCTTGGGCTGTCGAGCAGGCCCATGGCTCTCCGAGGATGCCGGTCAATCGAGATGGGCATCGTGCGGAAATCGTGATTTTCGCACATGCGCTGGGCGCAGACCTCGCTCTTCAGGCCCAACTCGCCATCCCGCCGCCGTGGCGGTTCTCCACGACCGAGATCCAGAGCTGACCTTGGACTTCGCGGGCGAGCGTAGTGCGACAGCCTGGCTGGTCCCGGCGAGAGCTCTGAAAGGTTGCACGGGGTGGCGCAGACATCAGAGGCTGGGATGCTCTTGTTCCTCGCTCATGGTTTGGTCGCTGCGGAAAGGTGCTCGCGAAGGAGTGTCTCGGCCCGGGCCAGATCCCCCATGCCGATCGCATCGAGGATGCCGAGGTGATCGCGGCAGGATTGCTCGATCTCGGCTGGGGTGAGGCTTGGAAAGTCGGCGTACTGGTGCATGCGACGCAGGCTGTTCTGATGACGAATGGCCTGGAGGAAGAAGCGGTTCTGCGACCAGGCCGCCACGGCCTCGTGGAAATGCGCGTTGATCCAGAACCATTCCTGCGGCGAGGCCATGCCGGGAGGGGTTTCCAGGAAGTCGAGATGGGCGTTGCGCAGCTGCGCCAGCTCCCGCTCGTCGGCCCGGTAGCCGGGCTGGCGCAGTGCGGCGCATTCGACGCTGATCCGGAAGGCATAGCTCTCCGCGATGGCGTCCTCGTTGTCGAGGCTCTCCACGAAGCGCCAGCCATGCCCTCGCTGGCGGTGCACCAGGCCTTCCGCCGCAAGCAGCTGCAGCGCCTTTCTCACGGCGCCCCGTGAGGTGCCGTAGCGCGCCAGCAGCTCGCTCTCCGAGACATCCGGCGAGATCTGGTTGCTCGCCCGGTCCGCGAGAATCCGCGAAGAGAGGTCGCTCTCCTCGGACGCCGTCAGAGAGATCGAACCCGCAAGCCCGCCCTCCCGGTCCGAGGGCTGCAGGGGCCTGAGCCTGAAGCCTGCGCCCGTCTCCCGCTCGAGGACACCCTCATCGACGAGCAGGAGAAGGGCCTTGCGGACGGGCGTGCGTGACACCCCGAGACGGCGTGCGAGCGTCTGCACCGGGACCGTCACGCCCACGTCCCACTGCTCCTGGCGCCTGAGACGCAGGATCTCGCGCGCGATATCCCTAGCGAGGTTGCCCCCCATTCGTTCTCCTCCTCAGGCGCAGGTCGGTTGACACGCTGCACCACATCCGACCATGTTCTCTATGGACGTAAAGAACACCAGAGCCCAAGTGGTCAACCCGATTCCCCTGGAACCCGCACCGAGCCGGCCCTCCGCTGGACCTTGGCGCCGGACACCGTTCCTGAACCTGGCCCTGGCGCGGCTGCGGTCGCCCGACCTGATTCTGGCCGCGATCTTCATCGTCGTCCTGTCCTACCTCGTCCTCTACCCGTTGCTGGAGCTTATCGTCCGCTCCTTCACCTGGACCGAGCGCGACATCCGCGTGTTCCGAGTGCGAGGAGCGGAGGTCGGGGCTCCCACCCTGTTCTTCTGGCGCGAGATGTTCGCCGGACTGAACTCCACCGAGTGGTTCTATGCCCCGTTGTGGAACTCCCTCCTGACAGGAGGCATCTCCGCGGCGCTCGCCATCGCGATCGGCAGCATCCTGGCGTGGCTCGTGACCCGCACGGACCTGCCCGGCAAGGTCTGGCTCAGGCCGGTGCTGACATTGCCCTATATCGTACCTTCGTTCGCAATCGCGCTCGCCTGGGAGGCTCTGTTCAAGAGCCCACGCTACGGAGGCACGCCGGGATTGCTGCAGGCGACCTTTGGGATCGAGCCGGTGGCGTGGATCTCCCATGGTCCCTTTCCGATTACGATCACGCTCGCGATCCACTACAGCCCCTTCGCGTTCCTGCTCGCCAGCGCCGCCTTCGCGAGCCTCGATGCCGAGATGGAGGAGAGCGCCGCCCTTCTCGGAGCGTCCCGCTACAGGATTCTCCGCCGGATCACCCTGCCGGTCATCGCGCCCGCGCTGCTCGCCGCCTTCATCCTCTCCTTCGCCAAGACGATCGGCACCTTCTCGATGCCGTATCTGCTGGGCGTGCCGGTGCAGTATCACACGATCTCGACCAGGCTTTTCGCCAGCCTGGCGAGAGGCTTCGACGCGCTGGCCTACGTGATGGCGCTCGTCCTCATCGTCATCACCGCCGTGGTTCTCGTCGTGAGCCAGCGCCTGCTCGGGCCGAACGCGAAGCGCTATCAGACGATCGGCGGAAAGGGCTTCCGCAGCCAGGTCACGAAACTCGGGCAGTGGCGCTGGCCCGTCTTCGGCGCCGTGTTCATGTTCGTGCTGATCACCGCGATCTTCCCCCTTGCGCTCGTGGCCTACCAGACCGTCATGGGAACGAGCGGGCAGTGGGGGCTCGACAACGTCACGCTCCATTACTGGATCGGCGGGTCCGATCCGAAATACGCGAGCGGCGAGCCGGGCCTCATTCACAATCCGCGCATCCTCGGCGCCACCTGGAACACGCTGAAGCTCGCTGTCCTGGCCTCGCTCGCGGTCGCGGCGGTCGGGCTTCTGATCGGCTACATCACGGTGCGCAACCGGGGGCGCTGGTCCGCACGCGTGCTCGACCATCTCTCCTTCGTGCCTTTCCTTTTCCCGGGACTGGCGCTCGCGGCGATGTACCTCTCGCTCTTCGCCGTGCCGCGCGGGCCGATTCCCGCGCTCTACGGCACCTTCACGCTCCTGGTGCTGATCTGCGTGGTGGACCGCCTGCCCTACGGCGTGCGGATGGGCGCGAGCGCGGTCGCGCAGATCGGCACCGAGCTCGAGGAGGCCGCGCAGCTGCAGGGCGCCTCCTGGTTCCAGCGCTTCCGGCGCATCATCCTGCCCCTGGCCGTCCCGGGGGCGGTCTCCGCCGTGATGGTGTGCTTCGTCGGGCTGATGCGCGAACTGTCGCTCTTCATCCTGCTGATCACGCCCTCGACCCAGGTGCTGATGACCCTGGGACTGCAATACACGAGCCAGAACCTCGAGCAGTTCAGCAACGCCATCGTCCTGGTGGTCGCCGCCATCACCGTCATCGGCGAGGTGATCATCTGGCGGCTCACCCGCATGACGCAGGGCGGTCACGGGTAGGATGGTCTCAGGAGCGCGCGGCATGCACAACGGCATCGAGATCCGCAAGCTGTTGAAGCGCTTCGCCCAGGCCGACGTCCTGAAAGGCGTCGATCTCGTCATCCCGCCGAGCCACTTCGTGGCGCTGCTCGGCCCGTCGGGCTGCGGCAAGACCACGCTCCTGCGTTGCATTGCCGGCTTGGAGACCCCCGACGCCGGCGAGATCGTCGTGGGGGGCCGCACGGTCTTCTCCTCCCG
>JADDQD010000212.1 GCA_016781555.1 Pseudomonadota bacterium | reverse complement strand
CGTGTGCGCATCGTATCGCCTCCCATGCCTTATGTGGATCGCAAGTCGCCCGCCACAGGGCTCGCCGGAAAATTCAGCTTCCAGTACACGGCAGCCGTCGCCCTCCTCGATGGGGAAGTCACCGTGCACAGCTTCACCGACGAGCGGCGTTTCGCACCCGACCTGTGCAGCCTCCTCGAACGGATCGAGATCGACCCCGACGCGTCGCGGGAGGGCCGCTTCGACCGGATGCGCCTCGACATCGAGGTGACCCTCGAAGGCGGCCATACGGTTCCCGGCCATTGCGACGGCCCGCCGGGGATCTGGGGACGTCCGGCGGATCGGAGCCTCCTTGCCGCAAAAGCACGGGACTGTCTCGACTCGGTTCTTCCCCCCGCTCACGCCCAGCAAGTCACTGAGAGAACGAAGGGCCTCTGCGACCTCGACACTGAAGACGTCCTTCAGCTTTTTGCCCTTCTCGCACCGAACCCTTGAGAGGAGCACGCCGCGCATGCAGCAGAGACACCCGAGGGGATCACACGTCGCGCCGCCGAACGTCACCGCTCGTGACCTCTTCAAATCCTTCGCCGGGGTCGGCCTGTCGGCCTTCGGGGGCGCCCTCCCCTTCGCCCGACACATGCTCGTCGAACGGCGCCGCTGGCTGACTGAGGAAGAATTCACGAACATCCTCTCGCTTTGCCAGTTCCTGCCCGGCGGCAATATCCTGAACGTCTCGATCTGCGTCGGGTCTCGCTTCGCCGGACTGCCAGGCGCAGTCGCGGCCTTCACGGGCCTCCTCGTGATGCCTGTCATTCTGGTCCTGCTGCTTGCGATGCTCTATAGCGGCTATGGTCATCTCGAGCCCGTGCAGGCGGCATTCCGCGGCGTCTCCGCTGCGGCCGCGGGCCTGATCGTCGCGATGGCGGTTAAAATGGCTTACCCCTTGCGCCGAAATCCCCGGGCAATCGTCTTCGCAGTTCTCGTCGTCGGCGCTGTTCTGGTCTGGCGACTTCCCCTGCTCTGGACTCTTCTCGCACTGGTGCCACCGAGCATCGCAGCCGCTTGGCTGATGCGCCGATGAGCGAGCGTGGAGTTCTGGCCGAACTCGCGATCCAGTTTGCGCTCCTCTCGCTTTTGACGGTCGGCGGCGCGTCCGCGGTGCTCCCGGAGATCCACCGCATGGTGGTGGACGTGCATGGCTGGATGTCAAGCGAAACCTTTGCGAACCTGTTCGCACTCGCTCAGGCCGCTCCAGGACCCAACATCATGGTGATTACCCTGATTGGCTGGGAGGTCGCCGGGCTGCAGGGCGCAGTGGTAGCGACCGCGGGCATGACTGGGCCAGCCTTCGTGCTTACCTACGGGGCATCCCGTCTGTGGCAGCGGTGGCGGGACCTCAGCTGGTACCGGACGTTCGAGCGCGGCATCGTCCCGATCACTGTCGGCCTGATCACGGCAAGTGCGTGGCTCCTGACGACAGCCGCCGGCGCGAGTTGGCTGAGCTACCTCGTGACCGCCACAAGCGCGGCCTGCTTGTTGCTGACCCGTGTCAATCCGCTGCTCGTCCTGGCAGCAGCCTCCGTGCTCGGCGTTGCGGGCTTGATCTGACCACCTGTGAGTGGGCGGCAGCTGGACTGCCCCTACGCCCATGAACTCCTGAGGCGTCAAGATGACTAGCAACCAACACATCACAGTAGAAACGCTCTATGCATCACCCTCGGAGGTCCGAGCCTTCGTCGCCGCGCTGCTGGTTGCACATGGGCTCACTGAGGACGACGCACGGATCGCCGCCGATTGCTTGGTTCGCGCCGACCTGCGCGGCGTCGACACCCACGGAATTGCCTGGCTACCTGGTTATTTGGATCGGCTCCGCCGGAACCTCATCAACCCGCGCCCATCCCTTCAGCCGCGGAGGATCACGCCTGCGGTGTCCCATCTCGACGGTGAGAACGGCTTCGGATTTGTGGTGGCGACGCGAGCCATGGCGGAGGCCATGGACCTGGCGAGCGCCACCGGAATCGGCATCGTCTCCGTTAAGCGCAGCACCCATTTCGGCATGGCGGCGAGCTATCTTCTCCAAGCCGTCGAAGCGGGTTTTGTGGCGCTGGTCTTCACCAATGCGTCCCGTGCCATGCCGCCCTGGGGTGGGCGCGAGGCGCTGCTTGGCACAAGCCCCTTTGCCGCCGGCGCTCCGGGCGGGGAGAAAGGCGCCTTCATCCTTGATATGGCGCCAAGCGTCGCCGCCCGCGGCAAGATCCGAAAGGCGCTCCGGCTCGGTCAGGCGATCCCTCCGGATTATGCCCTCGACGCGGACGGGCGCCCGACTACCGACCCAGCGCGCGCGCTTGAGGGCGTCGTGCTGCCGATGGGCGGTCCAAAAGGCTCCGGGCTTGCGATGCTGATGGACATTTTCGGCGGCGTGCTATCCGGCGCCGCTTTCGCTGGCGACGTCAGAGACCAGTACAAGAGCTTCGACGCGCCGCAAAATGTGGGCCATTTCTTCCTCGCCATGAAGCCCAACCTTTTCGTTGGCCTGGACGAGTACCGTGCGCGCATGGACGTACTGTTTGAGCGGGTCCGGTCGTCTCCACCTGCCGAGGGATTCACCGAGATCTTGACGCCCGGAGAGCCGGAGGCCCGGCAGGAGGCACGCCGCCTCCGGAGCGGGATTCCCTACCCGAAGGATGATCTCGAACCGCTCTTTGCCGAAGCGCGGAAGATCGGGCTTGAACCCATCCCGACCTACGATCGCCCGCTCGGCGGCTCGATATCATGATCGCGTGGTCCGGTGCCCAGCGGCGCGCCACGTAACGACGCGGGAGAGACCTCGGGAACGAAGACATACCCCTCCATGATACGCCGCGCCGTCCGGCTCACCGTGGCGCGCCGCACCGCGAAACCGCCCGCCATGATCTCCAATTCGGTCTCGGTCTCGATCACTCCCGCCGGATGCCCGATGCGCACCTCGCACCGGTTGCGAAGGGCAGTGCGCGCCTCGGGGCGGGTTATTTCGAACACCACCGTGCCCGGGATCTGGCTGGCGACTCCCGTGCAGGCCGTGCTGGTGGCGGCGTAGGCCTTGTGCGTTTGCTGCATGAACATCAGCCGGGAAACCAGGTCGACATCCTCTGCCGCAATCATCCGGGCGCCGATCACATCCTGGTAGCCCGCAGGCACACTCACGATTCCGATTAATGGCGTGGCCGGGCTTTCATCGGCAGCCTCCTCGAGGGCAGACACCATGCCCATCCGCGCGGCTGCGGCACCCCTGATGGACTCGAGCAGGGCGGCAAGCGGTTTGTTCTGATCGATCTCCGCAACGGTTTCCGTCCCTTTCAGACCGATGTCGCCAGCTCTTATGAAGACATGGGCATTGCCGATATCGACAAGCGAGGCCTCGATGTCGCCGAAGCCGGGGATGGCGAGAATGTCGGAGGGTCTCCCGGTGGGGAGCAAAGCGCCCGCGGACGCGCCGGCGGTGTCGGCGAAGTCTACGACGATCCTGGCGCCTGTGCCCGGAACACCGTGAACCGTATAATAGCCTTCTTCCATCGGGCGTCCGTTCTCGACCGGAACCTCAATTGTGAGCACGCGATCGAGGTTGGAGTTGTACACCTTCACTATTGTGAGCGGAGCAACCGGCTCGACAAAGCCCTCGTAAATCGCATA
Source organism: Pseudomonadota bacterium (assembly GCA_016781555.1). Lineage (GTDB taxonomy): Bacteria > Pseudomonadota > Alphaproteobacteria > Sphingomonadales > Sphingomonadaceae > Allosphingosinicella. Next base: position 1,777 of record JADDQD010000212.1, on the reverse strand, counting down.
GGCGCCAACGGCGGCCGAGATGTTGCCGCACAAGCTGCGCCAATCGATCTCGGGGCGGACGACATTCACCTGACCAAATGTGTAGCTGACGTCAGTGTCGGCGGCCCGTGCGAGGCCGCGCGGCGGCGGACCGATGATCGCAAGCTTGCTGGTGAGCGGATCGGCGCCCCCCAACCCGTCTATCTGCCGCCGATCTGGAGAGCCGAAGATGGAGAGGATCATCCTGTCGCGGTCGTCTTCGGCACCGGGCAGATCCGCCCCCCTGAGGAATACCGCTTTGCTGGTTCCTCCGCGCATGAGAACGCAACGCACTGATCGAGGCATGCTGTGACCTTTTCGCAGCCCGATTCTAAGATTCCGTCGGTTGTGGTGTCAACATTTGACGAATCTAGCCAGATCCACGATCGGGGCCGGGAAGGAAGATTGTCTTTGCTGACGGCTAGCACGAGAGTCCACCACCTGGAAACAGCGGGTACGGCCGGAACCGAATCATGGAAAGGTACTGGCGACATGAATGGGGGCTGACCTCGAGTTTGGCCATCAGGCGGCGTGGCAGAGAGCGTAGACCTAGGCTCTGGCAAGGTGAAGCGGAGTTTTGAGCGGTGGCCGCTGCGGTGTGACGTGACTAAAGGCTGTTCGCGCGAGATCGCCCAGCGCACCGCGGCCAGGGAATCGCTGAAGGTAGGCTGCGGCTTACATACGCAGCTCTCCCAGCGTGGAATTACAAGGCTGAATGTGCCCCCAGCTAGGCAGCCCGCGAAACCTCGCGGCCTTTCAGCAGGTGATTGAGGTGACGGGCGATGCTCCGCATCCCGAACACCCCTGCCCAGGCTTTTGCGTCCGGATTGTAGTTCGTGTTGGTGTTAACGTCATAGATGAAAGCACGGCCCTCAGCATCCAGAATGACCTCGATCCCCGCGATGCCGATGCCGTTTGCGGCGAGGAATGACTCGAGAGTGGGGATAAGTGGGCTCTGGAAGCTGGGGATGACCCTGAACTTATCCGAGGGCGCTATAGCCGGGCAGGCAGCTGAACCAATCGCGGCCGCATCCACTTGGCAGACATCTGCAGGGCAGAGCTCAAAGCCTTGGCTCGTGTCGACGCGAACCGCATGAAGGAAGCGTCCGCCGACGAATTCGAGCCGCGTGATGAAGGGCTCTGGCGCCTGAATGTAGCGCTGCACCAGCGTGGTGCCGTCGACCGGCGCCTCGAACTCAGACGAGGCAAGATGCTCGTCCAGGGCCGCTCGGCTCAGGAACAGCCGCACGCCGAGCCCCTTACCGCCACGGTTATGCTTGAGGACCAGCGGGAGTCCGAGCGTCTCGGCCGCTGCCGGCATGTGCTCCTTGCTAACAATGGCCAGGGTTTCTGGGGTCGGAACCCCAAAGGCGGCCAGCGCCTCGTATTGTGCCACCTTGCTGATCTCGAGCCGCAAGGCTCGAGTGTCGTTTAGGGCCCTGCGTCCGTGGCGCTCGAGCCAAGCCAGGACCGCGCCCGTGTATTCAGCGGCAAGTGATGACCGCGCTTATCGGAGGAGGCAATCATCCTATTGTAGAAAACACCCTCGGGCGGGGCGGAGCGCAAGTCGAGCACGCCCTGATCCAGGAACCACTCCTCAAAGGGTGTCCCGAGCTCCGCGGCGGCATCTCGCAGGGACTCCACCCAGGTGCTGTTCTCGTAGATGACGTAGACCTTCGGCATCAGTGATCTCCTTGAGGAGGGACATTGGCCGACCCGGCTACTTTCGTTCTAGGCCAACTAAGCGGCACAGAGGGCT
>JADDQD010000138.1 GCA_016781555.1 Pseudomonadota bacterium | reverse complement strand
AGCCTCGAGGCAGCAAAGGTGGACCGGATCTACCTCGATGGGTCAAACCTTGGCGTGCTCGCCCGGGCGGTGAAGAAGCACCTGCCTAAACTCCAAGTCCTGACCTTCTTCCACAACGTCGAGGCTCGCTTCTTCCTAGGCTCGCTCCGAACCCGCAGGAGCGTGCGCGCTCTCGGGGTGCTTATTGCAAATTACCTCGCCGAGCGGAGCGCCGTCCGCCACAGCGACCGGCTCATCACCCTCAGCGAGCGCGACAGCCGCCTGCTGGCGCGCCTCTATGGGCGGCCTGCGACCGATATCCTGCCTATGGCGCTGCACGATAAACTCGATCGAGGCTCCGATGCGGCGCGTGCCCTCAATGGCCGAAATTATCTTCTGTTCGTCGGTGGAGCCTTCTACGCGAATGAAGCCGGCATTGCGTGGTTCGTCGACAACGTCGTGCCGGAGATTGGAATGAAGACCTGCATTGTTGGAAGAGGCATGGAACGAATGCAGTCTCGGCTTGAGCGCGATGGAAAGGTTGAGGTCGTCGGAGCGGTGGACGATTTGGGCGAGTGGTACCTCAATGCCAAGGCGGTGGTCGCACCGATTTTCGATGGGTCGGGCATGAAGACCAAGGTTGCGGAAGCCCTGATGTTTGGGAAGAAGATCGTAGGCACGAGTGCAGCTTTCTCGGGCTACGAGCATGTCGTGAGCCAAGCGGGCTGGGTCTGTGACACAAGGGAAGACTTCGTGTCAGCGATCAGAGGTATTGAAATCAAGCCGCCTTTGGCCTTCGACCCGCAACTGCGGGACATGTACGAGGAACATTATTCTGGAGCAGCGGTCCTGAGCCGCTTCCGTCGTGTCTTCGGCTGAACAGTGCTGTCGCTGAAGGGCTAGCATGAAGGTTTCTGTCATCACCCCCCGCTTCTCCATAGCCGGTGTACCACTGGCTCAGGTTCGGTTCGCCCGCGCGCTTGCAGCGGCCGGCCATCAGGTGGACCTAGTGATCGGCTATGTCCTGCCGGGTCTCACCGTGCCCGAATCCCCGGGCGTGAACCTCATTACACTCGGTCAGCCGAAGGTGCGCGGGATGGTCGTTCCTGTGTGGCGCTATCTCAGGAGCGCGAAGCCTGATGTAATTTTTTCCGCCGAGGATCACCTCAACGCGGTCGTGATGCTCGCGGCGATTCTTGCTCGCTCAAAAGCAAAGATCAGTGGCTCATGCCGAGTGACCCCGTTCGACACCTACTCGAACACACCGTTCACGAAGCGCTGGATACTGAAGCAGGTGATGCGCGCACTGATGTGGCGGGCGGACGCGCTCACCTGCGTGTCGCGCGATATGGTTGACCAATATCGCAGCGTGTTCAGGAACCCGCGGCACATAGACGTCTACAACGTCGTGGTCGATGCGGCATCGAGAGAAAAGATGAGAGAGCGGCTGGACGATACGTGGTTCACCCACAAGACCCTTCCAGTGATCGTAGGCGCGGGCAGTCTGGCGCCGTGGAAGGGCTTCGGGGACCTCATCCGAGCAGTGGCCGAACTAAAGCATGGGGGCAGGCCCGTTCGACTGGTGATCCTGGGAGAGGGGGATCTCCGCCCGGAGCTCGAACGGCTGGTCGAGGAGTTGGGCCTCTCCGATCTCGTGCGTCTTCCGGGCCACACACAAAACCCACTGAAGTATTTCGCGCGCGCGGATGCGTTCGTTCTGTCATCAACTGTGGAAGGGCTGCCGAACGTGCTCGTCGAGGCGATGATGTGCGGCTGTACGCCCGTGTCCACAGACTGTCCAACGGGCCCACGGGAGGTCCTGCAGAACGGGCGCTTTGGTTATCTCGTGCCAGTCCGCGATTCCGCTGGACTGGCAGCCGGGATCGAGCGAGCGCTCGACAACCCAATTTCAAAGGAAGAGCTTGCAGAAGCCGTGCGTCCGTTCGAGGAGCAAGCGGTTCTCGCCCGGCACTTCGAAACGTTAGGCCTCGCCGGCTAGGTTAAGGAATTTCGGATGCGCGTCGGGCTTAATGCCACCTGCTTCAACGACCGACCGTCTGGAGCGCGGCAGCGTTTCCTCGGCATCTATCGCGAACTCAGTCGGCGCCGCCCTGACCTTGAATTCGTCGTCTACGAGCCTACGGACTGCCGCGTCGGCCGGTGGTTCGAGGGCGCGCCGAACGTCCGTGCCGAAAAGACGCCCTTTCCGAGCACCCGCAGTATCCGCAAGTTTTTAACCGCGTCTGCATATTGGCGCCGCCGCCTGTCGGCCGACGGCATCGATGTGTTCGAGCATTTCTATTTGCCGATTGTGAAGGCCCCGAACTGCCCTACCGTGCTCACGATCCACGACATGCGGCCGGTGCTCGGCGACGTGCCTGCGTTGCGGCGTCCGCTTTACAGGGCCATCATGCACGGTGCCCTCACCAAGGCCAATCATGTGGTGACAGTTTCGCAGACCATGCGGGCCGAGATCCTCGAATTCCACCCGGGGGCGGCTGTTTCGACCATCTACAACGGCATTGATCCTCATCCCTTCCGGCGCCCGGCAGAGGACGCCCAAGCTACGAGGCTTAGCCTATCCATTCCCGTCCCGTTCGTGCTGTCGGTCGGGCACCTCGAGATCCGCAAGAACTATATAGCATTGCTGCAAGCGATTGCGGCCTGCCGAGCAGGGGGACGCGATATTTCCCTAGTCATTGTCGGTAACTACGGGGTTCAGGACGATCGAGAGCGGGAGATACGCAGCGAAATCGAGCGGCTCGGTCTTACCAGGCACGTGCGTCTGCTCAAGGAAGTCAGCGATCGGGAGCTCGCCGACCTCTACTCCCTTTGTGCCCTCGTCGCCTTCCCCTCCTTCTACGAAGGGTTCGGGATCCCCATCCTCGAGGCCATGGCCGCCCGCCGTCCCATCGTGCTCAGCGACATTCCGGTCTTCCGGGAGCTGACCGAAGGCAAAGCCGCCTACTTTCCGCCGCACGAGCCGCGCGCTATGGCCGCCAAGATTGAGGAAATCCTTTCGTGCCCCGCGCGCCAGGCGGAGATCGTCGCCTATGGCGACCGGAGGGTTTCGGACTTCACGTTTCACAGTCTCGCCGCCCAGGTGGAGCATCTCTACGAGCGGCTGGCAGCGTGACGCAGAACCCAACGGTTTCCTTCTCGGTGGTGATCCCACTGTTCAACAAGAAGCCTTTCGTGCGCGCCGCTATCGATAGCGTGTTGGCGCAGGATCACCAAGCGTCGGAAGTGATCGTGGTGGACGATGGCTCCACTGACGGCAGCATCGAGGAGATTCAGGACCTTCTCGGCCCGAGGCTCCGCATTGTCCGGCAGGCCAACAGCGGGCCCGGAGCAGCGCGAAACCGCGGCTTTGCCGAGGCCCAGCATCAATGGGTCGCGTTATTGGACGCCGACGACCTGTGGGCGTCTGACCATCTCTCCACGCTCGCAGAGCTCGTCCGGAACTATCCGGCTGCAGACGCGGTCGCGACAGCGTTCGAACGGCGTACGGTGGAGCAGCCGGTCGAGCAGAAGCGGCCCGGTCCGACCGCCGGATACGTGATGAACTATTTCGGGGAGGCGGCCGGCCGGGAGGCATTGTGGACGTCCTGCGTTGCGGTTCGCCGGGAGGCCTTCCTCCGCACCGCCGGCTTTCCGCTTTTCTGGCCCGGGGAGGATACCTACTACTGGGCTCAATTCGCGCTCGACCATATCGTTGCGGCGACCCGAAAGGTGACGGCTTATTATACCATCCACACGGGCGGCCTCATCGATAGCGGGCAGACGAGCGGGATCCCCCGCGAGGGGCCCTTGAATCACGGCATGTTGAAGCTTCTGAACGATGCTTTGGCGGATGCCCGCTACTCGGCGATGCACGAGGACATCCGCTTGTATATGGATGCCGTGCTCCTCCGGCGTGCCAAGCAGTTGATCTATGCCGGTAATCCGCGCGAGGCTCGAGACTGGCTCGGTTACGTGCACAGGCGCAGTTGCGTGCGGATGCGCTCGCTGCGACTGCTCGCTGCGCTGCCGGGGCCGCTTCTCCGCCGCGCGGTGAAGGCGTACAGCTGGGCCAAGCGCCCTGCCTCTTGGCGCAAGCGGTGAGGCGATAATGTGTGGCTTCGCAGGGATACTGACGGCAGGCCGCCTCGAACCGAAGCTGCTTCTCGACATGGCGCGCTCCATCGCTCATCGCGGGCCCGACGATGAGGGCACGTGGTGGGACCGGGAGGCCGGAGTGGGCTTTGGCCACCGTCGGCTCTCGGTCGTCGATCTCTCGCCGCTGGGGAAGCAGCCGATGGCCTCCGCCGATGGGCGGTTCGTGCTTAGCTACAATGGCGAGATCTACAATCATGTGGATCTGCGTCGGGCGCTCGAGGCGGAGCGCGTCACTCCCTGGCGGGGGCACAGCGACACCGAGACGCTGGTCGAATGCATTGGGGCCTGGGGGCTTTCAGAGGCTCTTCGCCGATCCGTCGGGATGTTCGCGCTGGCGCTCTGGGACCGCCGCGAGCGGACGCTTTACCTAGGCCGCGACCGGTTCGGTGAGAAGCCGCTTTATTATGGCTGGGTCGGCGGAGACTTCGCGTTCGCTTCCGAGCTCAAGGCGATCCGAAGGCACTCGCGGTTCGACAATCCCGTCAACCGCAAAGCGCTGCGCCTCTTCGCCGGCCGCGGCTACGTCCCGACGCCGCTTTCGATCTACGAGGCCATCTACAAGCTGGAGCCGGGTTCGATCCTGAGGATCCCGGACGGTGGGTGGCGATCGTCTTCCGCACCCGGAGAGGGGCGGTGGGAAGGGGGCCTGCAGCTGGAGCATTACTGGTCTTACCGGCAGGCGGTCATCGATGGTCTTTCCGATCCGATCAGCGACGAGAACGAAGCGCTCGAGCAACTCGAAGAGGCACTGGCGCAGGCGATCCGCGGCCAGGCCGTAGCTGACGTGCCGGTGGGGGCTTTCCTTTCCGGCGGAATAGACTCGTCAACGGTGGTAGGGCTTTATCAGAAGCACTGGCCCGGAAAGGTGAAGACCTTTTCGATCGGATTCGAGGAGACCGGCTTCAACGAAGCGGCCTACGCACGTGACGTCGCCGGCTACTTCGGAACGGATCACAACGAGCGCTACGTAAGCTACCGAGACGCGCAGGCGATCATCCCTGCGCTGCCGAGAATCTATGACGAGCCCTTCGCCGACGCTTCGCAAATCCCCACCCACCTGGTGAGCGCATTTGCGCGCCAGCAGGTGACGGTGGCGCTTTCCGGTGACGGCGGTGACGAACTGTTCGGCGGCTACAACCGCTATTTCGCGACTGAGCGGCTGTGGGCGCAGCTCAGGCGGCTTCCGAGGGCGCTTCGCGTGGCGGTCGGCGGCGCGATGGCGGTCGTGCCGCCCGCGGCATGGGATGGACTCGCGTCTGTGCTCCCGCCGGCACGCGGGCACGCGCATTTCG
>JADDQD010000181.1 GCA_016781555.1 Pseudomonadota bacterium | reverse complement strand
TAGCGGTTCGATATTGGCGTAACCTGCTGATTCAACGCGAGAAACACGTGATAGCGAGGGGGTGGGTAATAACACGTACCCTCTACAAATTCATAATTTGGATTATGGCAGGTGTGATGATGATGGCAAACAAGACCGGCAGAAAGAAGAGAATCATAGGCACCGTAAGCTTTGGCGGCAGGGAGTGAGCTTTCTTTTCCGCCTCGCTCATGCGTGCGTCACGGCTCTCCTGTGCGAGGACGCGTAAGACTTGTCCGATGGACGTACCGTATTGTTCGGCTTGTATCAGCCCCGTCACGACACCTTTGACCCCGTCTAGGCCAGTCCGCTCGGCGAGGTTGGCGTATGCCTTTCTGCGATCCGGCAGGTAGGATAACTCAGCCGTTGTCAGGCTGAGCTCCTCTGCCAATTCAACCGACTGCGGGCCGATCTCTTCTGCCACCTTACGCAGAGCACCCTCTACGGACATACCAGAGTCTACGCAGATCAGCATCAAATCGAGAGCATCCGGCCACGCGCGGCGAATCGACATTTGACGCTTTACGGTGCGATTCTTGACCAGTATTCCCGGAAGGTAATAGCCAAAGGCAGCAGCAAAAAATGCATAAGCAAGCTTCATGATGGCCGGCTGTTCCAGCGACACGATCACGAACAGATAAAGTAAAGCCACTGCAAATGCGAGGACGGGAGCGATGAGTCGGATCGCGAGAAATGTGACCACCCGCGCTCTACCGCGATAACCTGCCATGCTCAGCCGACGGATCAAGTCTGCATCTTCAGCCTGGGTCTGCAGATTGAAGCGCTCGAAGATTGCGGTAAACACCTTTTTTGGCTTAGGCCTGAGCGAACTGGTCAGCTTCTGATCGCCCAGCCGGCTTCGTTCGCGGATACGAAGGGCTGCACGCTCGTCTGCTACCTGGCGCATTCTTTGACCGAGCGTGTCAGTGTAGATGTAGGGCCACGAAACGACTATGCATGCTAGAAACGTCGACAGTGCTGCCATGCAGGCGACAAGTGCGTCTGTGTTCACGGAAGACATCATCACTACAATTCCCTAGACTTCAAAATTGATCATCTTGCGCATCACGAACACGCCCACAAGCATCCACAATCCACTGCACGCCAACACCAAGTTCCCTTGCAGGCTTGAGAATAGAAGCATAATGTAATCGGGCGATGTAAGATACACTATGCCGGCAACAATTACAGGCAACGATCCAATGATCATTGCTGATGCTTTTGCTTCAGAGCTCACAGCTCTAATCTTTGCTTCCATCTTTTTACGTTCGCGCAATACTTTAGAAAGATTGCTGAGCGCTTCAGATAAATTTCCGCCAGTGCGACTCTGAATGGCGATGACAATGGCAAAGAAGCGGGCGGGCGCTATTGGGATGCGCTCCGCCATACGCTGAACAGCCTCGTGGATAGGCAGCCCCAAGGTTTGGTCCTCTACCATCATTTTGAATTCACCTCGGACGGGCTCCTGCACCTCCGAGGCGGCAATTTTGAAGCAGTCAACCACAGGGAGGCCTGTTTTGATACCGCGCACAATCAGGTCAACGGCAGTCGGGAATTCAGTTGTAAAGGCCTTGAAGCGGCTCTTGCGTTTCCATGCTACATACAGATGTGGGAGCAGTAAGGCAGCGGTCGCGCTGAATGCAATGGCAGAGAAGGTCTCGATCCTGAAGATAAGGAGAGCTAGCAGGACAGAGATGCTACCGACAATAGCACAAACCGAGTAGTAGACGCGGTTCGACCAGGTGAGCCCCGCTTGCCGTAGGCGTACCCGAAGGGTTGGCTTTCTACTCTTAGCTGCGGACGCCTGTGTTTCAATCACTTCCCGCAGGGTGTCTTCGACAGAACGCTTGCGGGCGCTGCCGCCGCGAGGCGCTCCAAGGTTTGCCCGCTGACGGGGAGCTACTACTGCGGTCCGTTTCCTGTCGAGGGGAGATCCTGCTGCAACCCCTGAGTAGAATACAGCCGTTAGGAGTCCTCCGATGCTTAATGCAGCAAGCAGGAAAATAAAGATGGGCAAAGCGGCGGAGGATATCATGTCGTGAGACCTGTGCTGCGGTTCGCATAAATAGCGCCAGTGGGATATCCCAAGAGGAATGTATCGTCAGGCTGCTACTAGCTCTGCTGCATCAAGAGCTGCCGCGAGTCGCTTTTCCTCACCGTAGTAGTGGGCTCGGTCCCAAAAGCGAGGTCGCCCGATACCCGTCGAACGATGCCGGCCGAGAATCCTGCCGTTCTTGTCCTCACCAAGGGTTTCCCAGACGAACAGATCTTGGGTGATCGGAACGTCGCCCTCCATTCCGAGGACCTCAGTGATATGTGTAATCCGCCTTGATCCGTCGCGAAGACGGGACGCTTGGACGATTACGTCGATGGATGACACGATCATCTCCCGCAGCGTCTTCGCCGGCAGAGCAATGCCCCCCATCATCACCATAGATTCCAGGCGCGAGATGGCCTCGCGAGGTGTATTCGCGTGCAGCGTTCCCATAGAGCCATCATGCCCGGTGTTCATGGCTTGGAGAAGATCGAATGCCTCCGGGCCGCGGACCTCGCCGACGATGATACGTTCGGGCCTCATGCGGAGGCAGTTCCGGACGAGATCGCGCATTGTGATCTGCCCTTCACCCTCAAGATTAGGCGGACGCGTCTCCAGTCGTACCACGTGACTCTGCTGCAATTGCAACTCGGCCGCGTCCTCACACGTGATGATGCGCTCATCATCGTCAATATAACCTGTGAGGCAGTTCAGAAGGGTCGTCTTGCCCGACCCAGTCCCACCCGAGATCAGGACGTTGCAGCGCACGCGGCCTATAATCTGGAGGATCTCAGCGCCTGTCTGCGAAATGGAGCCAAACCGCACTAGCTGATCGAGCGTCAGCTTGTCCTTCTTGAATTTACGGATCGTTAGGGCTGGCCCATCAATCGCCAGCGGAGGCGCGATAATGTTGACGCGAGAACCATCAGCCAACCGAGCATCACACAGCGGTGAAGACTCATCGACCCGCCTCCCGACTTGGCTCACGATGCGTTGGCAAACACTAAGCAGCTGAGCGTTGTCCCGAAAGCGAATGTCCGTTTCCCGGATCTTGCCGCCGACCTCAATGAAGATGCGCTCGCAGCCGTTCACCATGATATCGGCGATATCGTCGCGCGCCAGCAAGGGCTCCAAGGGTCCAAAACCCAGGACATCATTGCATACATCTTGCAAAAGATGGTTCTGCTCTGTCGTAGACAATACAACTTTCTTCTGGGTGACAATCTCGGAGACGATGTCGCCGATCTCCCGCCGTGCCTGTTCTGCGTCGAGACGGGCAAGTTGCGCGGCGTCGACCATATCGAGTAAGGTTGCTACAATCTGCTTCTTGAGTTCAAAATGCTGATCGTTTCTGCGACTTTCATTCAGCTTTTCGGCGGAAGCCGCAGGCCCCTCGATCAGTAGCTCCGATTTGGGCATTGAAGCGTGGGATAAGGCTTCGGCCTGAGGTCCGAGAGTAGTGACCGTATCTCCAATGGAGATTTTAGCACTGCTTCTTTTACCGAACATAAGCGCGGTCCTTGCATTGCGACGTTGACGTCTGCCGCCGGGGGAGCCTGGATAGTGTGCAGAGACTAGCCCAGCTGGTAAAGCTAGTTGTCACAAAGGATTTTGGGCTTGGCCAGTTTCTACAAGGTTGATATGGACTGGGCCGCCGAGTACCGCAATATATCAGACGATTTATGCCCTGTCGCGGTGAGCGCGACTCCTTGTGGATGCCGCAGGCCAGGCGGCAGATTCGAGCCGACGGGTTCAGGCCGCCGGGATCCGGTATTATATCATCGTATGGGCCCGCCCCGGCCGTTTCAGCCTAGCGAAGCCGACCGCCCCCGTAGGCGCAATTCAATAAAGGATGTCCCGACTGTCTCAGCTCGAGTTTGGCCCTTTAGGCGGCGTGGCAGAGGGCGTAGGCCCAAGCGTCCGGCAGGGCGAAGCGGACTTTTGTACTGTGGCTTCTGCGGCGTGAGGTGACGAAAGCCTGTTCGCGCCAGGTCGCCCGGCGCACCGCGGCAAGGGCGTCACTGAAGGTCGGCTGCTGTTTGCGGTACCATGCTGTGTCCGCAACCTGCCGCCGTTCGCGGGCCGGGAGGCGCCCCGCCATCAGCGTCACGATCGAGAACAGCCCGAGCAGGCAGGGTGTCGTGCGGGCAATGGCTTTGTCCGACCACTGCCGCTGCGTCTCGACACCCAAGTGCGCCCTGGCCTCGTGGAAGGTGACCTCGACCTGCCAGCGCCGCACAAACCAGCCCACGATCCGGGCCGGGTCACATGTCAGGTCGGTGCAGAGAAGAGCCTGAGGCGCGAAGCGGTTGAGAGGATCGCGGATCAGCACCCAGCGGATGGGCACGACCGGCAGGCCTGCGTGCTGCCAGACGGCTGTTGCCGAGGCGATCTCGATCATGCGCTCGCCGGCTCCATACCACCCCGGCACATGCACGCTCTGCCAGGGCGTGCTCTTGGCTGCGAGAACCTGCGCCAGCGTGGGCAGACGAGCTCCCTTCCTGCGTGGGCGTCCGACTGTGCCGGGCAGCCGAATAGGTGCCGGCTTGTAGAGTGCCGCATCCAAGCGCAGGCGCGTGATCGTTGTGACCCCGGCCTGACGCATGGCATCGAGGAACAGCAGGGCGGAAAAGGCGCTGTCGGTGACCAGGATGAGGCTCATCCAGCGCAGGCCGCTCGTCTTGACGAAGTGCGCCTCCGAGGAGCGCACCGGGTCACGATAGATGCCCTTGGCCTTGATGCGCCGGCCGCGCCGCCGCTCGATGGGGTCGTCGACAGCCATCACGAGCGGACCGTCCGGCACGAAAGCGTCGACGATCAGCCCGAGAAGGATGCGAGCGCCAGCGCGTGGGCACCATGCCGCCCGGCTCAGCACGCGATGGTAGTTCACGAAGTGCCGCTCGCGGCTGAGCCCCGCGATCCGCAGCAGGCTCGCCACGGTCCTCTGGCCTGGCGCCAGGATCGCGCCGATGAGCAGAACCTAAGCGTGCCTCCAGGAGCGGTGGACGAACAGGGGCGCAAACGCGATGATGATACCGGCGAAGCGGGCGGGCAGCTGTGGCATGATGGTGTCTCTTGGCCGGGACACCTCCTACCTAGCCGTCACGCCCGCTTCGTCACCCAACCCGCTCACATCCAGGAAATTGGCCAAACTCGAGCTCAGAGTCTGGACCGAAACTCATGAAGCGCGTGCCAATCGGCGGGTGAGGAGCATGACGGAGGCGGCGTAGAGGAAGGCTCTGGCGGAGGTCAGCGTCGCCTCCGGGACCTTCCAGAGCCGCCTGTTGCGGCTGATCCAGGCGAAGAACCTCTCGACGGACCCCTGTACAATGGTGCTTGGCTTTGCGCTTTCGATCTCCGCCT